>DATJGX010000035.1:0-5121 GCA_035494435.1 Patescibacteria group bacterium | reverse complement strand
ATAGAGGTAGCAGTCTTTGCCTTCGTAGGGCATGCCGTAGCTGCCAACATGTTGCGGATTTTCAAGCAACTCGCCGTCAGTCACAGGAAGCGCGCGCATGAGCTCTAGCTCGATATACTGTACATCGTCTTCCGCTGTGTCATCGAATAACAGGGCGTAGCGACGGAATTTAAACCTAAATACAGCGAGCGTGTTGATTTTGCTCGGGTGTGAAATTTCGAGACGTTCGATGTTTTTTGGTACATCGAGTTCATCTGCTTCACCGAAAAGGCGCAGAACGTTCAGGCAGGTTCGGATACTAACTTTCATGAGCTACTCGTTCGCACGCAATCCGACGGCTTGCTGAACGCGTAGTAGCGTCGTAGCGGCTTGCTCGCGCATCATCGTCTCGGACTGTTCCAGCTTTGCCTGAATGCGAGCGTCGTCGACAGCAGCAAGTTCAGACTGGAACGTACTCAAAAATACTTTCAGTTCATCCGCGACGATTCGCTTGAAATCGCCGTAGCGATCCATGCCGCCGAATTCGTCAACGATTGCTTGCTTAGGGACTTTACGCAGCAGCGAGAGAATTTCAATGAGGTTACTGATACCTGGCTGATTGTCGCGGTCGTAGCGCACGTGCGCTAGGTTGTCGGTCGTGGCGCTCATGATTTTCTTGGCTGCTTCCTCAAGCTCATCACTCAGGAATATAACACCCTTGCCCGTATCGTCAGATTTGCTCATTTTCTTTTCTGGGTTCAGCAAATCCATGATGCGTAGACCCTGGTCTTTTCCGAAAAATTCGTGTTGTTTAAGTACTGGCTCTGGCACGACGAACAGCTCGCCGAAACGGTTATTCATGCGCTCCGCGATATCGCGGGCAAATTCAATGTGTTGCGTCTGGTCATCGCCGACCGGCACGTACTTTGAGCCGTACAGCAGGATGTCGGCTGCCATCAGGACCGGATAGTTAAACAGGCCGACACTGATTTGCTGTTCGCTCAACTTATCGGACTTGTCTTTGTACTGGGTCATACGACTCATCTCGCCCATGCCGGTAAAGCAATCAAGAATCCAAGTCAGTTCGCTATGCGCCGGAATGTAACTCTGGCGATAAAGATGGATATCGTCGTTATCGAGCGGCAAACCGGCTGCGACAAACACGCGTGCATTGTGCATGATTTGTTCTTGCAGCTTGTTGTGGTCGATCGGCGTTGTAAAGCTATGCAGATCAGGAATAAACATATTGACTTGGTAGTCGCTGGCGCGTGATTTCGCCATATCAATCATCGGTAGCATGGCACCAAAATAGTTGCCAATCGTCAGATCGTTGTTGGCGCGGAGGCCTGTAAGAATCACCGTTTTACTCATTGCTTTCATTATACCGCACCTTCGGTCTCTTCGACTACGATAAGCCCTAATTCGAGCGCACGCGCTATGGCATCGGGCGGACTCATGTCGTAGCCAGCAAGTAAAAAGGCACGGCTGGCCAGCCCTGGCGCGATGTAGCGACAGCGTACTTGCTCGGACGTTGCGTGCAGGGGCAGTGTGTCGGGACGGGGTTGATGTTCTCTCATGTCGTTCTCCTTTCGTAAATAAAAAACCGCCTACTGGCGGGTTGATCAGTACTTTTTAGTGTGTCTACAAAACACGGAACAAACCGCCAGAAGATCTGTCGGTAAACCAATACGCTCCGTTGCTTTGCAGATGAGTCATGTCACGAGCATACCAGCTGACGAGACCATGCGCAAGCATTCGCTACGGAGTTATTTTCGATACGCTCCGTACGTAGCCATCAAGCAATCGATGGAACTGCTCCCATGAAGACAGCGAAAGCCATTCTTCGTCACCGTGCGCACCATTGCCGTCGGGGCGGAGCATAATGACTGGTATGCCGTGCGCGGCAAAAAATCTTGCATCGGATGAGCCGTGTGCCTTTGATAGCTGTGGCTGCCGTTCGATTGCTTGGGCATACTGCTCTAAAAACTCGCTGACAAATCTGTTTTCGACATCAAGCTCGAACGCCTCGCTGCGTCTTTGTTCGAGTATATATGCGTCAAAGTCGGCGCATACCGACTGAATGCGAGTAGCCATATGTTCGTAGGCGACATCATCCGTAAAGCGGACATCAAGACCGATACGTGCCGTGCCAGGCGCTTGATTGAGTGCAGTCACCTGCCCCGCCTCGATGTACGAAACAGTGAGGGTCGAGTTCGTGGGATCGTCGGTATCAAAGTCGTCTTGTAGTATCGAAACCAGTCGTGCAGCCTTAGCCGCTGCACCGTCCCCCTCCCATGGCCTCGAGCCATGATGTGCTCGTCCGGTCACCTCAATAATCAGCTGATAAATTCCCTTCGCGGCAATGCTCAGATCGCCGAATGCATCGCCTGCATCGGGAGTAATACAGACATCGCAGGTGTAGTGTGGCTTACTCATGAGTGCACCGACGCCATCGAGTCCACCAAGTTCTTCGTCGCCCGTGAGTAGCAAGCCGATATCGTGTGCAGAAGGGTCGTCAAGCTCGTCGATAAGCCGAAGATACGAGGAGACTGCAAACAGCATATCGTAGCTGCCGCGTCCGTAAATGCGGTCTCCATCGCGTCGAAATGCTTGACCGTTCGGGACGACATCGACGTGGCCCTGAAGTAGTACACGAGTGTGTGATTTGCCTGTTGTCGATGCGTACAGACTATACGTGTGATTGTGTTCGATTCGCGTGACATGGAGGCCACGTCGAATCAGCCGCTCTTGTACGAAATCGAGCAACGCGGCGATAGCAGTCGGATTGGTTGATACAGGAGCGAACTGTATGAGTGTTTCGAGATCAGAGACCATGGGTGTGCTCCGTTAGATATTGTTTATCATGCGAATTCTATGCATGAGTACTATAGATTTAGTATATCACGCCAACACAAAACCTCCGCAGTGAGCGGAGGTAGTGAGTCGTTGAGCGTATAGTATTAACGCTTCGAGTATTGTTCACGCTTACGCGCTGAACGAAGACCGTATTTCTTGCGTTCTTTTTCGCGAGGATCGCGACGCAGGAAGCCGGCTTTTTTGAGTGTACTACGGAGGTCAGTCGCATCGACGGTGATAGCGTTTGCAATCGCCATCTTAATCGCGTCGACTTGTCCGCTAATACCGCCACCACTTACCTTGATGGTGACATCAAAGTCTTTTTGCTTGCCGACAACGGCGAGCGGGTCGGTAACTTCAGCGAGCAAAGACTTGTTGCCGTCGAGATAATCTTCGGCAGTCTTGTCGTTGATAGTAATCGTACCCTTGCCTTTGTACAGACGAGCGCGAGCGGTTGCGCTTTTGCGTCGACCAAGACCGTAGAAGTATTTAGAATCAGCCATTACTTAACCTCTACTTTCTCTGGCTTTTGTGCGGCGTGAGCATGCTCAGGACCGGCATATACCTTCAGGCGCTGCATACGCTGTTCAAGCGTCTTGTTCTTTGGCAGCATACCTTTTACAGCACGTTCGATGATTCGTTCTGGGAACTTCTCGCGAACTTCTTCAAGACGAGCATCTTTGATACCGCCTGGGAATCCACTGTGTCGGTAGTAAATCTTTTTGAGATCTTTGTTGCCGGTTACCATAGCCTGCTGTGCGTTAACGACGATGACGTAGTCACCACCATCGACGTGAGGCGTGTAGTTCGGCTTGTACTTACCGATAAGGTGCTTGGCAATGAGCGTAGCTGTGCGGCCAAGTGGTGCCTGGCTCGCGTCGACGACAACCCATTTACGGGTTACGTCAGCTGGTTTTTGAACGAAAGTCTTTGCCATTATTTCGCTCCTTTCTCTACTGGTTTGAGCTCGTCAACGAAACTGATACGAGCAAGCTGTGCGGCGTCGCCAGTACGAACACGAGTTCGGACGACACGCACGTGGCCGCTGGTGCGACCGGTTAGCTGTGGTGCAATTTCATCTACAAGCTTGAAGGCAGCTTCTTGAGTACTCAGGCCGGCAATAACCATGCGTCGGTTCGCGAGGTCGCCTTTCTTGGCCTTCGTAATGAGCTTTTCGATATATCGACGAAGTTCTTTGGCTTTCGGAAGCGTGGTTTCGATTGAACCATGCTCAACGAGACTCGTAGCCAGGCCCTTCAAGAGGGCACGGCGCTGGTCGCGCTCGCGTCCGAACTTGCGTCCTTGGTATCCGTGTCTGTGCATTTAGAGCTCCAATTCCGCCAATTTCTCTTTAACTTCATCAAGTGCCTTGCTTCCAAAGCCCTTGAGCTCGCGCAATTCTTGTTCAGAAAGCGTTACGAGGTCATGTACGGTACGGATTTCGTTGTTAACGAGTGCGTTCGCAGTACGTGCAGACAGGTTAAGATTTTCAATTGGTGTATTAAGTTGGCTATCGTCTTCTTCCTCGTTTTGACCGAGGGCAGGAGCGGCTTCGACAGTTGTGCTACCCGCAAGGGCGCTGTACTGGTTGACGAGCAGTGCTGCTGCTTCTTCGAATGCGTCGCGAGGGCTGATTGAACCGTCGGTTTCGATGGTCAATTCGAGCTTATCGAGGTTGGTCTCTTGACCGACACGGGTTGGGTCGACTTTGTAGCGGACACGCAGTACAGGACTGAATGCAGCGTCAAGGGCGATCATATCGCTGTGCAGACGTTCGGTGCTCGACTCTTCGATGCTTCGGTAGCCTCGGCCAGCTTCGACAACGAGGTCGAAACGAACAGTCTTTTTCGGATCATCGACGGTGCAGATAACCTGTTCAGGGTTAACAACTTCGACGTCAGCAGTGGTCTTGATGTCAGCAGCGGTAATAACACCGGTGCCTTTTTTCTCGATACGGACTTCTACTGGTTCGTCACTGTGGCAAACCAGGTTGATGCTCTTTAGATTGAGCATGATGTCGACGACGTCTTCTTTGACGCCATCAACGGTGGTGAATTCGTGCGTCGCACCTTCGATGCGAAATGCAACGATTGCGCCACCACGGATACTACTTAGCAATACACGGCGAAGGCTGTTACCAAGCGTGTTGCCATAACCAGCGTGCAACGGTTCGATCACGAAGGTGCTTGAATTCGCACCATTGTCGTCAACACGTGCAAGTGCTGGGTTGTGAATGACTTTAGACATATTTGTAACTCCTTACCCTTAGCGTGAGTAGTACTCAAC
>DATJGX010000034.1:0-36652 GCA_035494435.1 Patescibacteria group bacterium | reverse complement strand
AGCTTCAACAGTGAACGCTGCAGCGCAATATAGAGCAATACGCCGAAATCGTCCGTCTTGTGGCCGAGCGTCGATTCCGCATCGAGCATGTCTTCTAATTGCGTATAGGCAAACTCGATAAACGCCGCTTCGCGACCATGGTCGTTTAGCAGATGTTCGACACGCACTGCAAGGACATCAAGCGCCCATTTGCCGCCACGGTCGGTTGCGACATTGCGGTTCGACTGAATCGTTTCGTAGGCATCGTAGTAGCGGGTCGCGAGCCGAGAAATCTCATCGACTTGCTGGCGCGTCAGCGAATCATTCGGCAAGTAGCCTGCGAGTGTCAGCTCGACCGCAAGCTCGTTTCCGCTACGCGAGACAAGGTTGTGGTCGCGGGTTATGAACAGCTGGCGATAAAACCGTCGGATCGCATTTTGTAACAGCAAATGCTCTTCGGTGTTTTCGGCGGCGTTTCGTAACTGCTCGTATGCCGCTGTTAGGGCTCCGCCGGCGCCGACGACGTTGATTTTTTCGACTCGTCGCTCTGCCTCGACGCGTTCATCGACGCGTGTATCTTCAGACTGCAAGTGATGAACCAGCGCCTGGCCTTTTTGATTGAGATTCTTCATAACTTCGCTTGATTATACCCTTTTTTAGCATGAAATACTAGGGTTAGTGAAGTACCGAGAGGTCACTCAGATGAGCGAGCAGTATATACCGCAAGACGTAAAAAGACCGCCTCGAGGCGGTCACTTTACATGGTACACCCGGCACGATTCGAACGTGCGACACCTGGTTCCGAAGACCAGTGCTCTAATCCGCTGAGCTACGGGTGCGTGCTGATTCACAGTATAACAGATATGGCGTGGATTTCTCTAGTCCCTATTTTGCAGCGCTAGGACATTTGTCTTATACTGGCAATAACAATAAGGGGGAACAATGGACCAAGATCAGCAACCGAAAGACCAACAGCAACCAGAAGTCGGACCACAACCTGTCGAATCGACACCAGTCGAGCAGCCGATACAACCTGAAATGGCTACTCCGGCAGAGTCGACACCAGAAACAGGACAGTCAGCCGCCGAACCAGCGCAGCCAGCAATGAGCGAGCCAGAAAATACACCGACTGAAGCTCCAGAACCACTTGCGCAGCCGAGTGTAGTACCTGAGCCAGTGGTGGCTCCGACCCATGATCAGGCAGTCGAAGCGCCAGCGGCCCAGGATCGCGGCTCACGAAATTTCCTTGCGGCATTTTTGATGACCGTATCGCTCGGCTACTACGGCCTACACCAAGTGTATCTCGGCCGGAAGGTACAGGGCTGGATACGTTTCGGACTAGCGATCGCAGCTTTTCCATTGATGTTCGTATTGGTCGGTTTTCTGATCGTTCCAGTGCTCGCAATCTGGGCAGCTGTCGACTTCTTTATGGTATACCTCGGTAAGCGAGTTGACGGCGAAGGCAAACCGCTGACGGCAAGCGAACACGACAAATCATGGGCACGAATCATCTTCATCGTGATTCTCGTTCTCTATGGTCTATACATCGCACTCGTCGCACTTGGCATGATGTTTGGCGTCCTCAGCGGTCTGCAGCAGCGTAACAACCCAATGCCCTCTTCTACCTTCCCTGACTACAGCACAACTCGTAGCTACTAACCCGTAGACAGATTGAGGCTGATTTGCTATACTGGCCCCTGATACACGTCATGGGCCAGTAGCTCAGCTGGTTAGAGCACCTGCCTCTTAAGCAGGGTGTCGTGGGTTCAAGCCCCACCTGGCCCTCCATATAAAAAACATCGACACAAGGATCGCTACCTGTCGGTGTTTTTTATTTGAACGGCGAATTCCTGAAGTCTATCGATATACGAAAATGCCAATAACAACAAGCGCTTCAATTGCTAGGTATAGTATTGTTGTGATCAATAGCGGGATGACTCGCCGTTTTATTGCATATACGATCCAAACAAGGTTATCGATTAAGAAAAAGCTCCATGTAAGCATCGAAACATCCTCAGCACTTTTATTTGCATATATTGCATAAGCTTGAGGCAATTCAAACAGAGGTGTTGCTATAGTAAAAAAATATACTATGTAATCGAAGAATTCCTTTTTCTGATTGCTATGCACTGTACTCTTGTGTTTGTTTGTTCGCGCCATGTGGACATATTTTATCATGGCGCGCTGTTCAAGTTGTCTTGGCGTGGCAAAAAAATTGGCTGCAGTCGTATCTGTGTGCCCTATCGTATCCGACTAGTCGGTGGCGTTTTGAGTCCATTATGCGCGCCCCGGCCAGCGAATAATAACCGGTATACAGACTGCTTCGGAAGTTTTTTGTTCTGATATACTAGAGCTACTAGCCCGCATGCTATGCGTACACGTTCGGACGAGCCGAACCACTAACGCTTCTTATATCAAATGCATTAGGAGTAATTCATGCAAGAAGCACGACGAGTCTGTGTTCGCGGTCTCATATATGAAAATGGCAAGCTATTTGGTCAAAAGCTGCACAAATCGAGTGGCGATTGGTGGTGCACGCCCGGCGGCGGGGTTGACCCGATGGAGTCGTTACATGACGCCTTGACACGAGAGATGATAGAAGAAACTGGCGTTACGCCTGTTATCGGCCGCTTGGTGTTTGTCCAACAATTTGCGACAAAGGGCAGTACGAGCCATGGAGAAGATGAGCAGCTGGAGTTTTTCTTCCTCATAGAAAACCCTGACGACTACAAAGACATTAACCTGGAAAGCACCACACACGGTACACTTGAAATCGCTGAGTTTGGCTTTATAGATCCTACCGAGAAAAATATGCTGCCGGCAATACTTCAAACTCCTGAAATTACTGACGCGCTCGCCGAACAGAGGCCGGTAATTTTCTACACCCAGTTTAGCTAATATTTCCGCTACGGATTTCTTTTTTGCGGCCAGTTTTTTTGATTTTTGCTTGCATACGAGGTTTTTGTTGTTAATCCTTCAACATATTTTTATCTACCGTGTCACCCCGGCACGGGATTGTGACAGAAGCGTCCGGTATCCAGCATACTGAAGTCGTAAATGATACAATAGTATGATGAATTTCGGAAGTGGAGCAGAGTTAGATAAGTTCGAAACAGCCATGGAGGCCATAGGGTTAGCGTGGTGGTGGATGGAGCTTCCGAGCGGTGTTATTTTCTTTAGCCCCAACAAAGCAAAGATGATTGGCCGTAATCCGAGCGATTTTATACACTATCGACACTTCACAGATTTGGTACACCCAGAGGATTATGCCCATATCATGCAAGACATGTCCGATCACCTCGATGGCAAAAAGCCACTCTATGAAACGACGTATCGGATCAAACACAATGATGGTCATTATGTGCAGTTCGTTGACCGTGGACGTATTGTCGGCAAAAAAGACGGCGAGACAATGGTTGCGGGCTTTGTCTTCGACGAAGCGGAGTTTCCACTCAAGGCTACCGCTGCCGCGCAAATGTTATACTAATCGTATATGCAATTACTCGAAGATATCGCCCTGAGCAACCATACGACTATGCGCCTGGGCGGACCTGCCCGTTATTTTGTCGATGTCGAATCTGTCGATGACGTGGCCGATGCAGTCACATTTGCACACGAGAAACAGCTTCCAACTTATATATTAGGCGGCGGTAGCAATACGATTGCCGTTGACGACGGCTATGAAGGTGTGGTGATTCGAAACCGTATTCCTGGCTTTTCAGTCATAGAGGAAGATAATTTCACCGTGACGATTCGCGTTGGCGCCGGTGAAGATTGGGACGACACAGTCAAGCGTACCGTCGAACAACACCTCAGCGGAATTGAAGCCTTGTCCGGCATACCAGGCACGGTCGGCGCATCGCCGGTTCAAAATATTGGCGCCTACGGACAAGAAGTCGGCGATGTAATCACGGCGGTCGAAGCGTACGACACCAAAACACAGTCAACCGTCACACTCACTCCCGAAGAGTGCAAGTTTACCTACCGACATAGTATTTTCAGGGGTGAAGCATACGAACGATATATTATTACGGCCGTAAGCATGAAGCTTCGAAAAGCTTCGCCGGAGCCGCCCTTTTACGAAGCGTTGCAGCGCTATTTCGACGAGCATGAGATTACCACATTCTCACCGATGGTCATTCGTGAAGGCGTGCTTGCGATTCGTTTCGCGAAGTTACCGGACCCTGCTACCCACCCGAACAGCGGATCATTCTTTAAGAACGCGCTCATTGAAGACTGGCTTTATACCGACCTGAAAACCCAATATCCCGATATGCCGGCATACGATATGCCCGACGGTCGTCATAAAGTACCGACCGGATGGCTAATCGAACAGTGCGGTTTTAAAGGCAAAGTGCTGCACGGCATGCGTGTGCATACCGGCAATGCCCTTGTGCTGATCAACGAATCTGCCACAAGCTATCATGATCTCGAAGCGGCTATGCAAGAGATAATCACGACCGTGAACGATACGTTCCGCATCACGATTGAGCGCGAACCGCTACTGCTTACTTCTCCTGCTCCCGACCCTCGTGTATAATTACAGTAAGCATGAGTGTATTGGGCAACACACAAGGTCATAAGACCGGATTTACCTTATTGGAATTGATGGTTGTTGTCGTACTTCTGGCGCTACTTGTCACTGGCGTCGTATGGGTCGACTCGGCGTTGATCAGTTCGACAAAGCAATCTCGTGACGCAGAGCGCGCAACCGACGTCAAATCAATCGCCCTTTTGTTCGAGCAGTATTACCGATCAAGCCCAACCGGCGCAGGTTCGACCTATCCGACCACTCAGCAAGTGACAGGCTCTATCTCAAGCTTGGTACCGAACAAAGAGTTGCTCACACCGCCGCTCATGTCCGATCCGGCACTCGGCGTGGCCGCCGATACCGCCACGCAGTCACCGACGACCGATGAATATACGTATCAGCCATTCAACGCGTTCGGCACGCTATGCACGACTACCCCGCCCTGTGTACGGTTTGTGTTGTACTACCACACCGAAGACGATGACGTCATTAAGACAGTAGAAAGCAGTCATCAGCAATGATAGCCTCACACCCAAAAGCCGGTTTTTCGATCATCGAGGTTATCGTAGCCGTCGTGCTGGCCGGCGTCGTCTTTATCGGTCTATTTTCATCACTCACCAGTATTTTCGCCATCAGCGAAGGCAGCACGCAGCGTTCAACGGCGAGCAATCTTGCCTATGCAAATTTACGCACCTACGCCAATGGTGCCAATCCGTCGTGGTTTTCCTGCACGGTATCTGATGAGACAGCCTCGGTGACGCTACTGAGCAAGACAGTCAACGTAAGCGGCCTGCCGGGAACAGTGACCGAAACCGTTATAGCGGATGCGCCATACGGGTGTAACGGAGCTGCAAAAGGTTTTCCGATTCGAGTCCAGTCGAGCATTGTAGTAGGTAACGGCATAAAGGTGAGCCATGCAACGTATACGACCTATTAATCGCGCCATGCGCCGAGGCGTCACCTTGATCGAGATTACCATCGTAATCACGATACTGCCGCTTATTATCACGGCATTTATTCTCGTACTCGATAAAACGCTCGGTGACGCAAAGACGGTCGCAGCCCAATCTACCTATGACATCACATCATCGCTCGCCATCGATCGGATGGAAGACGACGTACGTGCCTCGACGGCATTTAACAGCAGCGTAAGCGCGCCCTACTCTGACCCGTATCAACCTGTGGCGGGCTGGAACTACGTCGGCACAGGCTCGACAGACAGAGTCATGATTTTGTCACTGCCAGCCACGACGGTGCGCGAGAATGCAACGACCCGATCTGTCGCCTACCAAGATTCGGCAACATACGATTGTGCCACGCAGCTTACACTCAATCCAATCATGACCTACAGGGCGATTTACTTTGTGAATAACGCTACGCTATACAAACGATTTTTGACCGACACGACGACACCAACCTGTGCCACGCAGATACAAAAGCAAACCTGTCCCAGCGCCTCAATCGCCTCATGGCCGTCGATTTGCAAAGCTCGCGACGAAGTAATCGCCGAGGATGTGCTGGCCTTTTCAGTCGATTACCATCAGGACAGAAGTGCCGATGCGCTACCAAATCAATACACCGATACCGGTGCACTCTCTATCGCTCGTGCAGCGACCATAACGCTCAAGATTGGCAAGATCACCAATTCCAAAAGCACGACCTCTACGCAAACGTTACGAATCGTGAGGATGAATTAGTATGAAAAACCGACGTGGCTCAATTGCGGTGTACATGATTCTTATGACGGTATCGATTTTTATCGTGCTGCTTGCACTGTTACAGCAAGCGTCGGTGGTATTTACAAATTCGCAGGAGCGATATTATCTGCGTTTGGCAAGCGAAGCTGCAGAAGCAGGCGTGGCCTATGCATCGTCATGTCTCGATACCAGTAGCCACCACCAGACATGGGGTGTCGATTACTATGGTGGCGGCGGAGCTGATCGACCCAATTTAACACCTTCGTCAGATTGCATGGGTGCAGCAAATGCCTACAGCTCAAATCCGTATGTATATAGCGATAGTCATGTCCGCACACGCTTCAGCGTCGAAAAACTCGGCTCGGCAAGCACCGATTCGACGGCAGTCGTTACCTCTATCGGATACGCGGAGGTACTTGGTGGCGGTACGGTCGTCAAGACTTATCAGGTCGGCCAGAAAAAAGCACTGACCTGGAATACATCAGTGACACCCGAGGCATCTTCAAGCGCAATTGAACGCACCTGCACCATCATTGCTTCGAGCCCGTACTGCTGGGGAACCAATGCCTATGGGCAACTCGGCAATGGCACGACGACCGATTCGCTCCAGCCTGTCAGCGTCGTGCGTAGCTCGTATGCGAGTGGCATCGGTAACAAGAAAGCGACGGCTATCGCGTCGGCGGGCTATTTCAACTGTATGATCGTCGAGACCAAGGAAGTATATTGTTGGGGTCATAACGATAAAGGACAGCTCGGCCAAGGTAACTATAGCGATAGCTCCGTACCGGTACGTGTTCAGGGTGCGCTCGCTGGCAAGACGATTGCAAGTATCGGCCTGACACAGACTAGTGCCTGCGCACTCGCGACGACCGGTAACCTGTATTGCTGGGGCGACGGTACTAGCGGCCAACTCGGAAACGCAGCAAGCGGTGCGACAAATATCCAGCCCTCACCCGTCTTAGTCGCGGGACCAGCAAAGACGACAGGCGGCGGCGACATTGCCACCCTAGCCGTTTCGAGCCTTTCCTCGGGCGGCGCCTATGCAAGCAGCATCTGCGCGATTGCTTCGTCAAACCTGTACTGCTGGGGTGAGAATGGCGACGGAGAATTAGGTTTAGGCGATCACACCGATCGAAATGTACCGACCCGCGTCAACTCCGGTGGTATTTCTGGTAAAAAACTCATATCAGTTGCGATTGAAGGCAGTCCAGGTAGCCTGATAACCGATGACGACGGCGATGCACACACCTGTGCCTTAGCCTATACGTCAACGACCACGGACGCGACAGTATATTGCTGGGGATCGAATAGCAACGGTCAGGTTGGCTCAGGAAGCACCGATTATACGACACGAGTCTTATCACCGACCGCAATCACCCGCACGGGTGCACTGACGAATGCGATGACTATATCGGGAGTATCAACTACGGCACAGGCGTCATGTGCGCGGGCCTACAGCTCGGGCGACCAAGCGACGACACGAGCCTATTGTTGGGGCGCACGCGACGGCGTGGGCGCTGGCAGCTCGGTGGCATCACGCAACCCAAGTCCAATTGCGAGCGATGATGGCCTAGGTATACTGACAGGCAATAAAGTTTCTGCGCTCGTCGGTAGTGGCGAACGACAATGCGCGGTCGTGATTGGCCGTCTGTACTGCTGGGGCGTCAATGACAAGGGTCAGATTGGCGACGGAACGACTCAGACGCCACGCACTACACCGGTTGAAAGTCTGTTCTTGAGGCCGAGAACTGATGAGTACGTCTACTAAAATGCTTGCGCTTTTTTTAGCAGATTGTTATGATTATCACATAGTACATAATAATTAGGGGGCACCTAAAATGTCAAAAACATCAAACCTGAGCAAGCGCGGATTTACCCTCGTTGAGCTCCTTATCGTCATCGTCGTTATCGCGATCTTGGCAGCAATCTCAATCGTTGCATATAACGGTGTGCAGAACCGTGGTAAAGCCGCAGCCGCACAAAGTCTTGCGAGCCAGGTTGCAAAGAAGGCAGAAGCATGGAACACGGTCGAAGGTACATACCCTTCATATCCTGAGTTTACACAAAACGATGGAAGCAACGATCCAGGTAAACCAGATGCTGCAAAGCTTGACGATGCAGGCAAAGTATCTCAAGCTGTTCCAACCGCAAGTACTCAAGATACTGTCCAGTACAAAGTTTGTAATGACACCGTCAACGACGTTGGCTTCGTGGTTACCTACTACGACGCAGTCATTGGTAATACTAAAGCCATCAACGGCGGTACCGCAACTGGTACAACCGTAAACGGTGCGGTCACTTGCGCATAGTCGCCGGTTAGCACTCCAAAATATGCGGCTCATTTGAGCCGCATATTTTATTGGGAGCGTAACGTGCACGTACGCACCTCATGCTTTACTGCCTAACGTTCGGTTGGAACAGGGTAAGCCGCAAGGAATGCCGTTACTTCAGCGCGGAGCGTATCAAGCACCGATTCGTCGTCGCGCGCATCAATCGCCTGGCGCATCCAGTGCGCAATCTTTGGCATATCACCTTCTGTCATGCCGCGAGTAGTGAGCGCAGGGGTACCAAGCCGGATACCACTTGGACGAAATGGCGGGTTTGGGTCGTCAGGAACGGCATTCTTGTTGAGAGTCAGACCGATTTTGTCGAGCGCTTCTTCGGCAACCTTGCCGTTAATACCGAAGCTTTTCTCGACGTCTGCCAAAATCAGGTGGTTGCTTGTACCACCAGTTACAAGGTTGAAGCCTTGCTTGAGCATAGCGTCTGCAAGGGCTGCGGCATTCTTGACGACCTGCTGGGCATAGGTTTTGAACTCCGGCTTGAGTGCCTCGCCGAACGCAACCGCTTTTGCCGCCGTATTGTTCATGTGTGGACCGCCCTGCGTACCAGGGAAGATTGCCCGATCGATAAGCGTCGGAATATTTTCGAGCGTCTTCTCTGGTGCACGCAGTGGTGTCGATACTGTACCCTTCGATAAGATCATGCCACCACGAGGACCGCGGAGCGTCTTGTGCGTCGTGGTCGTCATGACGTGAAAGCCGTGGTCAAGTGGGTTCTCGGCGACGCCACCAGCAATCAAGCCTGCGACGTGCGCCATATCTGCCATCAATAGACAGTTTGGAATTGCACGACCGATTTCGGCGAACTTTTCATAGTCGAGCTCACGCGGATACGCGCTGAACCCTGCAAGAATAAGCTTCGGTTGATGCTCTTCGGCGAGGCGTCGGATTTCATCATAGTCAATCTCACCTGTTTCGATATTCTTCATCTTGTACGGTATGAAGTTGTATAGATGCGCCGAACGCGTCATTGGGTTACCGTGCGTTAGGTGACCACCGTGGCCAAGATCCATCGCGAGTACCGTGTCGCCTGGTTCAAGCCACGCATAGTACACCGCTTCGTTCGCTGGCGCACCCGAATGTGGCTGAACGTTCGCATGGTCAGCGTGGAACAATTCCTTTGCACGGTCGATAGCCAGCTGTTCTACCTGATCGGTAAATTCCTGGCCGCCGTAGTACCGCTTACCTGGGTACCCTTCGGAATATTTATTCGTAAAAATACTGCCGAGCGCTTCAAGCACATCAGCCGATACATAGTTTTCGCTTGGAATCAGCTCCAGGCCTTCACGCTGGCGCTTCGCTTCTTCGTCTATAAGATTTGCAACTGTAACATCCTTCATGGAATTCCCTCCGTTATTCAATTTTTCCCACTCAAGTTGTCACATGTTATACCATGCAGCTAGTATAAATTCTCAACGAATATTTTGCAAATATATCATCTATGATATAATCATAGAATGAAATCTGAGACATATCTAGAAAAAATCGGCGCCCTTATTCAAAAAACTAGGCAAGATCGCGGTATGACCCAGACCGAACTTGCCGAGGCAATCGGCACCAGCCAGTCTGCGGTGAACCGTATCGAACGTGGCGGTCAGAACCTAAGCATGGAAATGGTCGCACGCATCAGTGACGTACTTGCGAGCCCAATCGTCAGGCTAAACCGATCTGGCAAAACGAACTTTATTATCAATGGTGGTAATCAACTTGCTGGCTCTATCGAGGTAAAGACCAGTAAGAATGCTGCTGTCGGCCTTCTGTGTGCCAGCCTGCTCAACAAAGGCAAGACGACCCTTCGCCGTGTCGCACGCATCGAAGAAGTCAACCGTATCATCGAGGTGCTCGAGAGTATCGATGTCAAATGTAAGTGGCTACCTGGAAATGATCTCGAGATTACGCCGCCTAAACGCCTGAAACTTGAAAACATGGACGTTGACGCTGCAAAGCGTACTCGTACGATTATCATGTTCCTCGGCCCACTGTTGCATGAATACGACGATTTCAAGCTACCGTTCGCTGGCGGATGTAACCTCGGTACGCGCACCGTTGAACCGCATATGGTCGGCTTGCACGAATTTGGCCTCAAGGTTGAAGCCGCACCGAACACTGACTACTATCACGCGATTTCTCATCCGAAAGGTCCGTCACGCACGATTATTCTGACCGAGCGGGGTGACACGGTGACTGAAAACGTTATCATGGCGGCTGCTGGATACGAAGGCGAAACGACCATTCGTAACGCCAGTCCGAATTATATGGTGCAAGACGTCTGTTTTTATCTTGAAAAACTCGGCGTACAAATTGACGGTATTGGTACGACCGTACTCAAAATCCGTGGTGTGAAGTCGATTAACAAGAATGTCGAATATTCGCCGAGCGAAGACCCGATTGAAGCTATGAGCCTGATTGCCGCCGGCGTGGTTACGAAGTCCCCTATTTCAATCAAGCGCGTGCCAATTGAGTTTACCGAACTCGAGCTCGCTATTCTCTCAGAAATGGGCCTGAAGTACGAACAGTCCGATGAATACCTCGCCGACAACGGCCGTACACGACTGGTTGATATTACTCTTGGCGTATCGCACCTGAAAGCGCCTAAAGACAAGCTGCATTGTATGCCCTTTCCAGGCGTGAACATGGATAACTTGCCGTTTCTTGGCTTGATCGCGACAGTAGCAAACGGCCGCACCTTGCTACACGACTGGAGCTATGAGAACCGCGCGATTTACTTTACCGAGCTGACTAAACTCGGCGCATCGATCGAGATGGTTGACCCACATCGTGTCTATATAAATGGCCCAACCAAATGGAAGGCCGCTGATGTGGTCGCGCCAAGCGCGCTTCGCCCGTCGGTCGTTATTCTACTTGCCATGCTTGCTGCGCCCGGTAAATCGATACTACGCGATGTCTACAGTATCAATCGCGGCTACGAAGATTTCGCCAATCGCCTCAATAGTCTTGGCGCAGAAATCGAGACCGTAACCGAGTAGCGATGAGCGACCAGAACTTCATTTCGGTCCTCATTGTCACGATCGGTATCGCCCTTGTCGTGTATGCACTCGACTCGCTCTACGCGCGTCGGTGGCTCACGATAGAACGTCGAGCAGTTGCCTATATCAGTGCGGCTATTTTGATCGGTATCTTCGGGGAGGTATTGGTTGAATCTGTGTACGGCTTGCTACTCGGTGAACCACTCTGGTATTACAAATACTTACCGGTTCACGATAGCTTTACATCGCAGTTTTCTGTCGTGCTCTGGGGTATGTTCGGACTTCATATCTATTGGGCGAATCTAACGCTGCGTGAACGATATCCTGCATTAAACCGGCTGCAACGGGCGGTTATATTCTCGGTAGAATCACTGCTGCTCGAAAGTTTTGTGAATCTCGTCTGGCTCGGCGTGTTTGGGTATTTGATTTACTACTACACGCCAGCAGATTTCGCACACGTCACCGCCTGGCAAAACATTCCCTGCTACTTCGGCGCTTCGTGGGCCATACTTGTCAGCGCAAAGCGGTTTTCTCGCGAACCTTGGTTCTTCGCATCGATGGCGGGTTTGATTGCGTTTGTATTTTTATTTCTCAAATAAAACACCGAGGAAGAATCCTCGGTACATTATATGGGGCGAATGATGGGGTTCGAACCCACGGCCTCCGGTGCCACAAACCAGCGCTCTAACCTGCTGAGCTACATCCGCCATACGCGTATTTAACCAGAGATAGTATACCAAAATCCTCAACCTCTGTCACCTCTATTCAGAAATAGCCGAAGCTGGTACAATACTATTCGAGCGCGGGCGTCGTATAATGGCTAATATACCTGCCTTCCAAGCAAGTGATGTGAGTTCGATTCTCACCGCCCGCACCATACATAAACACAACTAAAGGTTCGTATGCACAGCAAAGCACTTCATTTCATCGTAAAAATCGAATATCTTATCTTGGCCCTTTTTGTGGCTATTTTTTATGTAAAAGTTGGGCGATTCGACATCGGCTGGTACTGGCTCCCGGTTGTCTTCTTTGCGTTCGACCTCAGTATGGTCGGCTATCTGATAAATACTCGCATAGGCGCGCTTACGTACAACGCCGGACATAGCCTTGTTGGCCCGGGCCTGCTCGCTATTGCCTACATTTTGACACTCAATGAAGTCGTCTTATTCATCACGACCGTGTGGTTGTTTCATATATTCGTGGACCGAACCTTCGGATTCGGACTCAAGCATGCGACGAGTTTTCAGCACACGCATCTGACACCACCTGCCAAAGCGCGAAAAAAATAGTATAATACCCCTTGCATGCCCCGGTAGCTCAGCTGGATAGAGCAGAGGACTTCTAAGCCTAAGGTCGCAGGTTCGAACCCTGCCCGGGGTACCATAGCATGCAGCATAGGGCTATGCAGTTTAGCACCGCACACTAGAACGCGTCACAACGGCGCGTTCTTTTATTGATTTTGCGTAGGTCGCGAAGCCAGGCTCTGTTCAATATGCTCGCGACGTAGTACAAGTTTGCCCCCGCTTTCGAGAATACCCGCGAGCATGGCTTTTGCAATGGTGTTTTCGACCGTTTTCTGCACTACACGGCGCATCGGGCGGGCACCAAGGCGAGGATCGTACCCGGCATCGACGAGCAACAGCTTCGCATCATCATCTACTTCAACCGTGATATGCTGCGGCGCCAGCGTTTTGTTAACACCTTGAATCATCAGGTCGATGACTTTGAGTAAGTCTTGCTTCGTGAGTGGCGTAAACACGACGATTTCATCGAAACGGTTCAGGAATTCAGGTCTAAATTGCCCCGAGCTTATGAGCTCATCGGTGAATTGAGCTTCAAACTGCGTTACGTCATAGCCTCTATCGATATATTCACGAATCCTATCGGCACCTGCATTACTGGTCGCGACGATAATCGCATCACGAAAACTGACTTCACGGTTCTTTTCGTCGCGCAAGATACCCTCGTCGAGCATCTGAAGCAAGGTCGCCAAAACTTCTGGCGCGGCTTTCTCAATTTCATCGAGCAGCACGACGCTAAATGGCTGCTTCATGACTTGAGCTGTCAGGCTACCGCTATTACGAACACCGTCTGCGATCAGTCGACTCACGTCGTCGGGACGCACGAACTCGTTTAAATCAAGCCGGATGAGTTTGCCCTCGCCGCCGAAGTATACATCGGCAAGTGCCTTCGAAAGCTCGGTCTTACCGACACCTGTCGGTCCCAGGAAAAGGAACGTGCCGATAGGCCGGTTTTCGTTTCGCACGCCCGTTCGAGCCCGCCTCAGGGCGTCACTGACGACCTGAACGGCGCGCTTTTGATTGATCATGCGCTCATGAATAAGTTGTTCGAGATTTAGTAAGCGCTCACGATCATTCTGATCGCTTGCCACCGAGACTTTGACGTCCATGGTCTTTTCGATTGCCGTTTGCACCGAGTTCATAGTGACAAGACCGCTTTCATGATAGTTCGCCGACGATTCGAGCAGCTTGATTGCGCGGCCTGGCTGGCCAAGATCATGCAGGTAGCGCTCGCTCAAGCGAAACGCTTCTTTCAGTGCCTGGTATGTATACAGTACGCTTCGCTGAGGTTCAAACTGTAATAACTTTTCTTGCATGACTAACATAGACTCAGCCTGAGTGGCCGGCGTGACGGATATGCGGTTCAGTGCGTTGATAAGGGCAGGATTTTTGTCTGCGATCTGTAGGTACCGTTGCTCGTCCATGCTTAAAATCATCCGCAGGTTTCCTGCCTCAATGATCGGCTGAAGTACGTTCGATAAGTTAACTGACCCGATACCTTCTTCGAAAAATAGCTGTGCATTATCGAGACACAAAATAATGTTTTTGGCGCTGTAGGCTTCGGACAAGATACGCATAATCAAGTTTTCGAGCTCACCTCTACCTGGTGCGGCAGCGATAAGTGCCGAAGAATCGAGGATGAACACCTGGCGAAACTTTAGGCTGTCCGGTACCGACGAATCACCATCGAGTAGCTGCTGGGCGAAGGCATGGATAATTGTCGTCTTGCCTGCTCCGGCTTGACCGACGAGAGCGGCATTTTGTCGGCCGCGAGCACCGAACGTTTGCGTTAGCTGGGCGACCGCCTCCACATGGGAACCGACGTCAACGGCTAAAACATCGCCGCCTTGGATTTGCTGAGAAATATTTTGACCGAACCGACTAAGTAACGGAATATACCCGAAGGCCCAGTCTCGTGCGATACCTCCCGTTCGTTTCTTGCGCGAAAAGCTCGTTACAAGATCACGAATATGCTGCTGCCAGCGGACGCCAGCCAGCAGGTCGTCATCGTCAAGGTGAATCTGCGCAATTAGATGCTGGTAATCGTGAAACGAGCGCACCAATGCGACGGCCATGACGCTCCCGGAATAGTGAGGAACATGGGCGGCTGAGCGAACATGCTCTGCTTCTTGCCATACCCTGGCCGTATCGCTCGGCTCGCTCGAAGCGATATGGCTCAGCAAACTTGGTGTCAGTCCGAATCGAACCCCCATGAACTGCCCGCTGACAACGCTTCCCACCGCAGATGCGATATCCTGCGGAGTCGGACGAGCTGGTAACTGGCCCAGGATGTCGCCCGATAAGAGTGAGTCGACCGAATTTCCGGGTCCACTTTTCAGATGGTGCAGCTCACCAAAGTACCATTTGATAACCATCCACGGCAACACCGCGAGTGTAAGCACCAGCCAGCCGAATGCGACGCCCAGAACCAGTAGTGCTACGCCGAATACTAAAAGCATCCATGCCAATACACGCAGCAATCGTATAGGAGTGCCGCGAAGGCGAACGCTCACCCGAGCTTTTTGCGCACGTACGCTATGGTAATTCCACTCTATAGAATCGTCCATGGCACCCATCCTAGAAGACTAAGTATCAGACCGACAATCGGCGACAATGGAAGAACCGCCCACAGGAATATGTAGCCAAGACCAACTACGCTCGCGACGACAATCGACACGATACCGATGCCAAGCACCAGCAACCGAACGATGCCACCGACAAAACGCGACACGAGGCGATCGACGAACGCGCGGAACTTTACAGGCAGCGGACCGTCCACGGTGCCTGCAGATATCTGACGAAACGGAGAAAATAACGTTTTCAGTAATATATCGAGAGAAAAATAGTCAAAAAGCCCCGCAAGACGCAGTCGTACAGACCGCACGGTTTGGATCCACCCATCGGTGTACCACCACAGCAAGATGCCCACAATAGCCATGAGCATATTGTAGCGGATTATCTCTGTTTACGCTACAAAGTCAGCTATAATAAAACCTATGCGAACACGAAGTACAGTCGCCGTCGGCAAGACGATTAAACAGCTCATGCGCCTCCGTGGTGGCGGAAGTGCACTTCCGGGCCTCGTCGCTGAGCGCATAGACCCAGATTTTATGCGTCGTTGCTTAGCGCAATTGCCTCATGGCGTGGTGCTTATCAGCGGCACCAACGGCAAGACGACGACAACAAAAATGGTGGTCGAACTACTCGAATCACAAAACCTGAAAGTGTTCACGAATCGTACCGGCTCGAACTTCACGCGAGGCGTCACGGCCGCGTTACTTGGCGAAGTAAATAGCCGAGGTGAACTCGACGCAGATATCGCCGTATTGGAGCTCGACGAGGCCCACGCAGTCCACTTCGTACGTCGCGTCAAGCCGACATATAGTCTTTTTCTGAATGTCCTGCGCGATCAGCTTGATCGTTTTGGCGAAATCGACCACACGGCTCAGTTGCTGCGAAAAATCGCGGAAGCAACGACTGATGGCATTGTCCTGAATCGTGACGACCCTCGCCTGGGTGCACCTGCATTTATAAAAGATTTGACCGTCAAGTCTGTGCGCACATATGGCGTGTCAACAAAACTATTGCAGCAATTCCCTTCAGACGAGCAGATGCGCGATGCCGACGCCGTCGTCGTGACATCGCACCATCCAACGCTTCGAGATGATACGTCGCTTGAAGCAATACGCGACACGACGGCTGCTATTCAATTCGGTTCAACCACCCATGAAGTCACCCTTAAACTCAAAGGCATTTATAATATTCAAAATGCCGTTGGTGCGATCGCGTTGGTACGAATGATCATGGGTAAAGCGTTGCAGGTTCCTGCGATGCTCAGTTCGCTTGCGGCGGTAGAGCCAGCGTTTGGTCGCGGCGAGACGATTATGGTTGACGGTACGCCCCTCGAACTGGTGCTCGTCAAAAATCCTTCAGGATTTCGCCTAAGCTTATCATCATTTAACCCAGAGCACACTGCGACCATGGTTGCGATAAATGACAATTACGCCGATGGCCGTGACATGAGCTGGCTATGGGATGTCGACTTCGATCGGCTCAAAGCTGGCGTCGATGTGATCGGAGGTATTCGAGCCTACGACATGGCACTGCGACTACAATACGACGAGATCGAGGTGCGCCATGTCGAAGTGTCACTACCGCGTGCGCTGCGTGAGTTCCTGGCTCACAATACCGACCAAGCGAAACGTATTTACTGTACGTACACCGCCATGCTCCAGCTACGCCGAGAATTAAGTAAGATTGCCGACGTAAAGGTTGTTTCATGAAAAAGACGCTGCGCATACTGCAACTGTACCCTCGTGATATGAATATCTACGGTGACTGGGGAAATACGCTTACCTTACTGCGACGTGCCGAGTGGCACGGATACGACGTCGAGTTACTGGACTATAATCCCGGCGACGTATTTCCTGACGACATCGATTTGCTCGTCGGCGGTGGTGGGCAAGATAGCGGCCAGACAACCATCCATAGCGACCTGCTTACCATCGGCGACAAACTTAAACGCCTTGCCGATGACGACGTACCTATGCTCGTCATTTGCGGCATGTATCAACTGTTCGGACACTTTTTCAAAACAAAAGAAGGCGCCATGCTGACAGGAATCGGACTTTTGGATATTGAGACCTACGGGTCGGCCAAACGGCTTATTGGTAATATCGTGACGCATTCCGACGCACTCGGCGATATCGTCGGATACGAGAATCATTCCGGCCTGACGTATCTTGGCAAAGCAGTCCGGCCATTCGGGCAAATCCTAAAAGGTGCAGGCAATAACGGCGAAGACCATACCGAAGGCGCCGTGTACCGGAATGTGATCGGCACGTACCTCCATGGCTCATTGCTGCCAAAAAATCCAGCCGTAGCCGACTGGTTGCTGGAGCAGGCAGCAAAACGACGATATGGCGAATTCACACCGACGGTTATCGAGGATCGATTTGCGCACGAAGCGCGCGCGATTGCGCTAAAGCGCCCGCGCTAGCCGTTCGCTTGAAGTAATGTTATCCCTTCAAGCAGCTGCGCGCCATGACCAGCTGGTGTGACGCGGCCATACACTTTGACGACCATACCGTTTGGATCGATAACAAAGGTCTTCCGTTGTATGCCATAGACGCCGAACATTTTCTTTCCCCATGCGCCGTACGCTTCAATCACCTTGCCTGATTCATCAGAAAGCAACTCGAAGTTCAGCTCGTGCTTGCGCATAAAAGCCGCATGGCTATCGGGCGCATCTTTGCTGATACCGACGACCTGAATACCGGCATGTGTCAGTTCTTCGTGCACATCGCAGATACTGCACGCTTCAACCGTGCAGCCCGGCGTGTCATCTTTTGGGTAAAAATATACGACAAGCCACTGACCACGAAAATCTTGCAAGGAGACCGTGCGCTGTTCGGCATTTGGTAAGCTAAAATCCGGTGCAACGTATGGAGGTGTTTTCATATATTCAGTATAGCAAGCTACTTTGCCTGGGTGTCATAAAGACCGGCACGATATTTCGTATTCTTGTCGATGTAGTCATAGGCAGCGACGCTTTTTACTCGACGCCATGAGGCTACCGGCGGCGGCACTTCTCCGGCAACGTTGCTGCCAAGATACCAGACGTATCTATGGCGCTCGGCGAATGCTGTGAGATCTTTAATCTTGCCGATGTCATTTTCCTTGAGCATTTTCTCGGACCCGTATTTATATGAGGTCGTTTGATCGAGGAAATAAACGTGATGATCACGCGTGTCATAGAATGCCGCTTCATAATACAACCATTGGGTCGCCGCAATGATCGGCTCGCCAGGCTTAGCGGTGGCGTCAATTTGCCGCACGACGTCCCGGACACGTATCGACGTCATGGAATTCTTATTGTAATTGCCATAGTAGTACACGTTATATATGCCAAGCACCGATGTCACGATAAGCGTAGTACCCAGGACAGCGCCGAGTAATGGCCGCTTCGCCCAGACACGCAACAGACCAAGTGCAGCGATGACCGCAAAAAATACTTGCGCATACAGCACATAACGATCGATAAAACTTGATTTCAACGGCGGTATCGAGCCAAGCATTAGAAGCACTGGCGGAACGACAGCCATGATAGATACCAACGCGACTGCTGATCGTTCGGCAGTTTTCGCACGAGACCATATTTGCCACGCTAGCCACACTGCGACGCTTGCAAACACATAAAAACCAATTGCCCACCAGCCACGAACCGCGCCATACTCGCGGTACAGAAGTGTGTTTGAAAGATAATCTATTGGTGTATAGGCGCTTAATGGTGGTATCCAGAAACCGGCCTGTACGGTTGCGAATTGTTTGAGCAGAATCGCCGACCACGGTAAATATAGCCCGATTGCCAGCGCGAATGTCCAGACCCACTCGGCCGTCCAGAACTGTTTGATTCGACCGCGTTTTGCCTCGTATGCCCTCCACACCCAGTGCGATATCCAGGCAAGTGCGACGAAATAGTGGGTATACATACCGAGTGCGACGAGCAAAGCATAGAGTACCCACCAGCGCCGGGCATTTGATTCTGTCGCACGAACCAATGCGTAGGTTCCCCAGGCTACGATCGCAAACACCAGCGTATACATACGAACCTCGGCACTGAAACGCACCAGCATCGGCGATGCACAGACTGCTAGCGCAGCGGCGAGTGCCCACGTTTCAGAACGAAACAATCGTTTTATAATGGCGTATACTCCCACCAAACCGATGACCGCAAACAGCAGACTGAGCGAGCGAAATGCTAGCTCGCTCGTGCCAAACATGATCGTCCAGATTTTGAGTAGCCAATAGTATAGCGGTGGGTGCACATCTGCAGCTGTGTAGCGTACGATGTCACCGAAGCCGAACCGTACCAGATACGCGCTGAACGCTTCATCGAACCAAATTGACCACCGTGTGATGTTTCCCAGTACGACGCCAGAAAATAGCACGATGATGGCAGCTAGAGATAGCGTAGGGTGAGCTTCAGGCCAGGACAGTAAACGGTGTGCTCGCTTCATGGGTGTATTGTAGCGCGAGCACCACTGAAATGCTACACAATCTAGAAATTATACGCTGAGGAGCATATAGTAATCAGAAGGGTAATAGCCTGCGTCGGGGTGTGGCGCAGCCTGGTAGCGCGCACCGTTCGGGACGGTGAGGTCGCTGGTTCAATTCCAGTCACCCCGACCATATTCCATTTTGGCTGTAACTCTGTTACAATATCCCCTGTTGTACACACATCTATCGGGGTGTGGCGCAGTTGATAGCGCGCTCGGTTTGGGACCGAGAGGTCGAAGGTTTGAGTCCTTTCACCCCGACCATATAAAAAAGAAGCTTGTCGTAGCTTCCTTTTTTATTGCCCGCCGCTCGTCCTGCGAAGCATCGGTGTAGATATAGTTGGTGCTATCATAGAACTGTGAAACGTACACTGACAAATACACTCGGAACCTTCGGCTATCTGTCGTTGACGATGCAATGGCTATGGCTGTGCGTCACGCTCGGCATGCCGCTGATAAAAAGCGGCTGGTTTCATACGTTGTTTCTGCCGAATCATAGTAGTCAAACTCTTCCGACCTATACCGTTGATATTCCGCAGCCACTTGCCATTCTGTTCATGGTGCTTGCGGTCATATTTGCAGTCGGCATGAGTATCTATGCAGTAATAGCCGTTCCAAAAACGATTGCCAAGACAGGCAAAAAAGTCACGACTTCGACCGCTCGAGTCGTCATACCGCGCATCACTCACCGCCAGCCCATCTCGAAAAAACGCGAAAAAACGCTTATCGAACGAATCTCATGGTCTGCTAAGTTTATAGCCGCAACCATACCGCTTATTGCGGCATTCATACCTATTTCAAGCCAGTTAAGCCTAGACCAATCTATCGTCAGCAGCGTCGCGATTGTCTGCGGCGTCTGTACCTTTGCCTGGTTTGCGGGACAGTTTGTGTTAGCAC
Source organism: Patescibacteria group bacterium (assembly GCA_035494435.1). Lineage (GTDB taxonomy): Bacteria > Patescibacteriota > Saccharimonadia > Saccharimonadales > Saccharimonadaceae > SZUA-359. Next base: position 15,860 of record DATJGX010000034.1, on the reverse strand, counting down.
GGCTATTCGCACTCGACCAACGCGTCGTTTGGTAACGCGAGTATCGCTAGTGTTTTTCATACGCGTCTAGTATAATCACCACAAGAGCTACTATGAAAACAAACACAAAAGTACACTTGGCTCGCGGCTTTCTCGTTAGTGCGATTCTTGCAAGCGCAACGCTTGCGTATGTCGCGCCGAGTTTCGTGACGACTATGCCGCAAGATAGCGCCGACACACTTGTCCCGACGCGTCCGATTACCAAAAATCACTCGACCGGCGGCACGAGTACTCAATCGAGTAGTGATACCTCAGAGACTGCAGCTTCAGACTCGACATCTACTTCAAGCACCAGCGCGCCGTCTGCGCAGCAGCTACCGAAGTCAACTGCAAACGAATCGACGACCAATGCGCCGAAACAGTCGGAGATTAAACGCGGTATTACGAAGGAACGTGTGTACCGGGCATTTCTTGTACCAAACGACCCATACGCCCAGAGCTCGTCGGTCTTGACCCAAACGAACGTACCGTCAGCGTGGGATATTTCAACTGGATCAACGGTTGTTGTAGCTGATATCGACAGCGGCTTCGCGCTCAACCACGAAGATTTGTCGGCAGCATGGTATACGAACGCAGGCGAACAAGGCATGACCTCAAGTAGCGACAGCTGCTGGACGGGAACACCTGAGGACAAATCAGCAAACAACTGCGATGATGATGCCAACGGCTACGTTGACGACTGGCGAGGTTGGAATTTCGTCGCTGTCGATAACAATCCGCAAGCAGGCCGGGGCAATCCAACAGGAAGCGGTGTGTCGCATGGCACCGAAACGGCCGGGTTAATCGGTGCGGTTAGCAACAACGGCATTGGTACCGCTTCGTTTAACTGGCACACAAAACTTATGCCGCTACAGGCGCTCGACGATAACGGCTCGGGCTACACGAGCGATGTAGTCGCCGCGATATATTACGCCGTCGACAATGGTGCGTCGGTTATCAATATGAGTCTTGGTTCGTACCAAAGCGACCCGTATCTCGATCAGGCTGTGCAGTACGCATACGATCATAATGTTGTTGTCGTGGCGGCCGCCGGAAACTGTGGGACTGGTCAGGAATACGGCTGCGACCCTGCCAATCCTGGTGCAATCGCTTTCCCTGCACTCGATCCGCATGTGATTGCGGTCGGTGCGGTCGATGGGTCGAATCAGCGTGCGACTTTCTCGAGTTATGGCCCGGCGCTTGATGTCGTTGCGCCAGGTAGCGGCTCTATTATTTCTACGATGTGGCTAGAGTCGAATCAAACCTCGGCATACTCATCAACACTATACGGGACATCATTTGCCACCCCAATTGTCAGCAGCTTGGTCTCGTTACTCCGCTCGGAGCGCCCCGATTCGTCGGTCGATGACATTACGGCACTTGTTGATGCGAGTGCTCAAAAAGTTTCTGGCTTGGCAGGTCGCGACTACAATGCATCGTATGGCCATGGTCTTATCGACTCCGCTCAGTCCCTATCGGTCGCCCGAGCATTGCAGACAAATAGCGCCACTCCTGTACTCAGTCAAACCGGGAGTAACGTATCTGAGCATTCGTTCGCATCAAATTCGGTTCTGACGAGCGGCTGCAGTGTCAGTACATCGGTATATTGCACGGTCTGGGCACAGGACACTCATGGCTATGACCGCTATTTGCCGTACAAGCTCTCCACCGATGGTTCATGGCAATGGTATGGTTCGGTATTAGGAAACGGTGAATGGCGCCTTCGTACACGAAGTGGCGACAGTGTCTCCGCCGAAACCTATTTCTTGTTTGCGAAATAGTTATTACAGCCCTTCGAAGCGCTTATGTGTTTTGATATACTATAAAAAGTAATGTTGTATATGCCAAAAAAGCGTCGTGCGGGTATCGCGAACGCAGTATTAATTATCATTTCGAGTGTTTTATTTGGTGGCGGGCTATATTTGCTTAGCCTGGTTGCGGCGCCGACGATTCTGCCATATATCGAGAAAAATACCGTCGACGTATCGAAGCTTGACGGCCCGAAAGTCGGCTCGAACCGTGTGATTATTCCAAAGATAAACGTTGATATTGCCTATGGAGAAGGTACCGCAGCGCTCGACAGGGGTGCACAGTGGCGCTACCCCGAGCGAGGCAACCCTGAAAAAGGTGGCAACTTTATCATTGCGGCGCATAGGTTTAGCCTGGCTGCAACACCTCAGGCCACCCTCGTTCAGTCGCCGTTTTATCATATTGATAAGCTCGCCAAAGACGACGAAATCATCGTTGATTACAATGGCAAACGCTACGGCTACAAGGTCGATAAGATCTACGACGTGAAACCAACCCAAGTCGAAATAGAGGCACCGAGCAGTACGTCAAAAATGACTCTCTATACCTGTTCGCTCGGTGGCGCAAGTGATGGCCGCGTCGTTATCGAAGCCCGGCCACTCGGCGAGGTGACTATCCAGACCCAGCCCGACTCGACGACGAGCTAGTATTTTTTATCGTAGCGTTCGCGCAGACGCATTGCAACGTATCCGGCGGTATACCGACTCGTTTCTTCGCTGCGCTTGGCGCGGATACGAATGTCATCAATCGACAGCTGCAACTGTGAAAGTAGCCCTGAAAGCTTCGTAAGGTTTTTGGTCTGGGCTAAGAGCTGCTCCATATCGCGGACTGCTCGCTGCACGTCAGCCTGAATGACGCGCAAATCTTGAATATGATTATCGATTCTCGAGAGTTCGCGCCGCACATCACCAACCGCACTATGCACTTCTGAGCGAATAATATCGCGGACACTTGCATCGGTTAGTTGACCCATACGGACCTCCTCTCGTTGGTACCTTCAGTATACCACGAGACGAGCCGAAGCTATAGTGGTCGCCTATTTGGCGTATTCGGTCGCGCGTGTTTCGCGTATGACGTTGACCTTGATCGTGCCAGGATACTGCATGGTACTTTCGATCTTTGTCGCAATGTCGCGGGCAAGCTTGATGCTTGAGAGGTCGTCAATTTTTTCAGGTCGTACGATAACACGGACTTCTCGACCAGCACTAATCGCATATGCCTTATCGATACCCTGGAAACTTGTGGCGACGTTTTCGAGATCGCGCATACGCTCGGCAAAGTTTTCAGCACTGATATTTCGCGCACCTGGGCGAGCGGCACTTGCGGCGTCGACGACGCGGACAACCAATGCCTCTGGTGTCGTCGCTTCTATATCATCGTGGTGAGCTTCGATAGCGTGTACGATGTCATCTTTCATACCGTATTTACGTGCAAGTTCTGCACCGATGTGGTGATGCTTGCCTTCGACCTTATGCGTGACGGCTTTGCCCACGTCGTGTAGTAGTGTCGCGATCTTAACAGTGCGTACATCGGCACCGATTTCTTCTGCAATCATGCCGGCGATATGCGCCATTTCTGTGGAGTGAAGTAATACGTTCTGGCCATAGCTGGTACGGAACTTCAGCTCACCCAGCAAACGAAGCATCTCTTTTGGAATACCGACGACGCCGACTTCACGAGCCGCATCTTCACCTGCTCGTACGACTTCTTTTTCAATTTGCTTTTCGGCTTTTGCGAATACTTCCTCGATGCGGCCTGGGTGAATTCGACCGTCTTTCATGAGCATCTCTAGACCGATACGGGCAACTTGTCGTCGAATCGGGTCAAAGCTTGAGAGCACCACCATGCCTGGGGTGTCGTCGACCAAGAAGTCGACGCCGGTGGCTCGTTGCATGGCCTGAATGTTACGGCCTTCTTTGCCGATAATGCGACCCTTCATCTCGTCGTCGGTCAATTTGACTGCCGTCACGGTTCGCTCGGCAGTTACTTCACTGCTCATGCGCTCCATCGCCGTTAGCAAAATCGTCTGCGCCTGCTCTTCGGCATCTTCCATGGCGTCTCTTTGCAGCTTCGAAACAAGTCCTGTCAAATCGTGTTTGATGTCCCGCTCGGTCATCTGCATCAATTTATCGGCCGCATCGGTCTTCTTCAGGCCAGCGATCTTTTCAAGTTTCTCTTGCTGACGCGCTCGGATGTCACGGATTTCGTCTTTTAGTTTTTCGACTTCGTCTTCACCACTTCGCAGCCGTTCAGCACGTTTGTCGAGTTCATCAAGCTTTTTATCAAGCGATGCTTCTCGGTCAAGCAGACGATCTTCGGTCTTTTTGATTTCTCGACGTCGCTCACGCTCGAGCGTGTCGGCGTCCTCTTTGGCTTTTCGAACGATATCGGCAGCTTTTTTCTCTGCTTTTTCTACTTCATGATCAGCTTTGCGCTTACCTTGGATGCGCTGTTGGTGGTCGTAGCCAACTTTTCCTCCCACGCCTAATACTGCTCCGGCAATCGCGGCGATAATCGCTAGTTCCATGGTGGTTCCTTTCTCGCTTTACCCCCGCGCTGTATACGGCAACGCGAACATGGTATCAAAGGGCAAATCGATGTATCAAATTTGTTTAATCAGTCTCAGAATAGTCAGACTTACTCTATTGTATCGCGCAGATTAGCTGGTGTGCAATGCTAAAACGTGCTATTTGCGTGGTTTCGTGATATTTGCATCGCCGCCATATTCAGGTAGCAACATCGTGTCATTTTCACCGTCAGAAAGTCGCTGCAGGGCCTTACTCTGCCACTCCGAGCTGACCTCGCCCACAATTGGTACCTGAAGGCTGTCAGCAAGTGTATTCGCCACAGTCATACCGATACGTAAACCCGTAAAGCTACCAGGTCCCTTCAATACGCCGATTCCACTGATGTCAGAAAAGGTCGCGTTCTGATCTGCCAGACAATCACGGATGAATCCTAGGAGTCCTGTCGCGAGCTCACGATCAGCCTGCCAGGTAAAATCCTTAGACTCATTCCCGTGTACGAGCGTGAGACGACATTCAGGCGTCGACGTATCAAGAAGTATAATCATTGCAGAAGCTCCACGAGTCGACGAGACTGATCACCGCCTGCCGAAAGACTGAGCACTCGGGCATGTTGTGTTGACGGTTCGATTCGTATAGTTAGGCGGTCTTTAGGAAGGACACCTTCAACGATATCGCCCCATTCGATAACCACGATGCTGCTTGTATCTGCCACTGACTCTTGTATCTCAAGCTGAAGAATTCCCGGCTCGGTCAATCGGTAAAAATCATAATGAGCCAGTTTCGAGTCATCACCTGTCTGATAAATTCGACTAATGGTAAACGTCGGGCTTTGTACGTCCTCGTCGATACCAAGCCCGCGCGCCAAGCCTTTGACGAGCGTCGTTTTGCCTGCACCGACATCGCCGACAAGTTCGATTACTTCACTGCCAGTCAGCGCCTTACCAAGCTTTTCACCGAACTCGCCCATTGCGCGTTCGCTTTCTATCTGTAGTTCCATATGCAGCAAGTATAGCGCACTCGAGGTACTTGAGCCAACAAATGACTAGCTTAGCTATGAGCAATACGCTACAATAAACCGTAAGCATTATGCGCATTTCAAATGACACATTGATGACGCTGCTTGAGCGTAATAAAGTTACGACTCGAGAGCAGCTGACCCCCCTTCTTGAAGAGGCGGCGCATAGCGGCGTCAGTCTTCAAGAGCAGGTTATCAAAGAGCAGATCGTCGACGAGCCGACCCTGACGAAACTATTCGCGGACTATGCGGGCTTTAACTATATCGAGATAGTACCTGAAGATATTTCAACCGAAGCGCTTGAGCGACTGCCGGAACGTATTGCCAGGCAATACAATGCCGTCGTCTTTCGTATCGACCCTGACAACACTATTCATTTCGCTATGGATGACCCTGATGATGTACAGGCCGTCAACTTCCTTGAAAAAGAGCTCGGTACCGATGCACAGCTCTATATCGCGACTCGAACGAACATCTTAAATTGTCTCGAACTGTATCGCGGTGACGTCGACAAAGAGCTCGATGAAGTTATCGATGTACAGCGCGAAGACACCAGCGTGCAAGAAGTATCTGAAGCTGATGTGGCTGAAGATTCGCCGATTGCTCAGACAGTAAACCTGCTTCTAGAATATGCCATTCGCTCACAAGCCAGTGACATCCACATTGAGCCACGCGAAGACTACGTTCAGGTACGCTACCGCATCGACGGCGTGCTCAAAGAAGTCAACCAACTGCCACGAAACGTCCTTGCGGCGCTCGTCAGTCGTGTGAAGATTCTATCTAATCTAAAAATCGACGAGCGACGCGTTCCTCAGGACGGCCGTTTCAAGATCAAGGTTGCCGGCAAGCAGTACGCGCTACGTGTGAGTACACTGCCAATCACCGATGGCGAAAAGATCGTCATGCGTATTCTTGACGAATCGAACAAAACGATCACCCTGAAACAACTCGGCTACTGGGGACACTCGCTCAAGGTTATCAATGACGCGATTACCGAGCCGAATGGTATGATTCTGATAACGGGGCCGACCGGTAGCGGAAAATCGACCAGTCTCTTCAGTATCCTGTCTCGTTTAAACCGACCAGAGGTCAATATCTCGACTATCGAAGACCCAGTCGAGTACAAGATTCCTGGGGTCAATCAAACCCAGACCAATGCCAAGGCCGGTATGACCTTCGCATCAGGTCTTCGCGCATTGCTTCGTCAAGACCCTAACATTATTATGGTCGGAGAGATTCGAGACGGCGAAACTGCTAACCTCGGCGTACAGGCTGCACTGACCGGTCACCTTGTCTTTTCAACGCTTCACACGAACAACGCCGCAACGTGTCTGCCTCGTCTACTTGATATGGGTATCGAACCTTTCCTGATTGCCAGTACAGTCAAGGCGGTCGTCGGTCAGCGATTGGTGCGCCGGCTTTGTGTCAATTGCCGCGTCAGCTATAAGCCGGATGAACAAGAGGCCGACGAATTCATTAAACTGTTCAACCTAAAAGGTGATCAGAAATTCGAGCATATTCATGATCTTGAGAACCAGGCTATCGAGCAAGAAATCGGTGGCGATACGCCTCCCGGCACGACAGAATCTGAAATTACCCAGCTATGGAAGGCTAATCCAGAAGGCTGCAAAGAGTGTCATAATACCGGCTACACCGGACGTATCGGAATTTATGAGGTACTCGGAAACACTGTCGATCTGCAAAAGCTCATTACTGCAGCTGCGACAAGCAATGATATTCAGGACCAAGCCATCAAAGACGGTATGATCACGATGCAGACCGATGGACTCGTGAAGGCGCTGCGCGGCAACACGTCGCTCGAGGAAGTCCTTCGAGTTACGAGAGAATAGTTCACATGACAAAATACGTCTTCAAAGCAATTGATTCAGCCAAGTCTGTGCACACCGGCACGTTTGACGCGCATAACAAATCAGACGTAATCAATATGCTCGGCAACAAGGGTTGGCGTGCGCTCAGTATCAGCGAAGAAGGTGCCCGTAAGAAAGGTGATATTCCGCTACCGAGCTTCTTGCAGAAAAAGGCGATGAAATCAGAGCAGCTCGTCATATTTACGCGTCAATTGAGCGCCATGGTATCGGCTGGCGTGCCATTACTTCGCGCACTTGGCTCGCTCGAGGGTCACAGCGAAGACGCGACCGAGAAGAAAATCATCGGCGAGCTCTACCGTGACGTGCAAAGCGGTATGTCTATTGGAGATGCACTGGCAAAGCACCCCGACACCTTTAACGATGTGTACGTCAACATGGTTCGTGCCGGCGAGGCTGCTGGTATTCTTGACGACATTTTAAAACGCCTTGCCATGCAGCAGGAAAAATCAGCCACGATGAAAAAGAAAATCAAAAGTGCTATGACCTATCCGATGGTTCTGGTCGGCATTACCGTCGTCGCCTTTTTCGGCCTCATGATTTTCGTGATACCCCAGATTGGAAAAATTATCAAAGACCTGGGTGGACCCGACTCGAAACTGCCGGCTCTTACCGAAGCGATGCTCGGCATTAGCTCCGCTATCACGAACTATTGGTTCATCGTGCTACCGATTGTCGCCGGACTCATTTATGCAATCATGCACTATATCAAAACACCGAAGGGTAAGCGCCAGTTCCACGCACTGATTCTCAAGCTACCTGGTATCAGCACCATTGTGCAAAAAGTCGCCGTTGCGCGATTTGCCCGTATTTTTTCGGCCCTCATGGGCGCCGGTGTGGCGGTACTCGATGCACTCGACGTTACGGCGCACGCCCTTGGTAACAAAATCTACGAAGAAGCCTTGCTAGGCGCGATAGACGATGTAAAAAATGGTGCCACGCTCTCGTCAGTCATCGAGAAAACGCCGCTTTTTCCGCCTATCGTCTCACAGATGCTATCGGTCGGCGAAGAAACCGGTCAGACCGACCAGGTACTCGTCAAGGTGGCGGATTTTTACGAAGAAGAAGTTGATACGGCGATCGACGGCATGAGTGCCATCATCGAACCGTTCATGATCGTCTTTATGGGTGGTATGGTCGGCCTCATCGCCGCGAGTGTCATGATGCCGATTGCCGGTCTTTCCAACCAGATTAAAGGCTAGTAAGCACAAGGGTTATTTGCTATACTACCACCAGTAATACTGAGTGGGCATGCGTGAAGAAGAAACTATTTTATAAGGACAAACAACCGATTGGTATCGATATCAGCCAGACTGGCATAAAAGTCATGGCTATTGATACAAAGCAATGGTTGATTCAAGGCTACGGCTCGATCGATCTTGACCCTGCGAAAATGCAGGATGCACTCGATATGAGCGACCCAGACGATACGTTCTTGGGCGACAGCTTACGCTCCCTGCTAAAAGAACATATCGTCGGCGACCTTCCAAGTAATCACGCCGTCATCGGTATTCCTTCTGCTCGAGCCTTTTCGCGTACGTTTATTCTGCCTATCACTGAACTCTCGACTCTGGCCGATGCGGTTGAAGTCGAAGTCAGCCAGTATATCCCGATTCCGATGAACGCACTCTATGTCGACTACGAAGTCATCGAGCGCACCAAAGAAACGGCAACGGTCATTATGTCGGCCGTTCCGCGTACGGTCATCGACGCTAGTATCAAAGCGGTACACGATGCCGGTTTGCGCCCCGTCATGGTAGAGCCAAGCGCACATGCCGTGGCGCGTATTCTTGAAAAGACCGAGGATGGCAAACTGCTTCCAACCGTAATCGTCGACATCGGACAAGCACAGACAGACATCGCAATTCTTGACCGCGGCGTGATTCGCGTCAGCGGTAACTTGCCTGTCGGCGGTAATACGTTCACGCTTGATATCGCGAATAAGCTTGGCATTCCGCTTGATAATGCGCACCAGCTCAAAGTCATCAACGGTCTTTCTCCAAGCCCAAAGCAACGTGCACTGACCGAAGCACTTGGTCCAAGCCTTCGCCGCATCGTTACCGAAACCCAGAAGGTGATGCGCTATTACACTGAGCGTGTCGATGAGAACGCCAAGCTTGAACAGGTTTTGGTCGTCGGCGCCGGCAGTAACGTGCCGGGAATCGGTGAGTTTTTCACCGATGCTACGGTTATGCCAGCCAGGGTAGCGAGCGCATGGCAACGCTTCGATTTCGGTCATTTACCACAGCCGAACAAACAGTTCCGCCCCCGCTATATTACGGTTGCAGGGTTGGCGAGCGTGCCGTATGAGGAGATCTGGAAATGATCAATCTTCTTCCTGTCGAACAAAAACGTGATATCCGAGCGGCGCGCGCCAACCTCTTGCTGACGCGATATGTACTACTAACGCTTGGTGCGCTCATGGTGCTGTTTGTCATTATGGCAATCGCCTGGATGATTCTGAATAATATTCGTCAGGATGCACAAGCCAAGATCGACGCCAGTGCCGCGTCGAGTGCTGAAATGGCCAAAGATGTTGCCGCCGTCAAAGATTTTCAGACTAATTTATCGACCGCCAAGCAAATTCTTGGAAAAGAAGTGAACTATTCGCAGATTATCCTGCGCTACGCCGGTGCAATTCCCGGTAGCGCAATCATTGATCATATCGACCTTGACCCATCAATCGTGGGTACGCCAAGTACCTTCACTGCCAAGGTTCGTTCTGCGCAAGATGCCCTCGCGCTTAAAGACAGCCTCAATAAGTCACCGTACTTTGATAATGTCCACTTTACAGAGATTCAGCACAATACCGATGCCGCAGACGGCTTAAACTACACCGTAACCGTCGACGTCACGATCAACAAAACATTATTACAGGCCAGCGAGGTGAAGCGATGACGAATCCTATTACCACCGATGCACCGCGCCTACGGCTCGTACTCAGTATTAGCCTGGTACTGCTCATCGGTATTGGCGGTGCAGTCATGGTCTTTGGCCTCAACTACCTATATGACTATGCCGGCACAGTCAACAAAGTCGTCATCGACGCCGATGCGAGCAGTGATCGAATCGCTCAGACCAAGCGCGACATCACGGAATACAAGCAAGACACGAAAGCCGTACGGCTGGCAGAACAGGTTGTTGCATCACGAGAAAGCTACCAATACCAGGACAATGCCTATAGCGATTTACTTGCGATGGCGAATCGTGCAGGCGTGTCAATTGAACAGTATTCGTTTAGCGAAAATGATCCCGGTCTCGGTAACCGTGCGGTACCAAAGGCCTCAGGTACGGCCGCGACTGGCGCCGCAGCGGCTCAAGCGGGCGGGCTCAAATCAAGCTATATCACAATTACACTTACCAACCCTGTTAATTATCTGAAGTTCTTGAACTTTTTACATTACATCGAGCAAAACCTTACGAAAATGCAGATTAAAAAGGTATCACTCTCGAGCGCGTCAGGCAAGGGAGCAGAAAATGCAGTTATCACCGATTCACTAACCGTGGAGGTTTACACGAAATGAAAAACGACGCAGGGCTATCTCTAGGCTCGATAAAGAACCAGCTTGGTCATTTTCTTGCGCGCTATCACGTCGTACTGTATACAGTCATTGTGGTCGGTGGTATGGCGGCCGCAATCTTTTTCGTCTACCAGGTTATTGTTCAAGCGACGAGCGTATCGCCTACTACCAGTACATCCGCGCCAGCGTTTGACCAAGGCACAATCAATAAGCTTGAATCCTTAAACGAGAAGTCGGGCGGTGGTACTCCACTCGAGCTGCCGAACAACCAACGTATTAACCCTTTTGTTAACTAACCTTATAACCATAAGTGATATACTAAAGCCATGCTGATAATCGGATCGCGATTGATACACCAGCCGGTCATGGGCCTGCAGACAGGCAGTGAGCTGGCACGTACGACTCGTCCGATTGTTGATCCTGCTGATCTTCGTATCGTTGCCTATGAGATCGTCAGTCCTCTTGTGCCGGGCACTTGCTACGTACGTATCGATGATATACGCGAACTAAGTAACATGGGCTTTATCATCGATGCGGTCGACGAATTCGTCCAAGCTGGTGACGTAATTAAGCTCGATGAGATTGTCGCACTGAATTTCTCGCTCCAGCACATGCATGTTCGTGACGAAAAGCGACGCAAAGTAGGAAAGGTCGTCGACTATACGATTGATGTCGATAGCTTCATGGTGCAACAGCTGACAGTGCGACGGCCACTGCTTCGCAGCCTAAACGATTCAGAACTGGTCGTGCACCGCTCGCAAATTATTGAGATCACTGCCGAGGCGATCGTCATAAACTCAGAAGCGGATATTCCTGAGCATACGCGCATCACGACACCAGGTAGTTACGTTAATCCGTTTCGGGAGTCGCGCCCGATGCCCGATTCAATCACCGTCAGCAAGCGCTGATTTTATGTCGTCATAGCTAAAGCCTTGTCGTGCAAGATAGGCAATCAGCTTTTGTTCGTCCGGGTACCGATTTCGTTTCTTTGCGATAATTTTGGCAAGCTCCGACGTGTCGTCACGTTCTGACGCAGAAAGTGCCGCTTCAATAATGCCTGACGATACGCCTTTTTGCATAAGCTCGCTCGATAACTTACGTCGGCTAGCACCTTTGATTTGATTACGGTTTTCAACCCAGTAGCGCGCAAACGCTTCATCGTCGATATAGCCCCGCTCCTCGAGGCGTGCATAGACTCGCTCGGTCAGCGCAGTGCTCACTCCCTCGCGCTCCATGATCTGACCCGTTCTACGACTTTTGTATTTTGTCGCGCGGGTCTTCTTCCATAGATAGTCTCGCACTTCCCTCGCCGAGTGCGGACGCATCAAACAGTACTCTAGGGCTCGTGCATACAGCTTGCCAAAGGCACTTTCTTGTTCGTATTCCGCCAGTGCGGCCTCATCAATCTCTTGGCCTTTTTTGAGACCGAGGTCGATCACCTGAGCGATATCAAGACTGAAGCGATACTTACCGTCAACCGAAATGTTCACGCGATTAGGATTTTTTGCCTGAACCGATATATCAGTTATTTTCATTGTTTGAATAATATCGTTCATGTACCTCCTTGAGGCCGTCTACCACTATGCCACTATCGATATAGCTTCTCTCGACCCATCGCGTCTAATCGGCGTATCGTCGTGATCCACATGCCAGATCAGTTCGGCCGACATGGCGATCTATACGTCGGCTTCTGCGACGTTCTTTCGAACTTTCTTTTCGATTTCTTCGAGAACTTTCGGATTTTCTTTGAGATAGCGTTTTGTCGCCTCGCGGCCTTGACCAATTTTTGCATCGCCATAATCAAACCAGGCGCCAGACTTGCCGACAACGCCGTACTGTACACCAAGATCGAGTACATCGCCGGTCCTTGATATACCTTCGTTGTACATAATGTCGAATTCCGCGACGCGGAATGGTGGCGCGATCTTGTTCTTGACGATTTTCACTTTGGTACGGTTACCGATGATATTTTCGCCATCTTTAATTTGTCCAATACGGCGAATATCTGCACGTACCGATGCGTAAAACTTCAGCGCGTTACCACCAGTTGTCGTCTCTGGGTTACCAAACATGACACCGATCTTCATACGGATCTGGTTAATAAAGATCACAGTCGCTTTTGACTTGTTAATGATACCTGTCAGCTTACGGAGTGCCTGGCTCATCAAGCGGGCTTGAAGACCCATGTGACTATCACCCATCTCACCGTCGATTTCAGCCTGTGGCGTCAAGGCTGCGACTGAGTCGACCACGATCAGATCGACTGCGTTCGAACGTACCAGTGTCTCGACGATTTCAAGTGCCTGTTCACCGTTGTCTGGCTGTGAAATTAACAGGTTTTCAGTATCGACACCGACCTTCTTTGCATATGCAGGGTCGAGCGCGTGCTCTGCGTCAATAAATGCCGCTGTGCCGCCTTGACGTTGAATTTCTGCAATCGCGTGTAGTGTCAGTGTGGTCTTACCACTCGATTCTGGACCATAAATCTCAATGATTCGTCCTTTTGGATAACCGCCGCCAAGTGCGATATCGAGGCTCAGGCTTCCGCTAGGGAGTAGCTCGACGTCAACACGCTTTGCCTCGCCAAGTTTCATAATCGATCCATCACCAAATTGTTTGGTGATTTGTTCCATGGCTAGACCGAGCGCCTTTAATTTGCCGTCGTCTGTCTTCGTGTCGCCCACTGCCTTATCTTCAGCTTTCTTAGCCATATCTGTCCCTCCATTGTTACTACCCTAAATTATACCATTTTGCTATACTGGATACCAATGACAAGACACAAAGGCTTTACAGTAATCGAAGTACTTGTTGTGCTCGCATTCTTACTTGGCGGTGCGGTATTGTTCGTTACGCAAAAAGCAGCGATTGACGCAGCCGGCCGCGACAACGACCGAAAAGTGGCTATAAACGCCATGTATTACAGCCTGGAAGAGGTGTATTACCGTCAAAACCAAAGCTACCCAGAATCGATCAGCTCAAAAGTGCTGCGTTCCGTTGATCCGGCACTCTTTACCGACCCTGACGGCTTTACCATGGGCGATCCAGGCTCGAGCTACCACTACGAAGCCAGCGGCTGCGACCTTAAGGGTCACTGTAAGTCATATCGTCTTTACGCAGACATGCAAAAAGAAGCCTCATACGTCAAAACGTCTCGTCACTAAATTCTAGGCGTCGTCTTCGTGGTTCGTCCAGACTGGACGACCGTTCTTAAAGGCTTCGATGGCGTTATTCAGTGTTGCAATCTGCTTCTTCGGATTGGCGACGTACTGAAAACGATATGTTGTTTCTTCACCTTCTGTGCTGAGTCGAATCGTACCGTAATTGAACATGCTCTGCCATATGCCGAACTGGCGATAGCTCGCATCTTCGATACTGCCAAGACTTACGGTTTGTTCGTGCTTAGAAAAAATACCATGCTGTATTTCCTGGATGACGCTCTCGTTGGTGAGGTAAAAGGTGTTACGCATATACACCCACGTCGTAATGTAGCCGAAAATACCGATGAGAATGATGAGGCTGAACAATATGACCGAGACTGGACCGATTGCTGGTATTTCACCTGTTTGCTGATCGACTTGGGCAATACTCGGGTAGCTAATCCAGGCGACAAGCAGCAATACGATAGCGCTGATGGTTGCGGCAAGTGGACCCCACAGCCCAATCGGATGACGCTTTACGCTCATAATGACGTATTCGCCCTCGCTGAGGTTTAAGTCGGGATATGCCTCGGTAGATGCGTCATGGCGAGCCTTCAAGTCAGGGCCGACTTCATTGACGGAAGGCTCGTACGGTCGCGAGGTATGAAAGACGCGTGGTTCGTTGCCATATTGCACACGTGCACGTGGGTCAAAATTATGCCCTTCGGTTGGATCCGGGGCATTCATAACATGTGAGCTTCGTTGTGCGGTCGCGGCCGGCATAGTTTGAGGTTGCGGGGCAGCATACAGTGGGTTACCTTCTGCATCGTAGGCAATCGGCTTATCCACGGGCGGTTGTTGCTGATCCGGCGTCATGGCATCATTATATCATTTTAGATAGAGCCGAGATGTTTTTTCGCCTTAGGCGTCACAACCCTACCACGAGGCGTTCGCTCGATAAAGCCGATCTGCAGCAAATACGGCTCATAGAAGTCTTCGATGGTGGTTGATTCATCGCCTGTGAGCGCAGCGATGGTATTCAAGCCAACAGGCCGTTCGCCATAATTATCGATCAGGGCATTCAGCAATTGACGGTCGGCAGGATCAAGACCAAGCTGATCGATTTCCATCAATTCAAGTGCGCGGTTCGTGATATGCGTGTCGATAATGCCATCGCCATTTACGTCGGCATAGTCGCGCACGCGCTTGAGTAGTCGGTTGGCGATACGCGGCGTCAATCGTGCCCGTGTCGATAACAGCGCGGCAGAATCAGGCTGAATCGGTGTTTCCAGAATACGTGCGGCCCGAACAATAATGTCAGCGATTTCGTTCGGTGTGTAGAACTCGAGTCGATGAATGTGCCCGAAGCGATCACGAAGCGGCGCGGCCAGACTACCTGTACGGGTCGTGGCACCGATAATCGTAAACTTAGGCAGATCAAGCCGGATACTGCGCGCAGCTGGCCCCTTACCGATGACGATATCAAGCTTGAAATCCTCCATGGCAGAATACAACACTTCTTCAACGGCGCGACTCAGACGATGTATTTCATCGATGAATAAGATATCGCCGTCTTGTAAGTTCGTCAGAATGCTCGCTAAATCACCTGCCCGCTCAATGGCAGGTCCGCTCGTAATACGAAAACCCGCACCCATTTCGTTTGCGATTACATTCGCCATCGTGGTTTTACCGAGTCCTGGCGGACCATACAGCAGTACGTGGTCCATCGGCTCAGAACGTTTCTTTGCCGCCGCAATTGCTAGCTTGAGATTCTTCTTCAGACGCTCTTGACCAACGTAGTCTTCGAAGTTCTGCGGACGCAGGGTAACTTCAATAATCTGCTCGTCAGAGTCATCCTCATTTACACTTGTATCAACGATTCGTTCAATAGCCATATGTATCAGTATATCAGTTTGTCTCGAGGTGCGCTCTGAGTACCTCTCGCA
>DATJGX010000033.1:0-2676 GCA_035494435.1 Patescibacteria group bacterium | reverse complement strand
CTCGTTCGAGAAACTGTCATCACAGGCTATCAGTAGTCGGCGCTTGGTCAATTGTTTGAGCGACGCACTTACCAGGTCAGCCGAGCGCTGACTTGGCGCGCCGTCAGCATACACATGATATGGCTGGTCAACGGACAGTTTCTGGAGGTTCCCTTTAACGCCCTCGAGTCGTGCGATGCCTTCTTCGAATTTGGCAATGTCCAGACCAAGCAAGTATCCAGCCGCGACGGCAGCTGCGACGTTATAGGCATTCGCTCGCCCTAGCAAATACGTCGAAAGCGTCAGATTTGTCTGGTGGTCGATGGTCAATTCGACTTCTGTTCCGCCTCGGTACAAAACTGCATTTCGTAAGTACGCTTCTGCCAGTTCGCTTTCACCGAAGCTAATCTTCTGATGCGGTGCGATTGCCGTGCCTTCGGTCGACATGCCTTCGGGTACGACCATATAGGCGGCCGGTGCCTGCATGACGGTTCGACAGAGGTCGCAGTCAGAAGTGATCACCGTCATTTCAATCTGTAGCGAATCAAGCACACAGCTGCGATGAAATGCTGGCGTGACTGCCATAATTACCGTGTCTGCCGATTTTTTGCTTTTTGCAATCGCGCGCTGGACCGCTTCGGCACTCGCGTCGTATCGTTCGCTATAGGGTTCGCCGTTGATGTGACTGTTTCTGTCGGTAAACACTGCGACGCCCTGCCCTGTTTCGCGCAGCAGTTCTGCTAGGTACAGTGCTGTCGTGCTCGCACCGTATTCGCCAACCACGAGGATGAGCCGTACCATACGTGACGGATGACTGTAGCGCAGGGCGGCTTTCTTTGCACGGGCTTTACCAAAAAAATCACGATTCATCACCTCTATTCTACACCGAATCGAGAGTGCTATACTAGTCAATATATGAAAATTTTGGGTATCGAGTCGAGCTGTGATGAAACGAGTGCGGCGGTCGTCGAAGATGGACGGACGTTACTAAGTAATGTGGTCCATAGCCAGATTGATATCCATGCCCAGTATGGTGGTGTTATCCCGGAAATTGCTGCCCGCAGCCACATCGAAGTTATCAATCCTGTCGTCGCCAAAGCACTTCGCGATGCACAGGTCGAATGGTCAGATATCGACGCGATCGCCGTCACTACCGCTCCTGGTCTGGTGGGCTCGCTATTAATTGGCTCACTCGCTGCCCGAACTCTTGCGGTTGTGCACCAAAAGCCCATATATGCGATCCATCACGTTGAAGCGCATGTCTATGCAAACTTCATCGTCAGCCAGCCGGTTGATGCCTCGAAACCCCTTACGCTTCCCTCTCATCAACCGAAATTCCCGATGCTCGCGCTTATCGTCAGCGGAGGTCACACCCAGCTCGTGCTGTTCCGCGACCACGGCGACTATACGCTGCTCGGTCAGACGCAAGATGATGCCGTTGGAGAAGCGTACGACAAAGTCGCGAAGATCCTTGGTCTCCCCTATCCTGGCGGCCCTTCCGTCGAGCAAGCGGCAAAGCTCGGTGACCCGCATGCGTACCAGTTGCCGAAAGCAAAGCTGCAGAATCCCTACGACTTTAGCTTCTCTGGCCTTAAAACAGCCGTTCTACGGGCCGTACAGGCCGATGTGGGCAAAGACTTCAGATTTCCCTCACACGAGCTCTCAGAGCTTCTCACGGACAAACAGAGGCATGATTTTGCCGCTAGCTTTAACCGCGTCGCGATAGAGACGCTGGTTGATAAGGCCGAACGGGCATATCACGACTATTCCCCTGCCTCGGTCGTTATCGCTGGCGGTGTCGCCGCGAGTCCTCCACTACGTCAGGAGCTGTCACGTCGCCTACCACTCGCGATCGAGTACGCGCCGATGAGTCTGTGTACCGACAATGCGGCTATGATTGCGACGCTGGGTTACTACTATGCGCAGAAACATTTGCCTGACGATCCCTACTCTCTCGAGGTCACGCCAAGCCTCAGTATGACCAAGACCGCTTGGGCCTCGCAGTCTTAAACTGAGACAGACGCCGCATATGAAGGCTTGTTGGCTCGGTCTGGATGTGTGCTACAATGGTATCGAACATAAACACGTGTATGCGGGAAACATGACCTGTCAACATTTTCGATAGAAAATGCCTATTGACATTATGCCCAATTTCACGTGAAATAGTGCAGACTTTCAACGTTTTGGTGGAATTGTTACAAGAGGTGATGAGGTGAAATTAGCGAGTACATATACACCAGGTGATTACGAGCCGACGATTTATGCCATGTGGGAAGAATCGGGAGCCTTCAAGCCATCCGGCAAGGGTGAGCCTTATTCGATGGTTATGCCGCCACCGAACGCCAATGCCAATCTCCATACCGGTCACGCACTCGATATGAATTTGAAAGATATTATCGCTCGCTGGCGTCGTATGCAGGGTAGGGACGTGGCATTTATTCCTGGCGCTGACCACGCCGGTTTTGAAACCTGGGTTGTTTTTGAACGCCACCTCCAAGCCGAAGGCAAGAGCCGTTTCGATTACAACCGTGAAGAACTCTATAGCCAGGTATGGGACTTTGTCGAAGCTCGTCGTGGTGACATGGAACTGCAGCTTCGCGCTCTCGGTACAAGCTGTAGCTGGGATGATCTCGTCTTTACGCTCGATAAAAAGGTTATCAATACCGTCTACGACACCTTTAAGAAGATGTGGGACGA
>DATJGX010000032.1:0-46732 GCA_035494435.1 Patescibacteria group bacterium | reverse complement strand
ACTACTTGCCGATGCGGGTGTGACATTGCAGCGTGCAGAGCTAGCCCTCAACCTTTCGCCAAAGACGATGGTCGTCGGCACCAAAGCCACTGCTCTATCAGAAACCGCTATGCTGACCCTGAAAATGGCCTACGAGCACGCTCGTGAGCTGCATCAAGAATTTTTGGGAACCGAGCATATTCTATATAGTATTTTGCGACAAAAAGGAGCACGCGGAACGGTACTGCTTCGTGATATGAGTGCCGATGTCGAACAGATCGTCGACGAGCTCGAATCATATTTCGATCGTCAGCAGAATGAATACGGTGAAATGTCGGTCGATACCGACGCGCCGCGACGACCGCAACCAAAGGGTGTGCTCGATGTATATGGCGTCGACTTGACCGCGCATGCGGCCAGTGGCAAGCTCGATGCGGTCATTGGTCGCGAGCGAGAAGAAGAACGTCTCGTGACGATTCTTTCGCGTCGCACCAAAAACAACCCTGTCTTAATCGGTGAGCCGGGCGTCGGCAAGACTGCAATTGTCGAAGGCCTTGCGCAGCGTATTGCGAACGAAAAAGTACCTGAGCACTTGCTTGATAAGCGGGTGATTCAGCTGGATCTGGCCGCCATGGTAGCCGGTACGAAATACCGTGGCGAATTCGAAGAACGACTTCAGCAGGTCATTGGCGAAGTTAAGAAGCATGGCGACATCATCATCTTTATCGATGAACTGCACTTGCTTGTGGGCGCTGGAGCTGCCGAAGGCGCTATGGACGCGGCAAATATCTTGAAGCCAGCCTTGGCTCGCGGTGAATTTCACCTCATAGGCGCCACGACGCTCGATGAGTATCGTAAAAACATTGAAAAGGATGCCGCACTTGAACGTCGACTGCAGGAAATCGTCGTTCGTGAACCCTCAATCGAAGACACCAAAGCGATTATCAAAGGCCTTAAGTCATACTACGAGAAACATCACGGCGTGGTATTCGATGAGCAAGTTCTTGATACTGCTGTACACATGGCAGACCGTTACATATCTGAGCGCTACATGCCGGATAAAGCAATTGACGTTATCGACGAAGCCGCAGCCATTTCACGAGTCAAAGGTGCGAAGCAGCCACAGAAAGTCCGCGCCCTTCGCCGTGAAATCAAGCAGCTGAATGAGAAAATCGACGACGCTGTTACGGGTGAAGACTACGAGCGAGCAGCGCTATACAAGACCCGCTTGAGCCGTGTCAATAAGGAACTCAAAGAGAACTCCAGCAAGTCAGCCAAAGCGCACAAAATAAGCGACGATGATATTGCACGTGCGATTTCAGCGATCACGAGTATTCCAGTAGATAAACTTCAGTCGTCTGAAAAGACCAGACTTCGCAGTCTCGAAAAACATCTCAAGAAATCGATTATTGGCCAGGACGAAGCGATTACGGTAGTCTCTCGTGCAATTCGACGCAGCCGCAGCGGTGTCAGCGATGGCAAACGACCAATCGGCAGCTTCATTTTCATGGGCTCAACGGGCGTCGGTAAGACCGAACTTGCGCGCGTACTGGCGGAGGAAGTATTCGGCAGCAAGAATGCGCTTATCAAGATTGATATGAGCGAATTTAGCGAGCGTCATGCGACCAGTCGTTTGGTCGGCGCACCGGCAGGCTATGTCGGCTACGAGGATGGCGGAAAACTCACCGATAAAGTACGTCGTCAGCCGTACAGCGTCGTGCTCTTCGATGAAATCGAAAAAGCGCACCCAGACGTCATGACGATGCTCCTTCAAGTGCTGGAAGACGGTGTTTTGACAGATTCGCACGGTCGCTCGGTCAGCTTTGCAAATACTATCATTATCCTCACCAGCAATCTCGGCAGCGAGGCTATGATGAAGGAATCGAAATTAGGCTTTGCGAGTGTCGGCGCATCATCGCGAAAAAACCTAGAAACCGCTCACACCGAAAATGTCACCGTCGCACTAAGCGAGCTAAAACGCTTTATGCGGCCTGAGTTGATTAACCGCTTCGATGCGGTGGTTACCTTCCGGTCACTGACGCGCCAGGATGTTGGTAAGATATTCGATATTCTCGTCGATCAACTTCGCAATCGTATGCACGTACGTGGTCAAGGTTTGAAGATTACGCCGCGAGCGAAAAAGTGGCTTATCGAGGATGCGTTCGACGATAAACATGGAGCACGCCCACTGCGCCGCGCAATTGAAACGCACGTCGAGCACGCTATCGCTGAAAAACTGCTTCGAAGGAATGTCGAACGAGGCGACGTGTTTGTCTTTGACGTTCAAAAGGCAAAACCCTATGTAGAAATCGAGCATGAGAGCAAACTCGTCCGGGCGTAATTCAGTACGCGGCCTCGTCGTTGGTGTCATACTGAGCGCACTGGCCCTCCTTGTGCTGTCGGAGCGTGTTGTAATTGCAGACAGCATCCGCGCCTGGGCATTTCAGCCGAGTGCCGCCATAATGACGATTCGTGACCGTGCTCATATGAACGCAGATGGTACGAGGCTCTTTTATGCCAGTAGCCCGACGCTCGATGCCACAAAGCGGTTTAGTACGGAGTGTAACAACACCGAAAAAACATCCGTTGTGCTCGGCTGCTATGTATCGGGTCGAATCTACCTTTACGACATACAGAACACTGAGCTCGATGGTATCGAAGAGGTGACTGCTTCGCACGAAATGCTGCACGCTGCGTATGAACGACTCGATAGCGCCGAGCGTGCGCGCGTCGACAGTATGCTTGAAGCAGAGTCACGTCAACTCAGCGCTAATCCTGAATTCAAGGAGCGTATGTCAGTGTATTCCTCGCTATCATCAGCTGATAGGATTAACGAGCTTCATTCGGTGATTGGTACGGAAATCTCACAGATCAGTCCGGAACTAGAGCGATATTATGCTACCTACTTTACGAACCGGCATGCCGTGACGTCACTCTACGATTCATATCACACGGTGTTCGCGAAGCTACAACAAGATGCAAAAGACCTAGCAAAAAGTCTTGACCGTCAAGCGGCTGAGCTCAATGCGAGAGTCAATCTGTATAACCAGCAGGCAGATCAGCTGGATGCCGACGTTCGGGTGTTCAACCAGCGCGCAAGCAGCGGATATTTCTCGTCGCGAGCAGCCTTTGATGCCGCACGAGCAGTCTTGGTGGCGCGCTCAAACGATCTTGATCAACAACGAGTGCAGATAAACCTTGCGGTCGATGCGTATGAAAAAGACCGTAAGCGATTTGATGGCTTAGCATCACACCTCAGCGAGCTAAACAATAGTCTTGATAGCAATTTAGCACCGGCGCCGTCGGTAGGAGGAGCTTCCTAATGGCGAAATCATCTAGCGTCTTCGTCTGTCAGAACTGTGCCGCGCGATATCCGAAGTGGTCAGGACGATGTGAGAACTGTGGCGAGTGGAACACGCTCGTTGAGCAAGTTGTCGATACGGGTAAGTCGATATTAGCTAAAAGCACCAATAAAGGTGCTGTCCTGCAACCGCAAACGATGAAAAATATCGTCGCTGACGACAAAAAAGGACGTCTTCAGACAGGCATCGCAGATCTTGATGCAGTTCTGGGTGGCGGCATCGTCGCTGGTGGCGTCGTGCTACTCGCCGGGCAACCGGGAATCGGTAAAAGTACGCTATTACTACAGGTCGCATCGTCAATCGCCTCGAAGACGTCGGTACTATATGTTAGCGGCGAAGAGTCTGCCTCGCAGGTAAAGCTTCGCGCCTCGCGTCTTGGTGCAGACTCACACGATGAACTCGAATTT
Organism: Patescibacteria group bacterium; assembly: GCA_035494435.1. Classification (GTDB taxonomy): domain Bacteria; phylum Patescibacteriota; class Saccharimonadia; order Saccharimonadales; family Saccharimonadaceae; genus SZUA-359. The sequence continues at coordinate 42,984 of DATJGX010000032.1, read as the reverse complement.
ATTGCCAGCACGAGTGCGGATGACATTGCCGCCACGATTCGCGCTGGTAAGCATCGGCTGGTTATCGTCGACTCGGTACAGACACTATCGATGGCTGACATAACCTCTGCACCGGGTACCGTGAGCCAAATTACCAATGCATCGAACGCGGTCATACGTGCGGCGAAGGAATCGTCGGCAGCGGTCATACTGGTCGGACACGTCACGAAAGAGGGTTCGATTGCCGGGCCGAAGGTACTCGAGCACCTCGTCGATGTCGTATTGCAGTTCGAGGGTGATCGCTACGGCGGGTTTAAGGTTGTGCGAGCTGCCAAAAACCGCTATGGTTCGACGTCCGAAGCGGCCATATTCGAGATGGCAGAGTCTGGACTCGAGGTCGTCAAGAACCCGTCTGCCGCGCTTTTGGCAGAGCGCCAAGACGATGACGGCTCGGTCGTCTTAGCAACGCTCGAAGGTACGCGGCCTCTCTTGGTAGAAATTCAGGCACTTGTCAACCCTACTAACTTCGGGTATCCTAAGAGGACTGCAAGCGGTTTTGATCTGAATCGTCTGAATTTACTTATCGCTGTGCTTGAGCGCAGGACAAAGCTGAATTTATCTCAATCAGATGTATATATCAACGTCGTCGGCGGATTGAAACTTCTTGATCCTGCAGCCGACCTTGCAGTGTGCATGGCTATTGCCAGTGCGGCAGCAGGACGCAAGCTTGCGACCGGTGCCATTGTCTTTGGCGAAGTCGGTCTTGGTGGTGAAGTTCGTAGCGTCGTCAATGTCGACAAGCGAATCGCAGAAGCGAAAAAACTTGGGTTTACCTACGCTATCGCTCCGCCACAAAGCAAGAAAAATGCCTTTATAAAATCGGTCAGTTCAGTGCGCGAAGCGCTGATCGACCATCTAAAACAATAGGAATTCTATGGAATTATTTAATCTCTTCGTCGCCGCTATGCTCGTCATTATCGCGGCTCAAACTACCTATACTACGTATCAGGCAACACGCGGCCAAGCCCGCAGTCGCAATAGCGACATCATTGTCGATACATCTGTACTTATGGACGGCCGTATCATGCCTATCGCTGAAGCAGGATTCGTGCCTGGCGACTTAGTCGTACCTCGTAGTGTTATTGGTGAATTACAATTGCTTGCTGACACAGGCGATAGCGACAAGCGCGAACGTGCCCGTCGTGGCCTCGATGTGCTCAAACACCTGCAGGAGCTCGATTCGGTGACTGTACGTATCTTACAAGATGGCAGTCGCGCATCTGAGGGTGTCGACGAACGATTGCTTGCACACGCCAAAGCATCGGGTGGAAGTATCGCCACGATCGATTTCAATTTGAACAAAGTTGCAGCGGTCGAAAACATTAAAGTACTCAACATCAATGAGCTCGCACGGACGCTCCGTATGGCGTATTTGCCGGGAGATAACTTGCGGCTCGAACTAACGACGACCGGAACTGATTCACACCAGGCTGTTGGGCACCTTGCTGATGGCACGATGGTCGTCGTGGAGCATGCTAAAAAGCAGATTGGTACGACCGCTGACGTTGAAATTATTCGTAGCTTACAGACGGCTGCCGGCCGTATGATGTTTGCGCGTTTAGCTGGCACTGCTAATGCGCCCTCCGGTAAAAAACCGACTCCGCATCGTAAAACGCAGCCAACACCAGCTTCTAGCCCAACGCCACCTGCCAAGCAAAAACAGCATGCCGGGCGAAAGCCAGTCGCGCCAGCGAGTGAGCCAATCGTCAAAACCGATAAGACCGACAAAGCTCAGTCAGCTCAGACGCCGAAACGATCTGCGCGTCGCAAATCATCGAGCCAACGAGAAGATTCGTTTATCAAGCTGATTGATAAGCAATAGTAAGTATCATCTAACGCGGAGCGCCGATGACTCGCTACGGAGTGTAGCGCGCATCGGCGCTTGCCGTGTAATAACCTTCGTCACTGATCGTAGCCGTGACAGTGAAGCTGTCTTTTTTATTCTGTCCGCTATCAAGCGTCTTGCTGCCCGAACCTCCAGGAGATAGGCTCGCGATCTGTGTGCCGTTCACGGTCACTGTGACGTTCCTAAGGCCGAACTTACCGGCGCTATAATTCAGTAGAATTCGTTTGCCGTCGCTTGAAACATCGACATTGACACTCGGTTTCGCATCGGAGCATTTGTGTGCGTCATCTGATGCGCTGGCATCGTAACCGTCGGCGGCGAAGTAGGTCTTTTTCTTCGTGACGGGATCGGTGACTCCTGTGACCGTTATCTGAACCTTGGCGGCTTCAGGCGTACAATCGGTGGCTTTTTTGCGGGAGACACGGTCGAACGTCATTTTCTCATTAGATTGAGATTGCGCCTTGTTATACCACGATGGGTAAAGTTGACCGTTGATCACCTGAATACCGTCAGGTTGCTTGAACCAGTCGCCAGCTTTCCATTTACCTTCTTTTGCGTAGATTTCTTTGTGGGCGTACTCCATGACAGGCTGAATGATCAAAGCAGGCACAGATGAGTCGCTTTGAATCAGTAGGCGAGTGTCGTTGTTACCGAGCCATGTGGCCATCGCGAGGACAGGGCTGTAGCTGACCGTCCAAAGGTCGCGTGACTGACCACCGATATCTGAGGTTCCTGATTTAGAGGCAACATCGACACCGGGGACATCCAGACGGCTACTTTCTGTTCCAAATAGTCCCAGTCGCGCGTTATGATCGTGCAGGATATCGGCGACAATGTAGGCGGCCTGTGCCGTACCTACACGCTTTGAGCTATCGGTGTATTTCTCGAGCGTATCACCTTGGCTATTCTTTACCTCAAGAATAGTGCTGTATGGCTTGTAGACGCCCATACGAGCGAGCGATGCAATCGCGTTGACGTGCTGCACCTGCTGCGTTCCACAGCCACCAATAGCCGATGCCAGGCCAGTCTGTGCCTCGGCGCCAATCGTACAGTAGGATTTGTCACCCATGGCACGGATGTAATCGAGCGTTGGCTGGACACCGTTGATGTATTCGGCCTTAACGGCAGGCACGTTACGAGACCACGCCAGACCTTGACGAATACTGATCGCGCCTTTGTATTGTCCGTCCCAGTTCTGCAATGGTGCGCCGTAAATCGAGTCAGCGCCACGGTCGTCGGCCAATACGGAGCCTGAGCCAAAATTCTGCGCATCAGAACCTTTATCTTCAAATAGTTTCGCGTAGACAAGCGGCTTGACCGTTGATCCTGGCTGAATCGACGAGGTCGCGGCATTGGTTTCGCCATATCCTGGATAGTTAAAGTCACGGCTGCCCATCATGGCGACGATCTGGCCAGTTTTCACGTCTTCAATCGTTGAGGCGGCGTTAGTGAAGCCGAAGGCATTCGGGTAGTACGAGTTGAACATATCTTTGGTAGCTTGTTCGAGTTTCTTCTGGATTCGATAATCGAGCGTCGTTTTGACAGTCAATCCGCCACGACCGACGATTGCTGTTCCGAGGTCTTTTTCGAGCTGCTGTTTTACCATCAAGACAAAATGCGGCGCACGAATGTCTTTGAGCTGGTCACTAAGCGGTTTGAGCTGATCCATGATTGCAACCTTTTTGGCCTTGTCGGCCTGATCACGAGTAATCTTACCGGTTGCTGCCATCGAGTCGAGCACTTTATGCTGACGAGCGATAAGCGCTTCGCTGTTGCCCGTATAGGGGTCATAGAGGCTTGGCGAGTTCGGAATAGAAGCCAGCAAGGCTGCTTGCGCCAGGCTTAATTTGCTTGCGTGCACACCAAAGTAGGTTTGCGCAGCAGATTCTACGCCGTTTCGTCGCCCACCGTATGGCGATTCATTAAGATATAGGTTCAGAATCTGATCCTTGGTGTATTTACGCTCTACTTCGATTGCCAGAATTGCTTCTTTGATCTTACGTGGAATACCATTTATACCACGCTGGTTGGCCTCATCGGCCAGGAATACTTGTTTGACCAGCTGCTGCGTTAAGGTAGAACCACCCTGTACGTCACCGCCCGCGGCATTGTTAAAGGCAGATCGAACGATACCGGTGACACTAATACCCGAGTGACGGTAGAAATCTTTGTCCTCGATGGCGATGGTAGCTTCTTTCATGTAGTCGCTAATCTCGTCGCTCGAGACAGTCAGTCGATAATCACCACTGCCTTTGTCTTCCCATAGCAACACGCCGTTACGGTCGTAATACTTGGTCACAGTTGTTTGAACGCGCTCGGCGAGCGAGCCTGGACGCACGGAGTCGAGGTCTTTACGATAATATGCAAACACGCCACCGATTAAGATGGCTGCCAGTAATATACCGACACCGACGAGCTTCAGTGCGGTAATAGCACCGTGTTTCGAGAACCAATATTTGGCGACACGCTTTGGGTGTACCCGGTAGGCAATGCGCTTGAGAGGGTGTTTCGGCAGACTCGCCAAGTACTCCGCTTTTTTGCGCGCAGCCTTATCTTTCTTAGTCCGGCGTTTCTGCGCCAGATTCGAATACACCTTCACAGCTCGAGGCTTGGACGATTTTTTTGTCACAGAAATACTCCCATAAGCTTTATTACATCTATTATAGCACCGATTCTCAATGTGCGAGGTCTAATTTTCTGCTATACTTCATGCATATGAAGACACTATATGATGAGCTTGCGTGGCGTGGATTTATAAACCAGACCACGTTTGCCGACGTAACTGACATTAACGAACCGCGTACGTTTTACTGGGGTGTCGATCCGTCTGCCGATAGCATGACAATTGGTAACTTAGCAGCAGCAATGATGATTCGTCATTTGATTGACGGTGGCCACAAGGCCGTTTTGCTCGTCGGTGGCGCAACCGGTATGATCGGTGATCCCGATGGCAAGAAACAGGAGCGAGACCTGCTCACTGTTGATGAGATCGCACATAATAAGGGTAAGATTGCCGAGCAGTACAAGCAGATTTTTGCGGGCCAAAGCTTTGAAATCGTCGATAATTATGATTGGTTCAAAGAGATCAACTTTCTCGATTTCTTACGTGATGTCGGCAAGCATGCACCGCTGACGCAAATGCTAGATCGTGACTTCGTGCAGACACGTATCGGTGAAGGCGGCAGCGGCATCAGTTATGCAGAATTCAGCTATTCACTCATTCAGGGCTACGACTTTCTACACCTGTTCCGCACAAAAGGTGCGACCATGCAGGTCGGCGGCAGTGACCAATGGGGCAATATGATCAGCGGCGTGCAACTGATACGTCGGCTTGAAGGCGCTGAAGCGCACGTTTTCTCAACCCCGCTTATCGTCAATAAACAGACCGGTGTGAAATTCGGTAAATCAGAAGGGGGAGCGGTATGGCTCGATCCGACGAAGACAAGTCCATACAAGTTTTATCAGTTCTGGCTGAATGTCGATGACGAGACCGCTGAGGACCTCGTAAAGGTATATACGCTTCTCGACCAGTCGACAGTCGAAGCACTGATTGACACCCATCGCCAGGCGCCACATGCTCGTGCCTTGCAAAAAACGCTTGCACGAGAAGTTTCACGAATCGTCCATGGCTCAGAGCGCACCGACGCCGTCGAAAAAGTGACTACTGTATTATTTGGCACTACCCCCCTTGCTGATCTCAGCGAGGAAGAGCTCGATATGCTATCTGATGAAATTCCTACCGCTGGTGCTGGCGCGACTGTCAGTGAGATCTTGATGGCCAGTGGTATTGCCGCGAGTGCGAGCGAGGTGCGTCGGCTCATACAGTCTGGTGCTGTTTCGCTGAATGGTGAAAAAATTCAGGAAGATACAATCGTTTCGTCGAATACGCTAGTCAAAAAGGGTAAAAACAACTTCGTACTGGTTCGCTAACTGTCTCATTCTTTGCTATACTGAAGACTCTAAATAGGAGGGGATATGCCTGAGTACACTGCCCATGTTTCCGAGAGTGCGGCCAAGAATATTAATGAATGGCTGACGGAGTCAAAATACGCTGAATACAAGCAAGAACTTGAGACAATGATCGCTGAAAAGCGCTGGAAAGAGCTCGAAGACGCGTTCTTTAAAGTTATCGAATTCGGTACGGCCGGCCGACGTGGCACCACGGGTGTTGGTTCAAACCGAATCAATCGAGTCACCATCGGTGAATCTGCCCAGGCTCTTTGTCAATATGCCAAACAGGCAGACCCAGACGCACCACAAAAAGGCGTCGTGATTGCCTGCGATACACGGCTCAGCTCTCCTGAACTCAGTCAGTATGCGGCCAGTGTCGCGGCTGCGAACGGCTTCAAGACCTATCTATTTGAAAGCTTCAGGGCGACACCTGAACTAAGTTTTGCCGTACGTGAACTAGGTTGCGCCGTCGGTATCGTGATTAGTGCTAGCCATAATCCGCCTGCGGACAATGGCTTTAAGGCCTATTGGAGCGATGGCGGGCAGATTGCCGCGCCGCATGACACCGGCGTGCTCGATACAGCAGCGACTATCACCGAGATTGCGAGCACTGACTTTGATCAAGCAGTAGAAAATGGCGATATCACGATAATCGGTTCTGCGTTAGACGAGGCGTATTTTGCCGCGGTGCACGCACAGGCACTTGGACGGGCGCGAGACGTCAAGATTGCCTATTCGCCGCTTCACGGCGCAGGGCAGACGAACGTTCTACCGGTGCTCAGGCAAGCCGGTTTTACGGATATTGTGCTCGTTGACGATCAAATGGTTCCCGATGGGAATTTTCCGACCGTCGAAGCCGGCAAGCCGAATCCTGAAGAACGCGCGGCCAATGATCGGGTCGTCGCGCTCATGCTAGCCATGCGCGCGGATATTGCGTTTACCAACGATCCTGACGCTGATCGCTTCGGAACGATGGTGCGTGTTGGTGATGAGGCGGTGTATTTGAACGGAAATCAGTCAGCAATTCTCGCAGCCGACTTCATATTGTCGAAGTTACAAGCGTCTGGTCAGCTTGATTCAGACGACTACATCGTTAAAACGATTGTCACGACAGATATGCTTAGTGCGCTTGCGAAGTCGTATGGCGTGGGAATCGTCGATAACCTACTCGTCGGCTTCAAGTATATTGCTGAAGTGATCCGAAACCGCGAGGGCGATTCCGGTCGATTTATCATGGGCGCCGAAGAAAGCTACGGTATGCTCAAAGGTGATTATGCCCGCGATAAAGACGGGGCGACAGGCGTCTTGCCACTTGCTGAGTATGCTGCCGAACTCAAAGCGCAAGGAAAAACACTCTACGATCGTCTGCTTGAGCTGTACGGAGAGCATGGGTTGTATGTAGAGCGTCAAGATACGATGGTTTGTCCGGGCGCTGAGGGATTTGCCGAGATGCAAGCGATTATGAAGAGTTTGCGCGACGAGGCCCCAACCGAGATTGACGGGCATAAGGTTACGGCAGTTATCGACTATGCAAGTGCAACCCGCACTGATATTGCCAGCGGTGAGCAATCGACTGTCGATGCGGCTACGGGCAATGTATTCGTTTTGGAATTTGGCGATTCACGTCGTCGCGTGACCGTCAGGCCGAGCGGCACAGAGCCAAAACTCAAATTTTATAATCAATGGTACGAGCCGACTGACGACGCGAGGCGTGACTACGACGACCTGATGCAACGACTTGAGAATATGTCGAGGGAGCTCGAGGGCATACTGTTTGCCCGTATCGGCAAAACGAAGGCATGAACCTCCAGACCAACCTTTCGTCAATAAAAGGTGTGGGACCAAAAACTGCAGCCCAATTCGAGGCAGCAGGCTTAGAGACCGTCGGGGATTTGATTCGATTCTTGCCAAGAAAACACGAAGATTTTTCAGAAGTCATACCGATCGCTGAAGTAAAGCCGGGTAAAAATACCATACGCGCACGCTGCGAATCCACGCAGATTAAACGTGTGCGCCGAGGCATGACCGTAACATCGGCGACACTGGTCGACGATTCAGGAAAGCTGCAGGCCGTTTGGTTTAACCAGCCGTATCGCGCGACGCAGTTTCAGCCCTCGGATGAATACTATTTTTCAGGTGACTTTGAGTTTCGCTACAACCGATATCAGCTAACGAATCCGAGTGCAGAGAAGGTGAGCGATTTACCTGTGCAGACCGATCGTATCTTGCCAATTTATCGGCAAATCAAAGGGCTGAAAAGCCAAGTCGTACGTAAAATTTTGGCTGAACTTCGGCCGTTAGTCAGCGTATTGCCTGAAACGCTGCCGCCAGCCATTGTAGCAGCGGAAAAGCTCATGAGTTACGCCGAAGCCCTCACCGGGTTGCATTTTCCGACGCAACCCGCTGACATTGCGCGAGCACGAGAACGGCTTGGATTTGAAGAGTTATTTCAGTTGCTGCTCGCAAGCCAGCTTAATCGCCAGGAAAACGCCGCACTCGAAGGCATACCGATGCCGTTTGACGTACAAAGCGTCAAAAAATTCGTATCCGAGCTACCGTTTACACTCACAAACGCACAGCGGATCGCAGCGTGGGAGATAATCCAAGATTTCGAAAAGGCCGTGCCGATGAACCGATTGTTGCAGGGCGACGTCGGTAGCGGCAAGACTGTCGTAGCCGGCATTGCAGCACTTGAGGCTGCGCAAGCCGGGTATCAAACGGCACTCATGGCACCGACAGAAATATTGGCGCGGCAGCACGCTCAGACGCTGAGTACGCTGCTAGAACCGTTTGGCATCACCGTAGGTCTGTTAATCGGGTCGGTCAAAGGTAAGGCACGGCAGCAACTCAACGATAATATCGCGCGCGGCGCAGTCGCCGTCGTCGTCGGTACGCATGCGCTCATTCAAGATAGCGTGACATTCCATTCGCTCGGGTTCGTAGCGATCGACGAGCAGCATCGTTTCGGTGTGGCTCAGCGCCAGGCGCTTCTGTCAAAGGCTGATCATATGCCACACCTACTCTCGATGACCGCAACGCCAATACCGCGTAGTTTACAGTTAACCGTATTTGGTGAACTCGACGTCAGCGTTCTGAACGAACGTCCTGCAAATCGAAAACCCATCAAGACGACGATTGTCTCACCGATATCGGCTAAAACCGTGTATGCGCAGATCGATGCCGAGCTTAGCAAGGGCCGTCAGGCCTATGTGATATGCAGCCTGATTGACGAATCGGTGGCCAGTGATAAAAAGTCAGTAGAAGCAGAGTACAAGAAGCTCAAAAATTCTATCTTCGGCCATCGCTCGATTGGCATGCTACACGGCCGCATGAAGCCGGAAGAAAAAGATCAGGTTATGCAGGATTTCAAGGCAAAAAAGTACGACTTGCTGGTTTCGACCACGGTCGTTGAGGTCGGTGTCGATGTGCCGAATGCGACGTGTATTCTCATCGAGAATGCTGACCAGTTCGGCTTGGCACAACTGCACCAGCTCAGAGGGCGGGTCGGTCGCGGCGAGGATCAAAGCTACTGTTTCTTGATGATGAGCGACAGTAAGAAGCCATCGGAGCGTCTGCGCGAAGTCGAGCGATCTAATGACGGGTTCTATCTTGCCGAAGTCGATCTACGCCTGCGCGGGCCTGGTGAAATTTATGGACGAGCCCAGCATGGCGAGCTTAATCTTCAAATTGCCAGTCTAGCAGATACCGTATTGATTAAACGCGCGCAGCAGGCCGTGGAGCGGTTTATGGATACGAGTGATGATTTGCTACAATACAAGCAGTTAGCAGCGGCTGTCGCAAAGTATCAGCGGTTAACCACCCTCAACTAATAATATGTATTCATTTGGCCCGATACCACGCCAAAAACGCTCTGGACGCGTCATAGGCACCCATCAGAAGATTGATCGCGTCGCACGACGACATTTTTCGTTGTTTACCGATCCGGCACTTGAATTCCCGGCTATTCGCGACATTCTTCACTTTGAGGGCTCGCGTGGCCCTGATGGACTTAAGCTGAAGAGCCCGAACAACGACGAGCCGAAGCATTTTATCGATCCCGCCAATCCCGATGGAGAACTCATGGAATGGATTCGACATCATAGCGACAGCCTAAGCACCGCGCTAGTAGCTGGTGACACGATAAAGGCGAGCTTTGAAGCTGCCTGGCTAGCCCATGCGGTGACTGACGGGCTGACTCCTGCGCACCATGAACCATACGAAGAGCAAATGAAAGAATTGCGACATCCGGACACACTAGTAGGGCGGGGCGTCAAAAGCAAGGTACTTATGGCCGGCAATACCAGGCGTGAGATGGTTCGTAATAACTGGCAGTACTGGGGCGCAAAGGGCATTATGACGACACATACTTTGTTTGAAGCGGGTGTTGCGGTGGCGGCAAAGCCATATAAGTTTGAGTCGGCGTTACCATCTGATCACGATATAGAACATATTGCCGACGAAGGCTTCGAGCACGTCTATTTTCGACTCGTCACCGAAGTGGCTTCGCTCGGAATGTACGATGCTTTCAAGAAAAAAGGCTGGACTAGCCAGCTGGCGCGTCAAACCAATCACGACCTGCTGCCGCGTATTATCATTGCGGTTATTTTGGCGTGGCATGACGCCTATGCCAAAGCGCTCAAAGAGGTAAAATCATGAACATACGTGTTATCGCAGGCGTCTATGGTGGACGCACGCTCAAAGCCCCGAATACATCGCGTACACACCCGATGGGTGAGCGCATACGAAACGCTATGTTTAACTCAGTGGGTAGTGAGATTCAAGGCGCGCGCGTGTTGGATGCCTTTGCTGGTACGGGTGCGCTCGGTTTCGAAGCACTAAGTCGCGGGGCGGCGTCTGTCGACTTCATTGAGCGCGACCGTGTGGCAGCAAATGTTCTACGGGAAAACTATCAAAGTTTGGGAAGTCCAGCTGGAGTAGACATTATTACAACAACCGTTTCAAACTGGCTTGATACGACCGCTGATAGAGAGTACGACATAATATTCTGCGATCCGCCCTATCACGACGAACAGTTATCCACAGTTTCGCGACTATTGGGTCTTCTCAAACCCAACGCGCTTATGATACTATCTTCTACAGGAAGAGGTGAGGTACCGATTCATCAAGACGACATTGTTGTGGTGGACAATCGTAGTTATGGAACCGCAAACCTCACCTCCTTCCGCCGAAGAAGCGCTTAGGCGCTTTTTTTGGTGGCTTTAAAAAATTCATAAAAAAAGATGAGCATTTGCTCATCATCTTTTGGTGCGGATGAAAGGACTTGAACCTTCACGCCCGAAGGCACATGCTCCTAAGGCATGCGTGTCTACCAATTCCACCACATCCGCATACACTGCATTATACAGATAGACGCGACCTTAAGCAATCTGCTATAATCATAACAACTATGAATCGGAGGTTAGCTAACAGATGAGTAAGGTAGCGACATATCTTCAGGGGCACATCGCTGGCGAAGTTTCAACGCGCGTTGATGTTCGTAAAAAGTATGCAGACGGATCATCCGTCATTCAACGGACACCAGAGCTGGTAATTGCACCGCGGACGACAAACGATGTCCGTAAAGTCGCTCGATTTGCGTGGCAACTTGCAGAAAAGGGCCATAGCCTCGGTATTACCGTACGTGGCGCCGGCACAGACCCGACGGGCGGAGCAAACGGCGAAGGCATGATGGTGCTGACACGGCCACACCTCAATAAGATTTTCGAGTATGATCAGAAACAACAGCTACTCCGCCTCCAGCCTGGCGCAACCGTCGAAGCTGTCAACACTGCCCTAGGCCTGCACCAGTCACGACTTGCCGTTCACGCGTCGAGCGCTGCTGCCACGCTTGGCGGACTTGTTGGCTTTGGTGACATGCAAAAACGCGGCGGCAAACAATGGATCGATCGACTCGAAGTCGTACTTGATAATGGTGACGTCATCCAGACAGGACAGATTTCGAAACGTGAATTTAGCCGTCGCCGGGGCATGCAGGGTCGTGAAGGCGATATTTATCGAGGTATCGATACAATTCTTGAAGACCATGCAGATTTGATTGCCAAACTGCAAGAAGATGAAAACCGTGATCGTAGCGGCTACGCAGGCATTTGCGACGTGGAAAGCCGTAACGGTAGCATCGACCTGACTCCGCTGTTCGTCGGTAGCCAGGGAACGCTTGGTATCGTGACGGAGATGATCGTGCGCGGTGAATATGCGCCCGAAGCGTGCGGCTATGTAGCGGCACTGTTCTCGTCTGGCGAAGAAGCGCGCGACGCGGTCGACGAGCTTGACCGGCTCAACCCGACTCATATGGACTACATCGACGGCCGCTACGTTGCCGAGGCAGTCAAGCAGGGCAAAGTCTATAAGTGGCTCAAAGATGTGTCACCGGCCGATCTTGCAACCTCGACGCTCGTGATCGTACGTTTCGACGTATTCAAGAGCAAGAAACGCTTACAATCGCTGAAGAAAGCTACCAAGCTGCTCAGTCAGTTCGAATGTGCCTATACGACGAGCGAGACCGACGATCTCGACGCCATGATCGATGTTGTTGAGTACAGCGCTGCACCGGCTGCACATGCCGATCACGGCGCACCAGTGCTCGTGCCGAGCTTCTATGTGCCGGCAGAACGCTTCGAAGATTTCATGAAAGAACTTGCCTCGCTGGAAACGCAGCTTCACCTGGATCTCCCGTTTTACGGAGAAATGGTAAATGAGCGATTTACGGTTCGTCCGACACTGAGTCTGCAAAAAACTGCTGACAAGCAGAAGCTTCTCAAGTTAATCGACAGCCTGTCGACGCTCGTAACCGGCTATGACGGCGTACTGATTTCTAACGGCGCTGAAGGCTCATTGCTCTCTCGATTCGTTCGTGCGCAGTGGGAGCCCGAGTACGAGAAGATGATGGATGAAATCAAACAGGTATTCGACCCGCACGGTGTCTTGAACCCAGGCGTCAAACAAACGGTTGAGCTGCGTACCTTGGCTGGCCATTTGCGCCACGACAATCACTCGCTACTCTAGGCTACAAAATATCATCCTGACATGCTATCATCGTAGAGCTACGTCATACTGGCTTTACGCATGCGGATATGGCGGAATTGGTAGACGCGCTAGCTTCAGGTGCTAGTGTACGCAAGTACGTGGAGGTTCAAGTCCTCTTATCCGCACCACATAAAAACTCGACTTATCGTCGAGTTTTTATTTATTTCACTCGAGCGGCGCTGTTTATTTGAGCGTCTGATCGATTGCTGAGGTGTCTAGTGAGTCAGGGTCGACGTTTTCAACGGCTTTTTGGGCGCGGTCGAGATCACTCTTCTGTTTAACTTGGGGTAGGACATCGTGAGTGTTGGTCTGCTCGGATGTGCTCGGTGCAGTCGCGCTTTTCCAGGCCTCGTAGCCACGTGAGATTAGCAAGCCGGCGATGACCACGACCACGACGATTATGACGAACTCAGTAATGTTGAAATTTTGGAAGCGGCGCATTAGTTTGTACCCTCGGTCGTACTGCTCTTGGGTTGAGCTGCCTCTTCTGGGGCTGCTTTGAGCGCTTTTATAAGCTCGACAAGCGCTGAACGATACACTCGGATGTTCGTCTTTACGTCGGCTACGGCTGCGCGGTATTCAGCCAGCTGCGTACCAATACCGTTAGCATTGCAGTCGACGGTGACTTGCGCCTGCGTCGCTGTATTAAGCGATAGATGTGTATCAGATTTGGCTTGCTCGATCGACTGAATGAGTTTTTCGTACTCAGACGCAGAAAGACGCAACTGGCTCGTTTTGTAAAAACCGACGACGCGGTCATACATGGTGTCCAGTACGCGCGTCTGTGTCGTGGCGCTCGTAGAGAGCTTCGGCATCAGTTTGGTAAGCTGTGCCTGATTGCGTTCGCATTTAGCCGTGTCTACTTCGAATCGCTTTTCTGCGACCCGCTCTTTGATTTCTTGGCGTTTTTGCGCGACGGTTTCGCGTCGATGCTCAACTTCTTTATGTACAGCTTCGCGAACGTCATTCACATCACTTTGAACCTGCGAAGGCAGATCGTTGACTGTATCGTCTACTGATTCTACTACTTGCTTGACTGGCAGAGTGTCACCAATCTCGAGTTCCTTGGCCGATACCATGCTCGCAAGTCCGAGTACGAGCACAAGGCTGGCCATCATCATTATCAGGTGTCGTTTCATGTCGTTTCCTTATTTATATGCATCGTATGGTCATAGTATCGCTGCTGGCGGGCATATTTGCAACGGTGTCGTATAGTAGAGGCATGCAAGACACGCGTAATGTGGTCGATGAATTCAAAGGAAAATCGCATGAGGGTATCGTCAGCGAGCTTGATCGTCGTGGCGTTAAACTCCAAATCGCCATCGAAAACCTTACTCGAGATTTCAATATGGGCACAATTGTCCGTAGTGCCAATGCGTTTGGTGTGCGCAGGGTGCACGTTATCGGTCGGCGTCAGTGGAACAAGCGCGGTGCGATGATGACCGACAAATATCTCCACGTTTACTACCACGAGAGCGTCTCTTCGTTTGTCGCGGCAGTAAAGCCCAAAGTGATCGTTGCCGTCGATAACGTCCCTGGCTCGACGGACATCAGAGGCGTAGCGCGCGATGACGACGCGATATTGGTATTTGGTGCCGAAGGGCCCGGTCTATCCGATGAACTGCTAGCGAGTGCAGACCACACCGTTTCGATACCGCAGCGAGGCAGTACACGAAGTTTAAACGTTGGTGTCGCGGCAGGTATCGCCCTCTGGGAATGGCTGCGCCAAGACATCTAGTCTATGCTTGCAAACTGGTGCGAAAAATGCCACAATAACACCTATTATGGCCGGACTTTCAGCTGAACCCTACAAAGGCACCCGGGATTTTTATCCCGAAGATATGCGTATACGAGATTATATCTTTTCGACCTGGCGTCATGTCGTCGAGAGCTATGGCTACGAAGCCTATGACGCACCGCTCCTCGAGCCGCTCGATGTCTATGCGGCGAAGAGTGGCCAGGAGCTTGTCAACGAACAAACCTACCAGTTTACCGACCGTGGCGATAGGCGTGTGGCGATTCGCCCCGAACTAACCCCGAGCGTGAGCCGCATGATTGCTCGCAAACGCCAAGAAGTCGCGTTTCCGGCCCGTTGGTATAACATCGGACAATTCATGCGCTACGAACGCCCACAGCGTGGTCGAGAGCGTGAGTTTTGGCAGCTAAATGTCGACATCTTCGGCGTGAACGGCTCTAAGCCAGAGGCAGAGATAATTACACTCGGTAGCCAGATTCTGCAGTCATTTGGCGCTGACGAAAAAATGTACGTCATTCGTATCAACAACCGAAAAGTCATTAACTTCATGATGGCACATTACCTAGGCCTCGATACCGTACAGGCACAACTGATGATCAAACTGTTTGATCGAAAGGGCAAAATACCACACGAAGCCTTCCGCGATCAGGCTATCGAGATATTTGGTGATGCAGCTGCGTCAGATGGTCTGAAGAAAATCGCCGAGCTGTTAGCGGCTAAATCAATGGCTGATTTGCCTGAGTCAATCCGTGATAGCGACGCTGTCCGTGAGGTGCAAGATCTCTTTACACTGCTCGAACAAGCCGGCATCACGAACGCCCGCTTTGACATTACGCTCATGCGAGGACTGGATTATTACACCGGCACCGTCTTTGAATTTTTCGATACGCACCCCGAAAACAATCGTTCACTGTTTGGTGGTGGTCGCTACGACGGTCTGGTCGGATTGTTTGGTGCGGAACCGGTCAGTGCTGTCGGTATGGCACCGGGCTATAGTATGACCGAGCTATTCTTAACAGCCCACAACCTGTTACCAGTGATGAACTCCTCGACTGAACTCTATATGGTGGTGCTACCAGACGCAGATGAAGGCGCTGCGACGCTCGCGAAGGAACTCCGCCAGCAAGGCGTGAAAGTCGAAGTCGATATCACCGAGCGTAAAGTAGACAAGCAACTGAAAACCGCTATTAAAAAACAGATCCCATATGTAATATTTGTCGGAGAGAGCGAGCTTAAATCGAAAGTTTATCCACTCAAGAGTACGGCAGACGGCAGCGAAGAAAAGCTCAGTTTTGAGCGTCTCGTTAGCAAAATCCTCGATCGTCGAACCCGTTCACACGCAGCCGACGACGACGTGTTTGATATCGGCTAGGTTGGCCAAGCCGTCCGCAATCTGTTACAATTGATCGTTATGAAAACGACGCGACAAAATATCTCAGACTCACGAGTCAAACTCACAATACTTCTCGATAGTAATGAACTGGCAGATGGTGAAAAGACTGCCTTGGTTCGCTTGGCACGAGACATGAAAGCCCCTGGTTTTCGTAAAGGAAAAGTACCACCAAGTGTGGCAAAGAAGCAACTAGACCCAGGCCAGCTAGCGATGGAAGCAGCCGATCAGGCAATTTCCAAAGCGGTGGCATCTGGATTTCTTGATAACGATCTTCAGGCACTCAGTCGTCCAGAAGTAGAGGTCATTGAGTTTAAACCCGGCGAAAGCCTAGAGTTTACCGCTGAAGCAGATATTCTGCCACCGGTGACACTCGCAAACTACAAGAAGCTCAAGGTCAAAAAACCTGAAGCTGCAACTGTCGGTAAAGCGGAAGTCGAAGAGATCGTCGATCGTATCAAGTCTCAGATGGCGACCAAACAAGTCGTTGAGCGCGCAGCGAAAGACGGCGACGAAGTGGTCATTGACTTCGTCGGCAAGAAAGACGGTACCGCATTTGATGGCGGCACAGCAACGAATCATGAAATCGTACTTGGCTCACACACGTTTATTGACGGCTTCGAAGAAGGCATCGTGGGCCACAAAGCCGGCGATACATTCTCGCTTGACTTGGCATTTCCGAAGGAATACCGGGTTGCCGATTTGGCCGGAGCCGACGTCACATTCGACGTGACACTTCATGAAGTCAAAGAACTCGTCAAGCCTGAAGAAACCGATGAATGGGCGGCAAAAGTCGGCCCATACACGAGCGCTAAAGAACTTCGCGACGATATCAAGCGTGAGCTGACCGCTCAGGCGGAGCGCAACCAAACCGAGCAGCTACGCGACGAACTCGTCAAGCAGACCGTTGCTGATAGCTCCGTAGAAATTCCAAGCGTGCTTCGCGATGACCAGCTGGCTTCAATCGAACAAGACCTGCGCCAGAACCTCATGTACCAGGGACAGAGCTTCGAAACGTGGTTAAAGAGTCAAGGCTACGACTCGCGTGATGCGTGGGCTGAAAAAGAAGGTAACGCCGCAGCCGAAGAGCGCGTTAAGACCGGACTAGTGCTTGCCGAACTCAGTAAGGTTGAGAAAATCCAAGCCTCGACTGATGAAGTCGCTGCTCGCACTGAGGCCATGAAAGCGCAGTATGCATCGCAGCCCGAAATGATTCGTCAGCTTGCTGAGCCTGATGCGCAGCGCAGTATCGCGAATCAAATTTTGACCGAAAAGACGATTGACCGACTCGTCGAACTCAACGCCTAGTCAGTGATGAGATTAACTAGCACTCGTAATTGACGAGTGCTAGTTTTGTTTGGTACACTAGCTGTATGAGTACGAATTATCTTGTTCCGAACGTGATTGTAAAAACCCGTGATGGAGAGCGAGGCTATGATATTTATTCACGCCTACTCGAAGACAGGATCATCTTTCTCGGCGAAGATGTAAACCCGCATACGGCGAGTGTTGTTGTCGCACAGATGCTCCACCTTGCGAATGAAGACCCGAAGGCAGATATAAACCTATATATCAATAGTCCTGGTGGTAGCGTGAGTGACGGCCTCGCCATCTACGACACGATGCAATTCATCAGCCCTGACGTTGCCACCTATGGCATTGGTCTTCAGGCTAGCATGGGAGCGTTCTTACTGAGTAGCGGCACGAAAGGAAAGCGCTTCGTACTTCCGAACTCTCGTGTCATGATTCACCAGCCAAGTAGCGGCACGCAGGGTATGGTGACCGATCAAGAGATTAGTCTTCGTGAGGCGATACGTATTAAAGAGTTGCTAATCGATATTACCGCCAAAAACACCGGTCAAAAACCGAGCCGCGTCAAGACAGATATGGAGCGCGACTTCTGGATGGACGCCAAAGAGGCAGTCGACTACGGGCTCGCCGACAAAATCGTTCAAAAATCGCACGCCTAGTTAGCCGAAGAACTCACATATATTCATGCCGCGAATCCGGTTGACACATCGCGTATAAGTCTCTACAATAGATACCAATGAAGATAGTGTAAGTTGGGTCACATTTATACCACGCCCGCGGCGGGGGCTTTTTGGTGTAAGACAATTCCCAACTTAGTAAACTTCGGCGCCAGGAGAGCAGCAGTACCCAACACTGAGGTTCATCGTACAATTTATTAAATTTCCATAAGGAGTAATTAGTGGCAATGTCTACCCAGAAACCAACGACTCCGGCAAAACGCGTATTCTTTACAAGCGAAGATGACGCGTTGCCTTTGCCGCAACTAATTTCACACCAGTTCGATTCATGGCGAGATTTCGTCGAAACCGGACTTGGTGAAATTTTTGCGGAACTCAACCCAATCGAGGACTACACCGGTCAGAAACTGGAATTGCGATTCAAGGACTACAAGTTCGACGATCCAAAAGAGACCGAAAAGCACGCCAAAGAAAATAACATGACGTTTGAGGCGCCACTTAACGTCACAGTTGAGCTGACGAACAAAGTTACAGGTGAAGTCAAAGAGCAGGAAATTTACATGGGTGACTACCCATGGATGACCCAGCGCGGCACATTTGTCGTCAACGGCACCGAGCGTGTCGTTGTTAGCCAGCTTATCCGATCTGCTGGTGTGTTCTTTACTGCCGATCAACAAGTCGGTCGTAACCTCTACGGTGCCAAATTGATTCCTGGCCGTGGTGCATGGCTGGAATTTGAAACTGCCGCTAACGGTGCTATCTATGTGAAAATTGACCGCCGCCGTAAGCTACCTGTCACGACACTACTTCGTGCACTTGGCTTCGGTAAAGTCGGTGACATCAAGCAAGCTTTTGAAGACATTGACACCGGTGACGTCAAATACATCGACGCAACACTCGAAAAAGACCCAGCTCATGGCCCGAACGAAGCACTTATTGAAGTCTATCGTAAGCTCCGCCCAGGTGACCTTGCGACCGTCGACAACGCTCGTCAGATGATTGAACGCATGTTCTTCGACTTCAAACGCTTTGATTACAGTCGTGTCGGACGATACAAGCTCAACAAGCGCCTTGGTCTTGATGTCGCAAACACCACTGAAAACCGCGTATTCCAAATGACCGACCTCGTCGCCATCATCCGCGAAATCATCCGACTCAACAACACCCAAGAAGCTCCAGACGATATCGACGCGCTCGATAACCGCCGCGTCAAGCTTGTTGGTGAACTTGTCAGCCGTCAGTTCCGTGTTGGTATGCTTCGCATGCAACGAAACATCATGGATCGCATGTCGATGAGTGACCTTGAAACGGTTACCCCAAGCCAGTTGATCAATGCCCGTCCTGTCGTCGCTGCCGTACGCGAATTCTTCGCCAGCAGCCAACTTTCACAGCTGCTCGACGAGGTTAACCCGCTCTCAGAAGTCAGCCACAAACGACGTCTCAGCTCTATGGGCCCTGGTGGTCTATCTCGTGAACGTGCCGGATTTGACGTCCGTGACGCGCACCCGACTCACTACGGCCGTATCTGTTCAGTCGAAACGCCGGAAGGCGCGAACATTGGTCTGGTACTTAACCTTGCCGCGTACGCACGTATCAACGAGTATGGCTTTATCGAAACGCCATACCTAAAGGTAAAGAATGGTAAAGTCAGCGACGAAATCGTATACCTCGATGCAAGTCAGGAACTCGATGAAATCATCGCCGATGCCGGTGCGAAGCTCGACGCGAACGGCAAGTTCGTCAGCGAGCGTGTGTCTGCACGTAAGAACCTCAAGCCTGAGCAGGTAGATGCACAGGAAGTCACGCTTATGGACGCAGCCCACAAGCAGATCCTTGGATCGACGGCATCACTCGTGCCATTTATTGAGAAGAACCGTATCGACCGAAGTTTGACCGGCTCGAACATGCAACGCCAGGCTGTGCCACTGCTCAGCCCAGAAGCTGCAACTGTTGGAACAGGTATCGAACATCAGGTCGCACTCGACTCAGGTCAGCTGATTGTGGCTGAAGGTGCCGGAGAAGTCGTTAAAGCCGATGCTTCAAGTGTCGAAGTTAAGTACAAAGACGGCGTAAAAGTCTACGAGCCTATCCACTTTGCGAAATCAAACGACGACCGCTCAATCAACCAGAAAGTTCGTGTCGTGCGTGGCCAAAAGGTCAAGCAGGGTGACGTACTGATTGAAGGTATGTCGGTTGACGACGGCGAACTAGCCATCGGACGCAACCTCCTCGTAGCCTTCATGCCATGGGCAGGCTACAACATGGACGACGCGATCGTGCTCAGTAGCCGACTCGTTCAAGATGATAGCCTGACCAGCATCAACATCAAAGACTTCAATGTCGAAGTCCGCGAAACAAAGCTTGGTCCAGAAATCGTCACTCGTGACATTCCAAACGTTTCAGAAGAAAGTCTCCGCCACCTCGACGAAAACGGTATTGTCCAAGTCGGTAGCGAAGTCAAAGCCGGTGACGTACTGGTTGGTAAGATTACGCCAAAGGGTGAGCAAGAGCTCAGCTCTGAAGAGCGACTACTGCGTGCAATCTTCGGTGAAAAAGCCAAAGATGTACGTGATACTTCTCAGCGCATGAACGGTACCGCAAGCGGTAAAGTTGTCGGCGTTAAGATCTTTAGCCGTGAAAACGGTCATGAGCTCAAGGCTGGTGTCTTGATGCAGATTCAAATCTTCGTAGCACAGCTGCGCAAGATTAGCGTCGGTGACAAGTTGGCAGGACGCCACGGTAACAAGGGTGTTATCGCCCGCATCCTCCCTATCGAAGACATGCCGTACATGGACGACGGAACCCCTGTGGACATCATTTTGAACCCACTTGGTGTCCCAAGTCGTATGAACCTTGGACAGCTATTTGAAACGCACCTTGGTATGGCAGCACGTGCGCTCGGTTACCGCGTGGCAACTCCACCATTTAACGGTGTGCCAAGCGAAATCATCGAGCAGGAGCTTGAAAAAGCAGGCTATGCCAAAGATGGTAAAAGCCAGCTCTTTGACGGCCGAACCGGTGAAGCGTTCGAAGAGCGCACCACTGTCGGTGTCATGCACATGATCAAGCTGCACCACATGGTCAGCGACAAGATTCACGCCCGATCAACCGGTCCATACACCATGGTCACGCAGCAGCCACTCGGTGGTAAGGCGCAAAACGGTGGTCAGCGATTCGGCGAGATGGAGGTCTGGGCACTTGAAGCATATGGTGCGGCGAGCACACTTCAGGAAATGCTGACGATTAAGTCAGACGACGTCTACGGACGTGCGAAAGCCTACGAATCAATCATCAAGGACGAACCGATTGTCGGTCCGAAGCTTCCAGAAAGCTTTAACGTCCTCGTGAAGGAATTGCAGGGTCTTGGTCTGCGTGTCGACCTCGTCGATGAAGATGTTGAAACGATTGACGCCGAGAGTGTCATTGCCAGTAGCGGCCCAGAAGACAAAACCGTTCCTGTCGACCTCGTCGATACTGAAGAAACTGTCCTCGATGAATCTGACGACGTTGACTTCGAAGAAGACGGTCTGAACATTGAAACTGCTGAAGAATTCGAAAATGAAACTGTAACTGATGAGGAGAAAGCATAATGGCGCGATTTACTCCGACCACAAGTATCGCTGATTTTGACGCGGTGCGCCTGGCAGTAGCAAGCTCCGATGACATCCTGAAATGGAGTCATGGTGAAGTTACCAAGCCTGAGACGATTAACTATCGTACCCAAAAGCCTGAGCGCGACGGTTTGTTCTGTGAACGAATCTTCGGCCCAGTCAAAGATATCAACCCGCACGATTCAAAGCTCAAGGGTGTGCGATCTCGTGAAGCAGCCGTCGACAAAAACGGCGAACTCGTCACGAAGTCAATCGTCCGTCGTGAACGTATGGGTCACATCCAGCTTGCTGCGCCCGTTGCGCACATCTGGTTCATGCGTGGTACGCCAAGCGCGATGAGCTTGCTCCTCGGTATCACCGTACGTAACCTAGAACGCATCGCCTACTTTGCGACGTACGTGATTCTCGATGTTGATACCGCAAAGCGCGACCAAATGCTTGCCGATCTCGAAGCCGAGACCGAAGCTGGACGTGCAGCGATCAAGATCCGCTACGAGCGCGAAGCATCAGCCGACGACGCTGACGTCAAGAAGCTTGCTGCCGAGCAGACCAAGGAACTTGAAGAACTCGAAGCAAACTTTGCGCTGAAAAAAGCTCAGCTCGAAGGCCTCGTACTGCACGCACTCCTGAACGAAACTGACTACCGCAATCTCCCGGAAGAATACCAAGACCTTCTCAAAGTTGGTATGGGTGGTACAGCGCTCAAGCGTATGCTCGATGACATTGATCTCGAAACACTGATTGCGCAGCTCAGCGAGGAAGTCGAAACTGCTAAGGGCCAACGCGAGAAGAAACTTCTCAAGCGCCTCAAGGTTCTTGAAGGTATGCTGGCAGCTGGCATTATGCCAAACAGTCTCGCATTGACGGTGCTTCCTGTTATCCCTCCAGATCTCCGTCCGATGGTGCAACTTACCGGTGGCCGCTTTGCGACTTCAGATCTAAACGACCTTTACCGACGTGTCATCAACCGTAACAACCGTTTGAAGAAGCTTATCGAACTCAACGCGCCTGAAGTGATTCAGCGTAACGAAATGCGTATGCTTCAAGAAGCGGTTGACAGCCTGATCGACAACTCAGCTGCCCGCGGTGGTCGCGCAGTCAACGCAACCGGTGGCCGACGCCGCCTGAAGAGTATCTCTGACATGCTAAAGGGTAAGCAGGGCCGATTCCGTCAGAACTTGCTCGGTAAGCGTGTTGACTACTCTGGACGTTCTGTTATCGTCGTTGGTCCGAAACTGAAGATTAGCCAGTGTGGTCTGCCAAAGATGATGGCACTTGAACTCTTCAAACCGTTCATTATCAGCTGGTTAATCCGCAACGAGTACGCTCACAACATTCGTTCGGCGACTCGTCTTATCGAATCAGGTGAAGCAGTCGTATGGGATGCGCTTGACTCGGTGATCGAAGGCAAGTACGTGCTCCTTAACCGTGCACCAAGTCTTCACCGTCTGAGTATTCAGGCATTCCAGCCAAAACTGGTCGAAGGTAAGGCAATTCAGCTTCACCCACTTGTCGCAAACGGATTTAACGCCGACTACGACGGTGACCAGATGGCAGTACACCTTCCGCTTTCGAAAGAAGCACAGCGTGAAGCTCGTGAACTCATGAGCGCCACGAACAACCTTCTGAAGCCAGCCGATGGTGCCCCAGTGCTTAACATCGGTCAGGACGTCGTGCTTGGTAACTACTACCTGACGTACGAAAAACCTGGTGTATTCGATAAAGACATGAAGGTCTTCGCAAACAGCTACGATGCTGAACTTGCCTACGACCACGGTAAATTGCAGCTGCAGACACCGATTCGTCTTCGCACGAAGGGTGAAATTCGCACGACGACACTCGGTCGAGTCTTCTTTAACGAGATTCTTCCTGATGATTTCCCGTACGACAACAGCGTGCAAAACAAGAAGCAGCTTAAAAAAGTACTCGGTCGTATCTTCGACAAGTATGGCGCAGAGGTTACGGCGCAAACTGCCGACCGTATGAAAGGTCTGGCCTTCCGTTTCGCAACGACCGCAGCTGTTTCAACCGGTAAAGATGACTACCCTCACTTCGAAGAAGTATCTGAATTCGTGGCTGAAGGTGACGCCAAAGCGGCGCTCATCTCTGAGCAATTCGACGAAGGACTCATCACCGAAGAAGAACGCTACAACCTGACAGTTGCAAACTGGCGAGCCGTTGACAACAAGATTACTGAGTTCCTGCAGAGTCAGCTCGCTGACATGGACACCAGTATTTCTGTCATGGTCAACTCTGGAGCACGTGGTGACATCAGTAACGTTAAGCTTGCGAGCGCCATGATTGGTATCCAGGTTGACGCGACAAACCGCGAGATTGAGCTGCCTGTGCGCTCAAGCTTCATTCAGGGTCTTTCAAGCCTCGAAGCCTTCGTGGCAACACGTGGTTCACGTAAGGGTCTGATTGACACCGCCCTCAAGACTGCCGACTCAGGATACCTGACTCGCCGTCTCGTCGACGTGTCACAAGACGTCTTCACGGTCGCTGACCTGCCAGACGAGATCGAAGATCAAGGATTTGCAATCTACCGTGCCGAGTCAGAGCACACGATGATCAACTTCGGTAACCGCCTATACGGTCGCTACACTGCAGAAGCAGTCAATGGCCACATTGGCAAGGACGAATTGATCACCCGTGAAATCGCTGAAGCGATTGAAGCCGATGAATCAATTACGGAAGTAAAGATCCAGTCAATCCTCTCAGCGAACAGCCTCCGTGGTATTCCACAGAAGAGCTACGGTATCGACATGGCGACAAACCAACTTGTCGACGTTGCACAACCTGTCGGTGTCATTGCCGCACAGTCTGTCGGTGAGCCTGGTACGCAGCTGACACTTCGAACGTTCCACAACTCGGGTGTTGCCGGTAGCGACATCACCCAGGGTCTGCCTCGTGTTGAAGAGCTCTTCGAAGCTCGTACACCGAAGGGTCAGGCATACATCTCTGAAATCAGCGGTATCGTTGATGTCTGGGAAGACGGCAAGAACTATATCGTTCAGGTTACGCCTGATTCTGGCACGGTTGAGCGCATCAAGCTCGACGGCCGTACGGTCATCGTCAAAGACGGTTCAAGCGTCAAAGCTGGCGATATTCTCGCTGAAGCTGACGGTAAGAAGCCACTCGTCGCACCATTCGACGGTGTCGTTGAAGCCGCTGAAGACACACTCGTCATTGCCGCCGAAGCAGGTGCACCAGTCAAGAACACGATTCCTGGCTCTGCCCAGCTCGTCGTCAAAGCCGGCGATGTCGTCGCCGCTGGTGACCAGTTGACAGTCGGTTCGCTGAACCTGCACGAGCTCATGCGTCTGAAGGGTGTTGAAGCTACGCAGCGCTACATCATCAACGACGTGCTCCGTATCTACGCGGCACAGGGTCAAGACGTTGCCGACAAGCACCTTGAGATCATCGTTCGACAGATGTTCTCACGTGTGCAGATCGAGGATGCAGGCGATGCAAGCTTCGTAACCGGTGATATCGTCAGCAAGGCTGCTGTCATCGAAGAGAACAGCCGTTTGGCTGCTGAAGGTAAAGAGCCTGCGCAGTACAAGCAATTGCTGCTCGGTATTACCAAGGTTTCGATCTGGAGCGACAGCTGGCTATCGGCCGCATCATTCCAGGACACGACTCGCGTGCTCATCAACGCCGCTACCAGCGGTCGCGCTGACCACCTGATGGGACTCAAAGAAAACGTCATCATCGGTCGAAAGATTCCTGTCGGTACTGGTGCCGAAGGATACGACAGCGAGACAGGCCAAGTTGCCGATATCGAACTCGAAGATGCGGACGTTACGGACGCAATCGAGAGTGACATCGAACTCGCAGCGTAGTCGCTGAGCCTACCTTGCCAAACTAGAGGAAACTTGCTACAATTGTAAACGAGTTTCCTCTTTTGGTTTCATATGCTGTTAAGAATGTGTACACGGCAAATGACATGCAAAAGAATGACGCGGCAAAAGGATGCTGACCTTTACCCGCACCAATAACTAAATCATCAAGGGAGATTGTTTCTCGATGCCAACTATCAACCAACTCGTGCGAAAACCACGCAAGACTGCGATCAAGAAGTCGAAGTCTCCTGCGCTTGGCCGTATTCACAACGCACTGAAGACTCGTTACTACGAACAAGAAGCTCCACTTAAACGTGGTGTCTGTGTCAAGGTAACGACCAAAACCCCAAAGAAACCTAACTCGGCACTCCGAAAAGTTGCACGTGTACGATTGACCAACGGTCATGAAGTATGGGCATACATCGGCGGTGAAGGGCACAACCTCCAGGAACACGCCGTCGTGCTCGTTCGTGGTGGCCGCGTGCCAGACCTTCCAGGTGTCCGTTACCACATCGTTCGTGGTGCGCTTGACCTTCAAGGTGTCGCTAAACGCCAACAAGGCCGTTCTAAGTACGGTTCTAAGAAGGAAGGTAAGTAGTTATGCCTCGTAAAGTTACTCGTAAACTACAGCGCACGATCAAGCCTGACCGCAAGTACCAATCAGTACTCGTTCAGCGCCTTATCAACAAATCGATGCTCGATGGTAAGAAATCGACGTCTGAGCGTATGGTATATGCCGCACTTGAACAAGCAGCAAAGAACGTAAAGTCTGAAGATCCACTGGAAGTGTTCGAAAAAGCACTTTCAAACGTCAGCCCAAGCTTCGAAGTTAAAAGCCGACGTGTCGGTGGTGCGAACTACCAGATTCCATTCCCGATTCAGGGTCACCGTCAGCAACACTACGCATTCATGTGGCTCGTTCAGGCAGCGCGCTCAAAGAGCGGTATGCCATACCAAAAACGACTCGCGACTGAAATCGTCGATGCCTACAACGAAACCGGTATCGCATTCAAGAAGAAAGAAGACACGCACAAGATGGCAGAGGCAAACCGAGCCTTTGCACACTTTGCCCGCGGATAGTCTATGGTCGCACGACAGCCAGGCCGCCCCAGCGAAGAAAGCTTTATTGCGGCGGCCTCGCGCTTTGTCGATGACCACTACGACGAACGTGACGGTGGCTACGTGCTCATCGAAACGCCGTTCGGCGTCGGTGCGATGCACGTCAATGGCTCTGTCCAGGAATATACCGACCGTGCCGTTATCCTAAAAGAATACGAGGCTGTCGGTAAAGCGCCCGGCCTCGAGCTTATGCAATTTGCCGAAGAACAGCTGCGTCACTACCTGTCTCGTCGACGCCGATAGTCGACTGGCAACGCACCCTCATTTTTGATATAATTGTGATAAAGCGCTATTTTTGATGGCAAAAATTATTTAACCTCCAGGGAGGAAATCAACCCATATGGCTACGCCAACAACTGTCCCACTCAAGGACTTCCGAAACATCGGTATCATCGCTCATATCGACGCCGGAAAAACCACTACGACGGAAGGTATTTTGTACCGAACCGGAATCAACCACAAAATCGGTGAAGTCCGTGGCGACGGTGACGGCGCGACGACTGACTGGATGGCACAGGAAAAAGAGCGTGGTATCACGATTACTTCTGCTGCGGTTACTTGTTTCTGGAAAGGTCACAAGATCAACATTATTGATACCCCAGGTCACATCGACTTTACCGTCGAGGTTGAGCGTTCACTCCGTGTGCTAGACGGCGCGGTTACCGTATTCGACGGCAAGATGGGTGTTGAAGCACAGTCTGAGACCGTATGGCGTCAGGCGAACAAGTATGGCGTGCCTCGCGTCTGTTTCATCAACAAGATCAACCAGACAGGTGGTGACTTTTACAAATCACTCGAATCTATTCACACCCGCCTGAGCAAAAACGCCCTTCCTATTCACTTGCCAATCGGCTTTGAAAAAGACATCAACGGTGTCGTCGACCTCGTTGAGATGAAAGCCTACACCTACAGCGACTACACCGACAAGGAACTTGTCGAAGGTGACATTCCTGCTGATATGGCTGATAAAGCGAAGAACGCACGTTCATTGCTCGTTGAAGCGGCTGTTGAAGCTGACGACGAATTGATGATGCGTTTCTTGGAAGAAGGCGAAGACAGCATTACGAAAGACGAGCTCAAAAGCGCGCTCCGTAAACGCGTACTCGCTGGTGACTTCTACCTTGTAACTGGTGGTGATGGTCGCGGCGTGATTGTCGAGAAGCTTCTCGACGTCATGGTCGACTACCTGCCAAGCCCACTCGATGTCGAAGCTATCTGGGGCACAAACCCGAAGACTGGCGACGAGATCAGCCGCAAACCAGATGAAGGCGAACCTATGACCGCACTTGCGTTCAAGATCGCGACCGACCCATTTGTCGGTACTCTGACATTCGTTCGTGTCTACTCAGGTAACATGAAAGCTGGAAGCTACGTGCTTAACACCACGACTGGCGAAAAAGAACGCATCGGTCGTATCGTCCGTATGCACGCCGACAAGCGTGAAGAAATCGACCACGTATCAGCAGGTGACATCGCCGCTGTTGTTGGTCTAAAGAACACCACGACTGGTAACACGCTTTGTGACGTTGCACAGCCAATTGCACTTGAATCTATCGAATTCCCAGAACCACCTGTATCGATTGCAGTTGAACCAAAGTCGAAGGCAGACCAAGAAAAAATGGGTATCGCGTTGCAGCGTCTTGCTGGCGAAGACCCAACCTTCCGCGTTCACACTGACGACGAAACCGGTCAGACGATCATGTCAGGTATGGGTGAGCTTCACCTTGATATTCTGATTGACCGTATGAAGCGCGAATTCAACGTCGAAGCCAACATCGGTGAGCCACAGGTTGCATTCCGCGAAACGATCAAGGGCACCTCACAGGTTCAAGGTAAGCACGCCAAGCAATCTGGTGGTCGTGGTCAGTATGGTGACGTATGGGTACGCTTTGAAGCGAATGAAACCGGAAAAGGCTTCGAATTCGTCGACGAGATCAAGGGTGGTGTTGTGCCACAAGAATACCGCCCAGCTGTTGAAAAAGGTATCCGTGAAACGCTCGACGGCGGTGTCATCGCTGGTTACCCAGTCGTTGACGTCAAAGCAACCCTCTATGATGGTAGCTACCACGATGTCGACTCAAGCGAACTCGCATTCTCACTCGCCGGTAGTCTCGCTGCCCGCGAAGGTGTCAAACAAGCGACGCCTATTCTGCTCGAACCTGTCATGCACGTTGAAGTCACCACTCCTGAAGAATTCATGGGTGACATCATCGGCGACCTTAACTCACGCCGCGGCCGTATCGATGCCATGGAAGACCTCATGGGTGGCGCAAAGCTTATTAAAGCGTACGTACCACTCGCCAGCATGTTCGGCTACACCGGAGATATCCGCTCAATGAGCCAAGGCCGTGCCGCTTCTACGATGGAGCTCGCGCAGTACGAAGAAGTACCACCGAACGTTGCGCAGGAAATCATCGAAAAGCGCAGCAAGTAGTAGCGTACCAGAGAAAAAAGTCTTTACACAGAGTCAATAACTGGTACAATTAATACCAGACGCTTGAGCGCGTTTCTTGGCGGTGTGACCGACAGTCGGTACCATTGCCTGCAGGCTCGCGTCTTCAAGCAAAACTAATTAATGATATAAGGAGTATTTACTCACATGGCTGATTTCGATCGAAGCAAGCCTCACGTCAACGTAGGAACTATGGGCCACGTCGACCACGGTAAAACAACCCTGACCGCCGCTATTACAGCAGTTCTTGCAAAAAAACTGCCTAGTGACGTCAACAAACCAGTTGCGTACGACCAGATCGACAACGCACCAGAAGAAAAAGCACGTGGTATCACCATCGCTTCTTCACACCAAGAATACGAATCAGAAAAGCGCCACTACGCTCACGTTGACATGCCTGGTCACGCCGACTACGTCAAGAACATGATCACTGGTGCTGCTCAGATCGACGGCGCAGTGCTTGTTGTTGCTGCAAACGACGGTCCGTTGCCACAGACTCGTGAGCACGTTCTGCTCGCACACCAGGTTAACGTTCCTCGTATCGTTGTATTCCTGAACAAGATGGACCTCGCTGACCCAGAACTCGTTGAACTCGTCGAAATGGACGTTCGCGAACTTCTGACAAAGAACGGTTACGACGGTGACAACGCACCTATCATCAAGGGTTCAGCTACAAAAGCCCTCGAAGGTGACGCTGCAAGCGAAGACGCTATCATGGAACTCGTACAGGCTATGGACGACTACATCGAAGAGCCAGTCCGTGACCTCGACAAGCCATTCTTAATGCCTATCGAAGACGTCTTCTCAATCAAGGGACGTGGTACGGTTGCAACCGGTCGTATCGAACAGGGTATCATCAAGCTCAACGACGAAGTTGAAATTGTTGGTCTTAAAGACACTCAGAAATCAGTTGTTACTGGTATCGAAGCCTTCAAAAAGAACCTTGATCAAGGTCAAGCTGGCGACAACGCTGGTATCCTTCTTCGCGGTATCGAGCGTGAAGACATCGAACGCGGCCAGGTCGTAGTCAAGCCAGGTAGCCTGACTCCACACACTGAGTTCGAAGCTGAAGTTTACATCCTTAAGAAGGAAGAAGGCGGACGCCACACTCCATTCTCAAAGGGTTACAAGCCACAGTTCTACTTCCGTACAACTGACGTCACTGGTGAAGTTGAACTTCCAGCTGACAAAGAAATGGTTATGCCTGGTGACACCGTGACCTTCAAGGCAAAACTGCTCGCTCCTATCGCTATGGAGCAAGGTCTTAACTTCGCAATTCGCGAAGGTGGCCGCACCGTCGGTGCAGGTGTCGTGACTAAGGTCGTTAAATAACGATCCGCGATTACTATAAAAATCCCCGGTTTATCCGGGGATTTTTTCATTGGCAATATTATAAGCGAAGACCCCGCCTGATCCCGAGAGACCAGACGGTTGCTGGTCTTCGATCGAGAGGGCGGGGTTCTAGGCGTCACATCCGAAGCGCGTTCTTGCGCAGACAGATGTAGGCGTTGATACCGATGCCATCATCGGCCAGCTCGAGTTCTACCTCTGCCGGATAGACGAACGAGCTCGTTGCGAGCGAGACTGTCAGCTCGACGGTAGCGAGCTGCCCCACATCGAAGCAGCGCTTCTGAAGTGCCGCCCGCCATGTCTCGCTTCCAGAGGTTGTGATGTGGACACGCTCTCCGTCGAGAACGCGTTGCTTCACTCTGAACTCAGGGTGCTCCATCATCATCCACTGGATTGCCGATGTGATCTGTGCAGCCGCGTGTGCGGCATCGAACATTCGAATGTGCGCCGTCCGACGGCTCATGAATCGCATAGCTTCTCCTTGGTCGGGTAGCTATATAGTAATACGAAATAAGAATACTGTCAATGACTGTATATAGGTAAAGCAGATGCGCAGCCTATGCAGCGAGATCTTCGGCGTCGAACTGTGCACTCAGTGTCACGAGCGTCTTGCCAAAGCGTGAGTCGTTCTCGATTGAAACATCTGGTAGTTCGCCAGCATTCGTCACCGAGAGACTCTGAGCGACATACCGAATTGCATCGTGCGTATCTTCTCCATAAAAACCTTCAAGCGCTAACTGGTATGTCTGTGCACCCGCCTTGCGAGCACGGACGTATGCAAACAATTGCTCGTCGAGCTGTTCACGCATCCGTTGTATGTATGGTGGGTTTTGGCCGAGAAGGTTAATGATATGTTCGTTTGGGTTGTGAGGCATAAGCATTTCCATAGTTTCAGTCTACGCCTCCTGAAAATAAATGTCTAATGCGAAACCCCGCCAGCTCCGAACGGAGCCAGCAGGGCTCGACGCACGGATCAACGGCGGGGTAACCACCGCTTCAGACGATCTGGCAGCGTGCATCTCAGGAGGTGTTCGGCCTGGTTGATCAGACCTTCTCCCGGGACGCCATCGTGAGGCGACATCGAGACCTCGTGGCCTCGACAGTTGTCGCTGAACTTACGCACCATCATTCCTCCTACGGTTGGCTTCGTAAACGATACTAGATTAGTATATAACTGTCAATAGCTGTACATTTCGCGCGTTTTACGGTATACTACACCTACTATCAATTATGTCGATAACTTAGTCAGCCGTGAGAAGATACGATGCGAGCTAAGGTTACGGCATGCAAGGCGCACATATGTGTGCAAAGGAGCATAAACCCATGGCAGATGCCAAACCAGAGGGACTTCGTATTCGAATCCGCCTCAAAGCATACGATCACAAAGTGATTGACCAATCAGCAAAGCAAATCATTGAAACCGCTATCCGTACCGGTGCGAGTGTCGCTGGGCCAATTCCGCTTCCAACTCGTCGCAGTACGTACACCGTTTCGAAATCACCTCACGTATACAAAACTGGTGGTGAGGCATTTGAAATGCGTGTTCACAAGCGTCTGATCGACATCACGAACGCAACGCCAAAGACAATCGACAATCTGCAGAACCTCAGCTTGCCAGCTGGTGTCGATGCCGAAATCCGTATGTAATCGTAAGCATACACGAAATACACGCCCTGATGGCGTGTATTTTTTTGGCCATGCTACAATAAGCCTATGCCTAAAAAAACACAAAAAAAGACAGTCACTACTAAGCGTACACCAGCTAAAAAGACCGAATCGGATAGCACTTATTTTCTGAAGCTCGTGCTCGTCGTTCTCCTCGGAACGTTTTGGTTGAAGTTTGCCGAACCGCTTCATGTCGGTGGATTTGTATTGGCCGCGCTGCCACTTGGGTTACTTGTCGGCTTGGTAATCGTGAGTCGCTACGAACACTTCGAAGAAGATCGCAAGATCTGGTATGCAATTTTATTGGTCGTGACGATTGTCAGCTCTATACTACCGGCCGGCATCGTGCTTTAAGAAATACCCCAGAAATCTTCCAGGCTGTTTGCCTTGGTCGAATGATATAATTTCGCCTCTTTAACGCCGATGTAACGCCAGTGCCACGGCTCATATGCATAGCCGGTCGTGTTTTCCATGCCTTTCGGGTAGCGCTCGATAAAACCGTACTCATGGGCATGTTTTACAAGCCAATCGTACACATCAGTTCGGCCAAAGCAATCAAGTCCGCAACCATCGGTCATAAAATCAACTGCATAGCCGGTCTGGTGCTCACTATATCCGGCGTAGGCGCTATGTCGATCCGCTTCTGCGCGCCCCTCGGTCGTTTCCCAGTAAATATACGTTGCACCCTGATCGGCATACGATCGGTAGCTACTGGTGACTGTCAAATCATACCCAGCCGCACGAACGGCACTCAGCAGTTTTTTATAGTCATCAACGGCGGACGTCGCGATCAGCATACCTTCGACCGATGTGAGCGTTGGCTCAAAGCGCAGCGGCTTGATACAGTTCGCTTTATTTATCATGGCATCTGGACGTGTCGGGTCATCGTGGGTACGAAGGTAGTTGCACTGCATATCTTTGAGTGTCGGCGGGGTCAGATCGCCAGCGCTCATGCGTGCATAAACCAGTTTTTTGACGCTCTCGTTCTCTGTTGCGGTGATGCGCGCTCGAGCGTCACGTTGCTCAAGGGCATGTGCCTTGATTTCAGCTATATGCGATTCACTGTCCTGATGTAGTGTCGATACCTGTCGATCCATGGCACGGCTCGTTAGTGTAAGCCACACCCCAAGAAATACCGCAGCTGACAGCAGGAAGGTATAGAGTATGATTCGTTTGTGATGAGTGCGCTTCTGCTTCTCGGCACGTTGATATTTCTTTTGGACACTTTCGCGCATATGCCTATTGTATATGACGCCTGCGCGTATGCCCATATGCCGTTCGGTTTTGCTGCCGCTAACGCCTCGTAACCCTTGACAGAAGGGTCGTATCTGTGCTATATTTACTCGGTAACTTATTACGTAATAACAACTTAACCACTGGTGAATGAGCAAGTCCTCTCATGGATACTACTCGCCACCGGGGGTTTTAAATGGGAGAAAAGGCGATGAAAGCACTTCTCGGCACCAAGATTGGTATGACCCAAGTCATTGGCGAAGATGGCGTGACAACTCCTGTCACACTCATCCAAGCCGGCCCATGCACCGTCACTCAGGTGAAGTCTGTCGAAACCGACGGCTACAACGCAGTGCAGGTGGCATTTGGCGCGGGTAAGAACCTGAGCAAGGCCGTAGCTGGACACGTAAAGTCTAGCAAAGTGACTCCGAAATTCATCCGTGAGTTTCGCGTCAAAGAACTTCCTGCCGACCTAAAGGTAGGGGATTCTATCGATGTCACGAGCTTCGAGCTCGGCGACGTCGTCAGCGCCACTGGCACCAGCAAAGGTAAAGGTTTTGCGGGTACAGTGAAGCGTCACAACTTTAATACAAGTAAGAAAACCCACGGTGGTAACGGTAACGTCCGTCGCGTCGGATCAATCGGTTCGATGTACCCACAGAAGGTTTTTAAAGGCAAAAAGATGCCAGGCCGCATGGGTCACGATCAAGTGACTGTCAAAAACCTGAAAATCGCCTATGTTTCACCAGAGGATAACCTCATCGGTGTCAAGGGTGCTGTTCCAGGTCCACGCAAGGGTCTGATCGTCCTAGGAGGTGAACTGTAATGGCTGAATCTACTTCACGCGCAACTACAACACTGCCTAAGGAAGTCTTTGCGGTAAACGTGCCGAATCACGAGCTGCTTAAGCTCGCGTACGACGCATACTTGGCAAACAGTCGCGGCGCAAACGCGACCACGCTACGCCGCGGTGAAGTCCGTGGTGGTGGTAAGAAACCATGGAAGCAAAAAGGAACCGGCCGCGCTCGTTTCGGTAGTACCCGAAACCCAATCTGGCGTGGCGGTGGTATCGTCTTTGGTCCACTCGGTAACGAAAACTACAAGAAAAAGCTTTCGAAGACTGCCAAACGCATTGCCGTTAAGCAAGCACTTAGTCTTGCTAACCAAGACAAGAAAGTCTCTGTACACGACATCAAGACAACTGGTAAGACTGCTGAAATCGTCAAGTTCCTTGCCGACAACAAGTTTACCCGACGCGTGCTGATTGTCGTCGACGAGAAAACTCCTGAACTCGAGCGTGCTACACGCAACCTTCAGGAAGTGAAGCTCGTTCGCGCAACGTACCTGAACGTCTTTGACGTCTTAAACGCAGACGCGATCGTCTTCAACACTAAAGCCGTCGCAGCAACTGCCGCATGGCTTAACCCTGTGGAGGAGGCGTAATATGAATATCATTCACGTAACTCCCCGTGCAACTGAAAAGGCGTACCGCCTTGTAACAGGTCAGAACACCTACGTGTTCGATGCGCCACTCAGTGCCAACAAGCAGCAGATTATCGATGCCGTCGAAAGTCAGTACGCTGTGAAGGTCGCACGCATCAAAACACTCGTTCAGAGCGGTAAAGCAGTGCGATTCGCTCGCGGTAAACACCGTTACCCTGGCACGACAACTCGAACCGATAGCAAAAAAGCCTACGTTACCCTGGTCGAGGGCGACAGCATCAAGGTTTTTGATGAAACAACTGAAACTGAGGAGAAGAAGTAATGCCGATCAAAGCATACAACCCTACTACTCCAGCACGTCGCGGCATGACTTCTCAAGACATGAGCGACATTACGACCCGTAAGCCGCTAAAAAGCCTGACAAAGAGCAAAAAGCAGCGCGCCGGTCGTAACAACCAAGGTCGTATTACGACTCGTCACCGCGGTGGTGGTGTCCGTCGTCACTACCGATTGCTCAACCATCGCCTCGCAAGTGGCCTGAAATTGACCGTTGAGGAAATCGAGTACGACCCGAACCGTTCTGCACGTATCGCACGTGTCAAAGACCAGCACGGTCTATATCACTACATTCTCGCTGACACCGCCATGAGTAAAGGCAAAGTCATTCAAACCGGTGACGACGCTCCTATCGAGAGCAGTAACCGTATGACACTTGCTAAGATTCCAGTCGGTAGCCAAGTCTACGCGGTTGAGATCAACCCAGGCAAGGGTGCTCAGATGATTCGTTCAGCAGGCACGAAAGCACAGCTGATGGCCAAAGAAGGCGACTACGCAACACTGCGTATGCCTAGTGGTGAAATTCGCCGCTTCCGTTTGGAGTGTGAAGCGTCACTCGGTATCGTCGGTAACCTGCAGCACCAGAACATCAAGATCGGTTCTGCCGGCCGCAACCGACGCAAGGGTATTCGCCCAGGCGTTCGCGGTGTCGTCATGAACGCCGCAGATCACCCTCACGGTGGTGGTGACGGTGGACGTCACGGTAGTGGTAAACCACCACGTACGCCATGGGGTCAATTGACACTCGGCTACCGAACACGTCGCCGTAAATCAACTAACAAGATGATTGTCCGCAGTCGTCACGAAGCTAAGAGGAAGAGGTAATCTATGAGTCGTTCACTCAAAAAAGGTCCTTTCGTCGACGCCAAGCTTGCGAAGAAAGTTTCTGCGCTCAGCAAAGACGATCGGACTGTTATCAAGACCTGGGCACGAGCTAGCGCAATCACACCAGACATGGTTGGTCGCACGATAGCTGTCTACAACGGCAAGATGCACGTCCCAGTGCTCATTTCAGAAAACATGGTTGGCCACAAACTCGGTGAGTTTAGCCCAACTCGTAAATTCCGTAAGCACGGCGGTAAGGAGAAGTAAGATGGCTGAAACTCTCTACACAGTTCGTGCACATATCAAGGGCGTTGACCTCGCCCCACGTAAGGTTAGCATCGTTGCCGACCTCGTACGTGGCCGCAGCGTCGCTGATGCGCTCGTCATTCTCGAACACACACAGCGCCGTAGCGCCCGTCCTATTGCAAAAGCAATCGCCAGTGCGCAAAGTAACGCGATCAACAACCACGGTCTCGACGCCAAGAGTCTTGTCATCAGTACGCTCAGCGTCAGCGCAGGCCCTCGCCTCAAGCGATTCAAGCCTCACATGCGCGGTATGGCACTGCCATTCCAAAAGAAGACAAGCCACATCCTGGTTGAAGTATCTGGTGCTGAAAAGCCGAAGAAAAAACCAGCTGCACCGAAGGCTGAAAAGCCGGCAGCTGCTAAGAAAGAGGAGAAGTAAGTATGGGCCAGAAAGTAAACCCAACAAGCTTCCGTCTCCAAGTCCACAAGAACTGGGATTCTCGCTGGTTTTCAGCTAGCAAACGCAACTTTGCTACGTGGCTGGCGGAAGACGAAACGATTCGCGCCCTGATCGAAAAACGCTTTTCATCGCGTCCAACGATCAACCGCATCGAAATCGAACGAAGCGCGAACCTTACGACCGTTACGATTCACACCGCAAAAGCCGGTGTGGTCATCGGACGTGGTGGTGTCGGCGTAAACGAACTCAAGAGCCAGATCGAAAAGATTGTCACCGGCCCAGTTCGTATTAACATTGAAGAAGTAAAACGTCCTGAACTCGCAGCAAAGCTTGTCGCCGAGAACATCGCTCACCAGCTCGAACGCCGTATCAACTTCCGTCGCGCAGTCAAAATGGCAGCTCAGAACGCCATGAACGCTGGTGCAAAGGGTATTCGTATTCAGGTAGCTGGTCGTCTCAACAACGCTGAGATGGCTCGTCGCGAAAAAGTTATCGAAGGTTCTGTACCGCTTCACACCCTTCGTGCCGACATCGACTTCCACGTCGCTCGTGCACAAGGTCCAAACGGCAGCGGTATTATCGGTGTCAAGGTCTGGATCTACAAGGGCGAAAGGAGTGACGCATAATGCTACTTCCTAAGAAAACCAAGTTCCGTAAGGTACGTATTGGTAAAAACGAAGGTGTCGCAACCCGCGGTCACTACGTCGCATTCGGCGACTACGGCCTGCAAAGTCTCGACAACGAACGTATTACCAGCCGCCAGATCGAGGCAGCTCGACAGGCGATGACACGTTACGTAAAGCGTGGTGGTAAAATTTGGATTCGAATCTTCCCACACACTCCAGTGACCCGCAAACCACTTGGACTCAAGATGGGCGGCGGTAAAGGCCAACCTGAATTCTTCGTCGCGAAGGTTCAGACCGGTACTGTCATGTTTGAAATGAAGGGTGTTACCGAAGAAGTTGCCCGTGAAGCAATGCGCCTCGCTGGTCACAAACTTCCTGTCCGAACCCGATTTGTAAAGCGAGGTGACGTCTAATGGCTACTGCAAAGACTACCCCAAAGACCGCAAAACCTGCGACCGAAGTCAAAACTGCTACTCAGCTTGAGAAGCAACTGACTGAGAAGAACGCTGATCTGCTAAGCGCCTACCAGTCACACAAAGCTGGCGAACTTGCCAACCCACGTGTGCTGAAGTCGCTTCGCCGTGATATTGCGCGTATCAAGACCGAACTCACAAGTAAATCAAAGGAGGCCAAGTAATGGCACACAAGACTTTTACCGGTGTCGTCACCAGTGACCTGCGTGACAAGACCATTACGGTCACGGTCACGACGCGCGAGACGCACCCTCTTTATGGCAAGCAGTACACTGCTAGTCGTAAATACCAAGCTCACGACGAGAAAAACGAAGCAAACCGCGGCGACAAGGTGACCATCGAAGAAACTCGTCCGTTCTCAAAGACCAAATCATTTGTATTGCGGTCGATTGACGAGCGAGCAAAGGGTTCTATTGAGCTCAAAGACGAAGCCGTCGTCACTGAGAAAGGGACGGAGGTCAAGTAATGATCCAACAAGAATCCCGATTGAAGGTTACAGACAACAGCGGCGCTCGCGCAGCTCTCTGTATCCGCGTACTCGGTGGCACACGCCGCCGCTACGCACGTGTTGGTGACATCATCGTCGTCAGCATCAAGGACGCTGCTCCAAACGGCAACGTCAAGAAGAAATCAGTCCAAAAGGCTGTTGTTGTCCGAACGCGCGATCAGATCCAGCGTAAAGACGGCAGCACGATTGCCTTTGACGACAACGCCGTCGTGATTATTAACGACGACAAGACACCAAAAGCAACTCGTGTATTCGGCCCTGTGCCACGCGAATTGCGTGATCTTGGCTACGCAAAGATCATTAGCTTGGCACCGGAGGTACTCTAATGGCACGTATTCGTAAAGACGACACCGTTAAGATTATCGCTGGCCCACTAAAAGGTACGACCGGCAAAGTCGTGCGTATGCTTCCTGCGAAGCACGCAGCACTCGTTGAAGGTGTCGGCCTTGCCACACGCAAATTGAAGCCAAGTCAGCTCAACCCAACCGGCGGTACGAAAGACATTCATGTCCCCGTACCACTTGGCAAGTTGGCACTCGTCGTTGACGACAAGACTGGCAAAACCAGCCGTGTTGGCTACAAAGTAACAGCTGGTGAAGGCAAGGTTCGTCTTGCTCGCCAGGCTAAAAATAAGGAGATCAAGTAATGGCAAAAGCTGCTGCTACATCGACCGCTCCTCGCTTGAAAGCCTTGTACGAAACACAGTTTCGCAAGGAACTACAGGCCGAATTAGGGCTCGACAATGTTAAC
This sequence comes from Patescibacteria group bacterium, assembly GCA_035494435.1. Lineage (GTDB taxonomy): Bacteria > Patescibacteriota > Saccharimonadia > Saccharimonadales > Saccharimonadaceae > SZUA-359. The sequence continues at coordinate 4,028 of DATJGX010000032.1, read as the reverse complement.
CAAGTTCCAAAACTTGAAAAGATTGTTGTAAGCGTAGGAACCGGTAAGCACAAAGACGATAAGCGTTTCCAGGAAACCGTTATGAACACCCTTACAAAGGTGACAGGACAGGCTCCAACGCAGCGTCTTGCAAAGAAATCAATCGCCGGCTTCAAAATCCGCGCAAACATGGGTGCGCCAGTCGGTACGCTTGTAACGCTTCGCGGCGCTCGTATGTACGAGTTCCTTGACCGTTTCGCAAACATTTCACTCCCACGCGTCCGTGACTTTCACGGCGTCGGTCTGAAGTTCGACCGTTCAGGTAACTACAACTACGGCATCACCGACCAATCGATTTTTCCAGAGCTGAGTTTCGAAGAAACCCAACTTACTCACGGAATGCAAATCACCTTCACTATCGAACACGGTAGCAAGACCGCATCACGCGCATTGCTCGAAAAGTTCGGTCTACCATTTGAAAAGGAGACGAAGTAATGGCTAAGAAATCTATGGTCGCTCGCGATGAAAAGCGAAAAAAGATGATTGCAAAGTACGCTGAAAAGCGTGCAGAGCTCAAAGAGCTGGGTGATCTCGAAGGACTGCAAGCGCTTCCTCGAAACTCAAGCCCAACTCGCTGGAAGAACCGTGACCAACTGAGCGGACGCCCACGTGGCTACATGCGCAAGTTCGGTCTGACGCGTTACAACTTCCGACGTCTTGCTTCAGAAGGCAAGATCCCTGGTATTAGTAAGAGTAGCTGGTAGGAAAGGAGGAACTATACTATGAGTTTACAATCAACAGACCCAATCGCTGACCTCCTGACACGTATCCGTAACGCTGCTATGGTAGGTAAAACGGAAGTCCGCGTTCCAACAAGTAAGATTAAGCAAACTGTCGCTGAGCAGCTCGTCAAAAACGGCTACCTCGTCAGCGCAGTCGTCGAAGATGGTAAGCCACGCGGTACACTCGTCGTGACTATCAACAAAGACGGCGAAACACCAACGTTTACCGAACTTTCTCGCATGAGCAAGCCGGGTCGACGCATGTACGCCAACGTCACCGATATTCCAAACGTCAAGCAAGGCCGCGGTATCGTTCTGATCAGCACCTCACGAGGTGTCATGACCGGACGCGAAGCGATCAAGCAGCGCCTTGGCGGTGAACTGTTACTGAAGGTTTATTAAGAAAGGATAAGAAATGAGTCGAATCGGAAAACTACCAATAGACATTCCGTCTGGCGTGACAATCACGGTCGATTCAGCTGTCATCACAGTCAAAGGCCCGAAAGGCGAACTGACTGTGCCACACCTGAGCGACGTTACTGTGTCTGAGCAAGACGGCAAAATGATCGTCGTCCGTAAGGATGACGAGAAAATCGCGAAGAGCCAACATGGTCTTCAGCGAGCACTCCTCCAAAATGCCGTAACCGGCGTCACTGCAGCTTTTGAAAAGAAGCTTGAAGTGAACGGTGTTGGTTACCGTATTTCTGGCGGTGGATCAGAAATTGAACTCAGCATCGGTCTGAGTCACCCTGTGAAATACAAGGCACCAGAAGGTATCACCCTGACCCTCAACAAGATGGAAATCACAGTCAGTGGTATCGATAAGCAAGCAGTTGGCCAAGCAGCTGCCGAAATTCGCGCAATCAAGAAGCCTGAACCGTACAAGGGCAAGGGTATTAAGTATGCCGACGAACAGATTTTGCGTAAAGCAGGAAAGGCTGGTAAGTAATCATGGCAAATCTCGCACATAAACTACTGAACCGTTCGCTGCGCAAAAACCGTGTTCGTTCACGAGTTCAAGGAACTCCTGCACGCCCACGCCTGAGCGTATCGATCAGCAACATGCACGTCAGCGCACAGATTATCGATGACGAAAACAGTGTTACACTTGCAGCTGCAACCACAGTTGGCAAGAAGATGACTGGCACGATGAGTGAAAAATGTGCCGCAATCGGTGCTGAAATCGCCAAGAGTGCAAAGAAGAAGAAAATCACAACGGTAGTATTCGACCGCAACGGACGCCAGTACGCTGGACGCCTGAGCGCACTCGCTGATGCTGCACGTAAGGAAGGACTGGAATTTTAGTATGGCTGAAGAGACCACAAAGCCTCAGGCTGCTACTACACCTGCTGCGAATCGACCTCGCCGCGGTGGTCGTCGTGATGAGCGACGCGAACGTGACGACACGCCAAAAGAATTTGAAGAAACCGTTATCAACATCGACCGTGTGGCCCGTGTGGTCAAGGGTGGACGTCGATTCCGCTTCAAAGCACTTGTCGTTGTCGGTAACCGAAAAGACAAGGTCGGTGTCGGTGTCGCGAAGGGCGCAGACGTTCAGACTGCTATTTCGAAAGCAACCGATGTTGCCAAGAAGCACATGATCACAATCCCACTCAACGGCGACACGATTCCGCACGATGCAGAAATCAAGCTGAGCGGCGCACGTGTGCTGATCAAGCCTGCTGCACCTGGTACCGGTATCATCGCTGGTGGTGTCGTTCGATCGGTCATCGGTGTCACTGGAATCCGCAACCTGCTCTCGAAGAGTCTTGGTAGCACCAACAAGGTGAACATTGCCTACGCGACAGTCGAAGCACTTCGCACACAGGTACCTCGTGACCAGTGGCTTAACGCGAAGCCAGCCAAAGCTGCCAAAAAGGAGAGCAAGTAATGAAATACAACGAACTCCAGACAAACTCGACACAATCTCGTAAGCGTGTCGGACGCGGTATCTCTGCGGGCGGCGGTAAAACCGCTGGTCGTGGAACCAAAGGTCAGAACTCACGTACTGGTAAGAAACTTCACGCGACTTTCCAGGGTGGTCAGAACCCTATCATTGCGTCTTCTCCAAAGATGAAAGGCTTCAAAAGCCACCGCGTTCCAGCTCAGGTCGTCTACGCTGACCACCTGAACACCCTAAAGGGAACAGTTGATAACCTCGCGCTGTTTGAAGCAGGTCTGATCGCAACTCCATATCACCAGGTGAAAGTAATCGCTCGTGGTGAATGTACTGCAAAGATCTCACTCAAGACGCAAGGTGCCTCAAAATCAGTCGTTGAAGCACTGAAAAAGGCCGGCGGAAGCTTCGAGCGTGTTGTAACGCCGCTTCAGAAATCAGCAAAAACTGCTGAAGCAACCGACAAATAATCTAAACGGATGCTCTAAAAAGTCCTCGTACTATGCGGGGACTTTTTTAGTTATGTCGATGAGAAGGCTGCGAGCCAGCATACCGGCGGTCAATTCAGCTGCGTTTGCTTGTTTAATATTGCGCGTAGATTGTGTATAATAGACGAAGTTTACGACAGAATTTGATAGATTGGGAACTATGAACTGGAAAATTATCTTACGGTCGCTGAAAAATCGCGACATGCAAAAACGATTAGGGATTCTCTTTGGATTAATTGCCGTATTTCGGCTCCTGGCGCACGTACCAGTGCCGCTTGCCAATGCGACCGAGCTGAAGACAATTATCACCAACCTCATCGGTAGTAGCGACTTCGGTGGCTTCATCAACCTACTTTCTGGTGGTGCACTGGCACAGTTTTCGATCGTATTAGTCGGTCTAGGGCCGTTCATTACCGCAAGTATCATTACGCAGCTGCTCACTAAGGCCATTCCGCGCCTTGAAGAGCTACATAAAGATGGTGAATCAGGTCGCCGCAAGATCAACCAGTGGACGCGTATCTTAACCGTACCGCTTGCTATCGTTCAGTCGATTGCCTATATTTACATCCTGCGCCAGACCGTACTCACCGGTGCGACAGCCGGTTCGCTTGATACGTCTATTTCTGAGTGGGTAATTGCCGTCACAGCGCTAAGCGCTGGTTCACTGCTCTTGATGTGGCTTGGTGAGCTTATGACTGAGCAGGGTATCGGAAACGGTATCAGCCTGCTGATTTTCGCAGGTATTATTAGCCAGCTGCCAACCACGCTGGGCACAATTTTCGCCTCACTTTTCAATACATCTGCCGGCTCACTCAACGTCTTTGGCTGGTTCAGTCTACCGGTCAACCCAGATCTCTTCTGGCTCATGCTCGGTATCGCTGC
>DATJGX010000031.1:0-10661 GCA_035494435.1 Patescibacteria group bacterium | reverse complement strand
CGGTTATCGGTCGCTGTTTCAATGATAATGCCCACGCCACCCGGACCGTAGCCTTCGTAGGTGATTTCTTCGAGTTGTGCGGCGTTCTTGTCAGCCACACGATCGATACTGCGCTGAATATTATCTTTTGGCATATTCGCCTGGCGTGCTTTTTCGATTGCCATTGCAAGTGCCGGGTTCATATCAGGGTCAATACCGCTCCGTGCCGCGATTGCGATCATATTGCCAATTTTGGTAAATACGGCGCCACGTTTCGCGTCGTTGACACCTTTGTCACGTTTGATTTTGCTCCACTTGTTGTGTCCAGCCATGAGTAAAAAGTCTCCTTTTCTTGCATCTAGTATAACAGATGAGGTCTACGTGATTCTAGTGGAGACGCGGGTAGTGTGCCACACTATTCAACGATATTGCTTTCGCGTAGACGAAAGCCAGTCGCATGACGCATCCATATGACGGCTACGATGATCAACCCGTACGTGGCAAAAACGCCCCATAGCGGCAGGTTAAGCATCGTCTGCGCCCACGAAATATGTGCCGTATTCATCGTCACATACACCATATACTCAAGTAGCCACGATCCAGGCAGCCCGATGATATGCACGGCAGCCGGTACGATATAGCCGACAATTCCGGTCGTGAACGTTAGCAGCATCGCAAGTGGCACGAGCGGCAGCACGAGCAGGTTGGACAGAACAGCGATATTAGAAATATAGCCAAAGCTATAGAGCAGCAACGGAGCAGTCGCAACTTGTGCCGCAATCGTTTCGCCGAGCACCTGACGTACCCAACCAGGTTTGGCGTCTCCGAAGAAGTATCGCTGGAGCAGCGGCGCCAATATCATTACGCCGCCAAATGCTGCGAAGCTCAGCTGCCAACCAAGATTCCCCCACACGTAACTCGGCTGGAGTAGCCCTGTTAACGCCGCGGCAAATAGAAGCAGTGTTGCTGGGTGGAATGCTCTTCCTGCATACCAAGCCGCCAGTGATAGCGAAGCGACAAGTCCTGCACGTGTCATGCTCGGGCTCAGACCGGTTACTGCCATGAAACCAAGAATCAGTATGGCCGATAGAAATACCGTCATGTAGCGGGAGCGTTTCTCGAATAGACGTTTCACTGCTCGCACCAAGATTGTTAGATTGTAACCGCTCGCTACGACGATGTGCGTCAGTCCGGCAATCTTGAGTGCCGTGTCGAGGTCGGTCGGTAAGTTTCTTCGCTGACCGCTCAGATAGCCCATACCGAGGCTAGCTGCTGGTTCCGGTATGCCCTCTCTGACTTTTTCACCGAAATCATCACGTATATGTAGCGCGATGTCGCCGGGCTGCGGCCTTTGAACTCGTAGCAGCTCGCCGCGGTAGAGTGTAGCTGCAAAACTACCGAAACCTTCTTGTAATCGACCTTGTAGTGTCACGACATCGCTGCGTTCAATAGCAGTTTTTGATTGTGTCGTGACCCATATTTGCGAGGGCATACCCCGGTCATGTATACGAACGTCACCTAGGCGCATGCTCGTCTCGCCAGTCTTTGTGAGGTCCGTGTCTTCAGTCACCCGACCAGTTATCGTCACGACATGACCAATCTCACGTACGTACACCTGCTGAGATTCACGATCAACCACGCCACGACTTACCCCCAGTAGGGCTCCACCGATAAATGCGATGATAACCAGCCACCGCCAGCGTTTCCAGCACGCAAATATACCTAATAACAGTCCAATTAGTGCCCACTGCCAACCAGATATGTAGGTGACGTTATCGAGTACACTGAGTGCAAGTCCCGATACGATGCCCGCACAAAATAGCGTGAAATGCCACGTCTGATGCAAAGGTATCTTGACCTGCCACAGTTGCATGCAACTTACTATACACCACCCCTGTATTGACGGCGCTCGGCCGAGGTGCTAAACTCGTAGAGCTACGGGCCCATAGCTCAGCTGGTTAGAGCACCTGCCTTTTAAGCAGGGTGTCGTGAGTTCAAGCCTCACTGGGCCCTCCAAGTAAAAACCTCGCACATCGCGAGGTTTTTACTTTGCTATTTTTTCTTCGTGGCGAGTGGCTGTTTTCGGTGATACACGACGTCGAGCAGAGCAAGCAAAATACACGCCGTAATCACAACCGAATCATATGGCAATAATTCTAAGACGATGCCCCGACTCGTATCGTCAAGAATAACGGCATTCGCAAACGCTCCCCATGTCAGCATGACAGCCAGCGCCGCAAATACGATTGAACTATACGCCTGGTGCATGAACGAATGTGCTTTCGTGGCACGCGTCATGACAATGAGTGCCGGTAAGATTGTTAGCACGACTGCGACGACACTGTGAAGCGGCGGTGATTCAATCACGAACCCGGCTTGAGCAACCACCGGCGTGAGTCCGTCGGTCCATAATTTTGCCAACACAGCCCCAGCCGTGAGGCCGAGTGCTGGCATACCGATGTGTCGTCGACTAAAGAAAAACAGCAAGAACAAAGCGGCGAAATAAAGTCCAAGCACAACTAAGAAGGTCATGCTTATGATTATAGCGCATGACTACCTACACGAACGCTACCGACATGCGGCCGATAGACTATCGGTACACACAAAAACGGAGGGGCGAACCCCTCCGAGAGATACTCTATGCACCAATCTTGTCTTTTTTCGGACGACGCTTTGCGTTAAGTTCGACGTATTCGATGATCTTTTCAGCGACGTTTCGCCCGGTTATCAGCTCTGGCGTCTTGATACTTGCACTCGAGTTCACCTCAAGCACAAGCGGACCGCGCTCGCTACGCATCATATCGACACCGCAAATCGGCAGGCCCATGGCTTTTGCCGCCTTGAGTGCAGTTTTACGCTCTTCATCGGTGAGTTTGACCGGTACACCTTCGCCGCCTTGGTGCGTGTTGCTTCGAAAGTCACCATCAAGGCTTTGGCGCTTGACGCTTGCAACCACACGACCACCGACAACTAGCGCACGAATATCCGTACCAGCTGATTCTTTGATAAATTCTTGTACCAGGAAGTTTACGCCTTCGACATAAAAGGCCTGCATTACTGCTTTGGCGGCCTTCGGTGTTTCGGCGAGTACGACGCCGTTACCGTGCGTACCGCGGGCTACCTTGATAATCAGCGGCGCACCGCCGGCGAGTTCGACAATGTCGTCAAAGCTAGCCGATTCACGGGCAAAGACCGTTTTCGGAATGCCAACACCGGCTTTTGCTAATACTTGGTAAGCGCGAAGCTTGTCTCGTGAACGGTTGATAGCCAGGCTACTCGCCGTCGTAAACGTACCTTGGGACTCAAATTGCCGCACGATTGCCGTACCATAGCGTGTGTAACTTTGAGCAATCCGCGGAATGATCGCGTCGAACTTTTCAAGCGTGTCACCTTTATAACGCACGGTGTTGTTGTTTGCTTCGACCGCCGTGTAGGCATCTTTATACTTGATTACCTTTACATCGTGACCACGAGCAATAGCCTCTTCCTTGAGACGTTTGGTCGTATAATTGGCTGGTCCATTGCTAAGAATCGCGATGTTCATAAGGAGGCTCCTACTTGTGGTTGGTTTGTTTACGGGCGCGGTTTTTCAAGCCGTTATAGCCGAGGTTTTCTTCGGTTTCTTCATCAGCGACCGGGTGTCCACCAGATACGTCAACGACGAAGCGCCCCTTGAGGAGTTTTCGGCCGACTAATACTGGGTAGATTTTTTTTGAGCGATCGGAAAGGGTGAAAAACGTTGAAACTTTTTTACCGCAAAAACGAACTCGCAGCATAACACCGTAGCGTTTTTCTGATTTGCCGAACGAATTCTCGATCGTCACGACGCTGTATTTGCTCATGCGAATCGTCTCACCCGTATAAGCCTCATGACCTTTTCCGAGCAGTTCGAAGCTAAGCTCACCGTCTTGTTCGACGATATTCGATGCCCAGACTGACGAGCTATATGCGCCAGTGTCGACTTTTGCGGCGATTGACAGGTATTCAGTATCTGAACCGATGAAATCAATTGACTCGGCTCGTCCAATAATTGCTTTGTAATTTGTTGCCATATGTTGTATACTATATCATATCTTAGCGATAAATTCAATATGTACGAGCAAATCTACACGACATATCACGAGCGGTTTCACGAGCTCGACCATGAGCACCAATTTCATTTCGCGAGTCGACTGGCATTAACCGCTGACGATGCGTGGGCACGTGCGAAGATCGATGAGCTCGAAAGCGCAATGCTTGGTAGCTCCGCCGACTCTTCGCTACGACTGCTTCGCGGCAAAGAACCGACACTAACCGATGTTAACGCTGCCGCACTGCGGATGCCGCTCTTCAAACAATCCCCATGGCTCTACGACTACGAGCTGATGCTTTTTTATGCGCTCCATGCGAAGGTGCAATACGACATGGACGTGACCGAACAGTTGAAGACGCAGGTTCAGGTGTCGCTTGATCAGCTTCATAGCCTGGTAACAGATCCCAGGACATTGGCGACCTTATCAACGTATCTAGTCAATGCCTATTACTTGCACGCGCGCTTAATCGACAAGACCGACCAAGTGATTCCACTTGAAGCCATACAAGAAGCACTCGATACGCCGCTCGATGATCCGAACGACGCACGCCTGAAGTTGTACCTGCTTACGCACTGCGTACTGGCAGAGACGCTTTTTTATGCGCGCACGATTCCTGCATCACTACAGTCTTATTACCATGAGATTGCCGAAATGATCGCGGCGCGACTGGAGTCGTCATGGAACGACCTGACGCTCGACGCAAAACTCGAGGCTGCGTATTGTCTAAAAATCCTCTCGGTGCGTACTGATTTGCAAGCTAATGTCATCCAGGATGCGCAAGCTCATTATAGTGATGCGCACGGTTATATTATCGACCCTCGTTCACAGGCGAAGAATAGCCTGAACGGTGCCGAGCATCGCAACGTATTATTCCTTATGCTGACGCATCGAGCGTCGTAAGAAACTGGGCTAGTACGAGCGCTTTTTCAGATTCGTAGCTGCTGCCTTCGATTTGCGGCGCTCGATTTACCTCGAAGCAGTAGTGTTTATGACTCACGTCATCGATTACCATATCGACGCCAGCAAAGTCTCTACCAAAAAACTGCGCTGCTTTTACGCTATCGGCGCGCAACTGCTCGGGTAGCGAATCAACATCGACAAGCATCGCGCTGCCGCCCTGAGATGTATTATTAAGATGTGAGCCATCGCGTGCGATACGCTTGATTGCCATTACCACCTGATTGCCAGCAACGAGTATGCGATAATCTCCACTATTTTCAATAAACTGCTGAGCGACGAATGAGGTCTGTGGCTGTGCGCTCACCACCTGTGTAAGCTCATCCTCAGATGCAATCTTGTAATTATCGGCACCACGAGTGCCTTTGGTTGCCTTGAGAATCATCGGATAGTCAAAGCCATGTCGCTTGATGCTCGAAAGCAGGTACTCACCTTGCGCCATGACCGTTCTCGGCATGGCCACACCGACTTCATGCAAATTGATATACTGAGTCAATTTATTGAACGAACCGACTCGCCATGCTTCGCTATCAATAAATGCGATGCGCTTGAGTCGACAGTATCGTGCGACTGCAAGGGCGTATGACTGCGTTTCCTCACCACCCCAGTGACGTAAATATAGAGCTGAATACTCATCAAGCACGCGGTCGCTTCGCTCGTTTCGAACCACGAGCGTTTGCTCATCGACATAAAACGAAAGCTCATCGAAGTAGGCATACTCAAATTGAGCCGTATCAGTTTGATTGAGCAACCCGACTAACCGCTCAGGATCAGTCAGTCCCTGCTCGTGACTTTTGCGCGAAAATAAGACTAGAATTCGTTTCATAGCTTTAGTTTATATCTCGCTCGTCTCGGTGACAATCGTAGAGATCTCACGCACGGCAAGGTAGCCAAGGTAGACTGCCATAATCTTCTGGCGCGCGTCGCGATACTCCAGCTCGCGTGGCACAAGGCGAAGACTGCGGCTCAGTTCGACCTGAAGCGCAGGAAAATCGGCGTTTTGGGCATGACGCCGAACGAAATTGGTCGTCGATCCCTCGCCGGCAGCTGCAAGCCGAGGGGCATGTATGACCGATCCGTCATCTGCGTACGTTAATCTGCCGGTCATGTCCGGATCATCGAAAAACGGCTCTTCGCCACCGACTGTTACTCGAAGTCCATAGTCGGTACGTAGACGGCGACGAATATCATGTGCCGTATCGAGCATGTATTCGCTCGGGTCGGTACCGAGACCGAGCACCGCATGTATTTCGGTCGCATCAAATGGGTGGACGAACTTGCCCGGTTTCATGCCGTGCACTGATAGAAATGCTTGGTGTGCCGGCAGTAGCACTGCCAGCTGGGTCTTTAGTGGGTGCTCGAGGTCGACATTTGCATTGCCCGATTGCCTGCCTTGTGGCAGTACGACACTGGCCTGCATTTCGTCGCCAAGCAACAGCGCAAGCCCAGCCGTACCATGATCGGCATGACCCATCTGTGCTGTAGCTTTACGTATCGGGTTGGTCGCATGGTCGGCGCTCAGAAGCAGCGGACCGCTGCGCGGCAGGGTCAAGATTTCGTCTGCCTCGACTGCACTACCATCTCGATATTCATCAATATGATCAGTTGGAGCAACAAAACGCTCATACGATTGTAGCTGCTCATAGGTGTGGGTTGCCTGACTGTCGGGCAACTCGGGAAGAAATGGCGCTAAACGCCCCACTGCATCGATAAACGTTTTACGCGACAAAGCCGCTGCATCTATACGATCACGAATACGCTCATCGGTATCATAGTCGGCATCAAGCCGGGTTACCTCTTTGGACATTAAATATATTATAGCATAGTTATGCTAAATTGTCTACTAGAACAAGCCCCGTTTTTTTGCTGCATCAAATTGCTCCAGCAATTCCTTCTGTTTCTTAGAAAGCTTGGTCGGTGTGTCCACGACAACAGAGACGATATGCGCACCGCGAGTTGTTTTACGTAGGTGTGGTACACCGTGGCCGGACAACTTAAAGTCGGTACCGCTTTGTGTGCCCGCGGGCACTTTCATGCGTATCATGCCATCGACCGTTTCAACGTCGATTTCAGTTCCGAGAGCCGCGTCGGTCATCGAAATATGCTCTTCGCTTAGAATCAAGTCGCCTTCACGCGTGAACTTCTTGTGTGCCTTCACGCGTACGTGTACATACAGATCACCGCGTGCACCATCGCCGATCGCTTCACCGCGCTCCGGCAGACGAATTGTTGCGCCGTCGTCGATTCCGGCAGGTATCTTGACTCGAATCTTCTGCTCTCGGCGTTCTGTTCCGACACCATGACAAACCGTACAGACCTTTTCTGGAACTTTACCACGGCCGCGGCACTCTTCGCAGGTTACGGCTTGCTGAATCGCACCGAACATCGTGTTCATGACGCGAGTTTGCTGGCCTGCGCCCTTGCATGTCGGGCATGTCTTCATATCGTGGCCAGGTTCGACGGTCGTACCCTTACAGTGTTCGCACTCAACGTCAATCGTGAGCTTCAGTTCCGTTTCGACGCCGAAGACCGCTTCTTCGAACGTTAACGTCACGCTCGTTTCGACATCGCGCCCGCGGCGTGGACGCTGAGCTCCGCCACCGAAATTGCCACCGAAGAATTGGCCAAAAATATCGCCCAGACCACCATCGCCAAAGTCAAAGTGAACGTTCTGGCCGTTAAACCCACCGAAGCCTTCGTACGGATTACCGCCGCCAGCTGCACCACCGACGCCGGCATGACCGAACTGGTCATATCGCTGGCGCTTTTGTTTGTCTTTTAAAATTTCGTAGGCTTCGTTCGCCTCTTTGAATTTAGCTTCGTCACCACCCTCTTTGTCGGGGTGATATTTCACCGCTAATTTGCGAAATGCTTTTTTGATTTCGTCATCACTGGCGGTTTTTGAAACGCCTAATACTTCGTAATAATCACGTTTTTCACTCATTACTACCAGTATACGAACCTAGCACTCGTGAGTCAAGAGTGCTAACTACTCTTCTTCGTCTGGATTCTCTTCATCGTCATCGTCGGTATCGTCGGTCCGGGCGATCATGGCTGTCGCCTGCTGAGACGTCTGCACGACCTTTTCAGTCGATTGCTCAAGGTGATTTACGAGTGAATCAGTGGCCTTCTCGAGATTATCGATTGAACTGACGAACGAATCAAACAAACCCATATTCTAGAAATGCTCCCGTATGTGCGTAAAGCTAAAGCCGTACGTAGCGTCCGTCTTTTTGTGCGGGTTGAAGATATTGTCAGGATCATACAGCTGTTTGACCTCTTTCATGACATCGAAGACCTCTTTGCCATACATCTGCTCTAGCCATGGACCACGTACCAGCCCGTCATTGTGCTCACCTGAAATCGAACCTTCGTATTTTAGGACGAGTTCATTAACCTCTTTCTGGCAAGGTACCAGCTTTTCGCGTTCTTTTGGATCTTCAATCTTCATAAGCGGGATGACGTGGAAGTTTCCATCGCCCATATGTCCGGCAATTGTCGCGAACAGCTTATACTTCTTGATTATCTCGCGAAGTTCAGGGAAGAATTTTGGCAAGTTTGCTGGTGGAACGATGAAGTCATCGATAAATGGTGCGGTATGCTTGTCTTTGACTTTGCTGCGCAAAATCTGAAAGCTATTGCGTCGCATAACCCAAAACTTTTCGCTCTTTCCGGCGGTCGGCGTTTCTTCGAACCCGTTGATTTCGTAGCGTGCACGTTCGTGACCAAGCTCGTTGTGAAGCGCCTTGATTTGCGAGCGCACTTCCGCTTCGCTGTCACCGTTGAACTCAACCATAAGGATAAGCTTTGGAATGCCGCGTAGCAATTGCAGTCCATCGGGAATGAGGTTAAACAGTAGCTGGATAAATCGCTTAGTGCCGAGCATCTTCCAGAAACTTGGTAGGAATTTGATCGAGAGCCAGAGCGTTTGATCGTCGAAGCTCTCAAACGTCACAGGATTGTACTTCAACACCTTTGGAATAAGCTCGCCGAGCGTATCGATATCGCGAAGGAACAACACCAGTAGTCCGGTGTGTTTTTGTTCGGGCACGAGGCTGAGCTTCGCTTCGGTCATGAGGCCAAGCGTACCTTGAGCCCCAACGAATAGTTTAGTCAGGTCGAATATGCCGGTGTCGCGGTTCCAGACGTCCCATAAGTGGTAGCCGGTCGAGTCCTTGCTGACTTTTGGCTTAGCCGCTTGTATTTTGTCATAATGCTTCTCCAAAAGCTCAAAGGTCTGTTTGTACAGGTTACCTTCAAAATCACCTTGGCTCATCTTTCGGACCAGCTCGTCCTTCTTGATTGGCTTTATGGTATATTCATTGCCATCAGCGAGAACCATTTTGATCTCGCTGACATACTGAGCCGTTTTGCCGAATCGCAGTGATTTTTCGCCACCGGAGTTGTTGTTGACGATGCCGCCCATGCCTGCCATATCCCGACTAGCTGGGTAACTTGGCATGTACGCACCTTGCTTGAGGGTTTCAACCTCAAAATCTTTGTACATCGCACCTGGTTCGGTACGTGCTGATACGCTCGAAACATCCCATACACGGGTCATGTATTTGCTCGTATCCATAATGATTGACTCGCCAATTGCCGCACCGCTCATGTCGGTACCGCGACTACGTGCAACGACGTTCAGTGACGGGTTGTCTTTGCGATTGTCGATAATGTAGCGAACGATGGCTTTGATGTCTTCGGCGTCTTTCGGAAACGTGACGACCTGCGGGACGAGTTCAAAAAGGCTCGCATCGTGACTGTAAAATTCTTTCGTAGCATCAGAAGCGTCGACATCACCTTTGATGAGTTTTTGTATATCCCCTGTTATGTCCATACTTCTTATGGTATCACCAAAGTACCAATTTGTACTACAGCGCTAGAGTGGTAGGTTATTGATGCACTTTCGTGGCATAATACTCACATGGGGCAACCGCGACGGCGCACATACTCTGCGCCTTACACACAGCTATGGGAATTATTCGCCTATCGGTATTTTCGCCGGTATGCACGCATAGAGGGTAACGCGGAGCAAATTTGTCAGCAAACCGTAGAGCGCTGCTGGAATGGCACGTTTTACACGACAAGTTACGGCAACTTCGATTATTTCTGGATCCGTGACTTCGCGGCCGTTGCCAAATCACTTCGACAGCTCGGACATATCGAGAGAGTACGCGCCACTATCAAATGGGCGCTCATGCATTACATGGCGCACGATGCCGTAACACTGTGTATTACGCCAAGCGGTACATTGTTTGACGCGCCGAAGCCTGGCATCGATACACTACCATCGCTTTTGCACTGTATTCGCTCTGCACGCTATCAGCTAAACGACGATGAGCGGGCATTTCTCAACCGTCGCATTACGGAATTTGTCGAAGATTTTCTCGACCCGCAGACCGGCATGATCTTACCGAATCTTGAACCAGCCGAACTACGAGACGGTGCAATCTATGACCGTAGCGCCTATGCCGTTTCTATGGTTGAGCGTCTGGCGTGGGCGTGTGAGCGTAACGACCTGGTCTTCCCGTGGCCTCATGAGCTCTACCAACAAGAGCTCCTCGAACACTATTGGAATGGTCAGTATTTCAGCGCCGACTACGACAACACGGCATTTAGTGCAGAATGCGCCCTAGTACCGTTTATCATGCG
>DATJGX010000030.1:0-7659 GCA_035494435.1 Patescibacteria group bacterium | reverse complement strand
TATGAATACTCAACATCAGGCGTAAGCGTTTGGTATGAATTACCGCAGCCTTTTGGTACATACAATGCCTGTGCCGGCGTCAGGGTAAATTCTTCGACGCGGCCGAACGTATCGCCAGCGCGTAAATCGACGATAGCAACATATACCATGCCACGGGTCAGCGTGATGTATTTATTCCAAGGTTCCGCATGGATGCCGCGCGTAACACCAGCTTCGATATTTGATGACACATTATTCTGAACGTCGTTGAAATCAGCGGGAAAGCCAAGCGCGACCAGCTTCTCGCGCTGGAAGCTTTCTTTGAACCAACCGCGTTCGTCACCGTGCAGCACTACATCGATATGGAGTAATCCGGGAATGTCAGTCTGCGTGACGCGTAGCTCACGGTTCTCGTACAGGGCAGGATGGTAATTATGAAATTCGGAAGGGTCTATGCTGGAGTTCATAGCTATAGTATATGCCATCGCTAGCGCCATTGGTAGCGGAAGCTCGTTTTCGTCCTTTTGGACTCATCAGCACAAATACACATTTGCGGAACGAGCGGAACGTGCGCTGCAATCGCGGGAGCAGAGCTCTTACCGTGATTCGCACACGTTTCGTGTGTCACTGCTCACTCAACATTCGAGAATGGAGTGAACCGTAGACGATTCGGCATATTGCTTCGTTTCGAAGCAACTTTACGGCTTACCTAGAAGCCGTACGGTGTGCCGCCGCACCGTATTGTGCCGCACAGGCGTCAGGCCTTGCAGACCTTCAGCAGGCCGGCCTCGAAGAGCGCGCCCATCAGCCGGATGGTCGAGCCGAGCGTGATCCCGTCCGGGCTCTGCTTCTGGAAGTCGTTCCAGTGCATGAGCTCGAGCGAGGGGCTCTGCTTGATGGCGACCTTCATGGCCTCCGTCAGCTCGAACATGCCGACGTTGTTGCCCTCGCCGACCTCCTTGAGGAAGAAGGCGCGGTCACCGATGAAGGGCTCGCCGTCGATCATGACGACCGACTCCGGCTCGAGTCCGGTCTCCTCGGCCAGCTCGCGCAGCGCACCCTTGGCGGGGAACTCGCGCTTGCCGGTCTCGGGGTCGTACTTGCCGAAGCCACCGGGGACCTCGGCGCGGTGCTGCCCGTCGTTGAGGTTCCAGCGCCCGGCCACGAGGCCGAGCACCAGCAGCTCGCCATCCTCGTCGAAGCAGTAGCCCATGACGGGCGCGCCGCTGTTGGCGTGGATGATGTGCTGGTCGTAGCCCAGGGGGCCGCGCCCGTAGGCGACGGACCCGACGTACGGGTTCTCGCTGACGGCCGGACCACCCTCGATGGTGGCGTCGACCCAGCCGACGGTCTCGCCGTCCTCGATCTTGGTCAGGCCGAAGACGACGGTCTTGCTGGTGGTGTCGTTCATGACGAACGCCTTTCGCTTGAGAGGTGCGTAGTGGTAAACCACCTACGGCTCTGAAAATCAGAGCTTAATAATATTAGCATAAATACATTAAAAAGTCAATAGCATAACAGGGAAGAGATGCTACAGCCCTAAAGCAAACCATACAATAATTGACTGTATTGTGTTTTTATGCTATTATATAAATAATATGAGCTCATCTGAACATGCGCCACGGAGCGGCTTTCGGCCATTTGGCAGCCCTGAAACTGTATTCCAGAACCCATGGTACAGCGTTGAGCGTCAAGCCATGGACTTCATTGACCCTATAAGTGGTGTCGTACGAAAATCATCGACCGAAGGTGGTCAGATGAACTATGTCCGTATGCTGCCGGGTGTGCAAGTCGTTGGCGACATGCCAGGGGATAAAACCCTTCTGTTGCCACAAGAACGGTATGTCACGAATCTTGTGTACGGCGAACCGGTATGGCACTACGAGCTTCCTGGTGGTGGAATCGAGGCGCATGACAGCGGTCACGGCGTCGAATTTGATGAAGAAGCAGTTATCGCCGCAGCGAGACGTGAGTTCGGCGAAGAAACAGGTTACGAGGCTGATGACTATACGATCGTTGGTTCATTACGAGGCCTGATGACACATAGCGGCATGTCAATGCATCACACCGTAACCGTGCTCGCACAAGGTATTAAGCGTCGAAGCGATGGCGCACTTCATGAAACGACTGAGATAATCGGTCAAGCCGAAGAATATTCCTGGGATGATGCGCACGAGATGTATTTAAATTCACAGGGTCTTCGCACGCCTGATGGCCGAAAAATTATTAGTTCCGCTAACACGGCGAATAGTCTCAATATTGCGCATCGTTACCTTGAGCGCGCCCGACACTTCGGAAAAAAGGTGATTGATCTCAAAACCGACTAGCCGATACGGCTTATGCGCTATGTTTTAGCGCAGAACGAAGTGCCCGCATACCGGCGCGGACATCATCGTCATGAAGCCGAGATAAATCGAGCGTCGCGATATCTAGTGTCTCGATAGCCGCGACGTCATCGGCAGGCACCGGTACGACGCCGGGCTTTAGGCGGGTATAGAATAGCGAGCTTAACACGGTCAATGTTTCTCCTCCGAAAGGATACTGCCCTACGGCACTACAAAGAAATGTCGGCGGTTCGTACTGATCTGGCTCGAGTCCCAACTCTTCGCGTAGCTCACGCTCCAAACCTTGCTCGAGTGTTTCTGCGCCGTCTACGAAACCTCCGAAGCTATCGAGCATGCCTTTGTGTGGTTCGATACCGCGAACCGACAGCATGACTTGATCGTCATCGGTTACGATGAAGACACCAGTTGTTGGTAGCGGATTATAAAAGATTACATGACCAGCCGTACAGCGGAAGCTCGATGGGCTTTGCGGCTCGAGCTCAGCCCCGCAGCGTCGACAGTTGCGAAACTCCACAGTTTACTGCCCCTGCTTGGCGTAAGCAGTCTCGACAGTTTCTTTGTCAGCTTGCCACCAGTCGCGGTTTGCCTCGTACCAGTCGATAGTTTGCTTGAGACCATCGCGCATGCCGGTTTGATTGTCGGTATATCGTGGTTGCCAGCCAAGTTCCCGCCGGAGTTTGCTGCTATCCATGGCGTAGCGAAGGTCGTGACCGGGTCGGTCGTTAACGTGCTCGTACCAATCTTTACCTTTGCCCATCAGCTCACAAATAAGCTCGATGACCATCTTGTTGTTGACGTGGTCGTTATCTGCCCCGATGATGTAGGTTTCACCAAGCACGCCCTTGTCGAGAATTAAATGCACAGCTTCGTTATGATCGTCGACATGAATCCAGTCACGGACCTGTTCGCCCGTACCATAGAGCTTCGGCTTGATGTCCGAAAGAATATTCGTAATCTGACGAGGGATGAACTTTTCAATATGTTGGTATGGACCATAGTTGTTTGAACAGTTCGAAAGCGTGGCTTGTATACCAAAGCTACGTACCCACGCCCGGACCAAATGGTCGGAACCTGCTTTGGTGCTGGAGTAGGGACTGGAAGGGTTGTATGGGGTGGTTTCGGTGAACCGGTTTGGATCGTCGAGCTCGAGGTCGCCAAATACCTCATCGGTGCTGATGTGATGTAGTCGCTTGCCGTGTTTGCGAACCGCTTCGAGAATGGTATAGGTACCGATAATATTGGTTTCGACGAATGGCCATGGTTCGCGCAAGGAATTGTCATTGTGACTCTCGGCAGCAAAGTGCACAACGATATCGGTTTCGCCGACGAGTTTATCCATGAGTTCGCGGTCGCATATATCACCCTTGACGAAAGTAATATCTTCTCTGACCGACGCAAGGTTCGATTCGTTTCCGGCGTATGTCAGCTTATCAAGTACAGTCACGTCATACTCAGGTCTGTGCTTGAGGGTATAGTGTACGAAGTTCGACCCGATGAACCCCGCACCACCTGTCACGAGTAGTTTTGTCATGCATCTAGCATAGCATTTTTAAAGAGGGTTTGGTACAGGGGGTACAAAATCGCAAGTATGTTGTAAATATGTATTTTCTTTAAATTGCTCTACAAAATTGACTTTTCGCGGGCGCGGGCGTAGGCTACATGACAGAAGCATAACCGAAAGGAACAAACATGTGCGGTATCGTCGGCTATATTGGTCCCAAACAGGCGCAGTCAGTCTTGCTGAGTGGCTTGGCGCGGCTCGAGTATCGCGGCTACGATAGCGCCGGTATCGCGACGATCAGTCCTCGCTCGAAGGTAACATTGCTGCGTACAAAAGGCAAAGTCGCTGAGCTAGCTCACCGAATCGACGGTGCGAAAAAGAGTGATACGATTGGCATCGGGCACACACGCTGGGCAACGCATGGCGAGCCAAGCAAGCGAAACGCACATCCACATGCCGTCGGTGATATCTATTTGGTTCATAACGGCATTATCGAGAATTATCAGGATATCAAAGCCATGCTTGCGGAGCATGACTACGACATGAAAAGCGACACCGACAGTGAAGTGCTGGCCGCGCTGATCGAATATCTTTCATCGTCGTACGATACGCTTGTCGAGACCGTCAGCGCCGCGCTTAAAATGGTCGTAGGCGCCTACGGCATAGCCGTAGTCGATTCCAAGAACCCAGATGAGATTGTGGTTGCGCGAAACGGCAGTCCGCTTGTATTGGGCCTTGGTGACGGCGAAGTATTTATCGCCAGCGACGCCTCGGCGATTGTCGGGCATACCGATCAAGTCGTTTACCTACGCGACAATGAGCTTGCGGTCTGTCGTCGCACTGGCATAGAGCTATATGACTTAGATATTCGGGCGCTTGATACGACCGTCGAAACGCTAGAGCTTGATTTGCAGGCAATTCAAAAGCAGGGCTATGAGCACTTTTTACTGAAAGAGATTCACGAACAGCCCGACACGGTCCGCGCGACCCTCAGCGGCAGGGTGCGACTGGCTGAACGAACGGCGCGCCTAGGCGGTATCAATATGACCGATGCCGAGCTTCGTGCGGTCAAGCATGTCTTTATCGTCGGCTGCGGCACTGCGTATTACGCTGGTTTGCTGGCCAAATACTATACCGAGCTGCTCACCGATGACGTAGTAGTATCAGTCGAGACTGCATCAGAGCTTCGCTATCGATCGTTTGCGGTGCCTGAAAACTCGGTCGCTTTAATTGTCAGTCAGTCTGGCGAAACAGCCGACACACTTGCCTGCTTGAGCGAATTGCAGCGTCGTGGCGTTCGCTGTTTAGGCGTCGTAAATGCGGTCGGCAGTTCGATTGCGCGGCAAGTCGATGGCGGTGTGTATCTGCATGTGGGCTCCGAAATCAGTGTTGCGAGTACCAAGGCGTTCACATCGCAGGTTGTCGCCATGATCATATTCGCCATCATGCTAGCCGAAAGTAAGGGCAGTAACAAAACGCTCGTCAGGGAATTTGTTGAAGAGCTTGATTTGTTGCCTGCTCAAATCGAACAAGTACTTGAAGATCATCTCGATACAACCAAACAGCTTGCGGATCGCTATACGCACTATGAACACAGTTTATATGTCGGCCGTGATGCCCTGTACCCGGTGGCACTTGAAGGCGCCTTGAAGCTCAAGGAAATCAGCTACATTCACGCCGAAGGATACGCGGCAGGCGAGCTGAAGCACGGGCCGATTGCCCTGATCGATGAGCGATTCTTCGAGGTCTATTATATCCAGGATAATTGGCTGTATGAAAAGTCTCAGAGCAATCTTATCGAAATGAACGCACGGGGCGCACATGCTATTGCAATTACCGATTCGGACAAAAAACTACCGGCAGAATCGGTTGTACGGGTTCATACCAAGTTGCAGCATCTCACGCCTCTGGTGTTTAATGTCGTATCGCAGCTTATCGCCTATCACATGGCGGTGAGCCGGGGTAACGATGTCGATCAGCCGCGTAACTTGGCAAAGTCGGTCACCGTCGAGTAGCCACTTCGTAGCTATATCGTGACATATGTTACAGCCTGTTCGCTAAGACATTGGCATACTAGAGGTACCGTCGCAGTGAGGCGGACATAGTACAAGGAGGTATATATGACCAAGCAATCGAAGTCCACGAAAGCCTTAAATGAGTTTGAGCGTAGCTATATTGCCTCAAACTTTGACTGGCGTATTTACCTCTAACCCAATACCCCACCCCTACGAGTGGTCAGCGGATCGAACTGCTGACCACTTTTCTTATTTTTTGAATAAAAAGTGATTTGTCGAAGCGTTTGGCCGTGCGAGCAAGCTTTGACGGAAAATACTGCTGCGTTTCGCTGCGCTCAATTGCGGCCATGACGTCCTCGACTGTCTGCTCGTCAAACAATACGCCCAGATCATCAGATGTCACGATATCGGTCGTGCCGCCACGTGCCAGGCCTATGACCGGCGTACCGGCGGCGAGCGCCTCGACGGTAACGATACCGAAATCTTCTTCGGCGGGAAAAATAAATCCTCGTGCAGATGTCAGTGCTTTTTCAAGCTCACTGTCGCTGGCGTCACCGTAGCGATCTCGGCGAAATTCAATCGTTGGCCCTGCCATAGCCACCAGCGTTTCGTGCATCGGTCCGTCACCAAATACCATGAGTTTTTTGCCGAGCTTGGTACAAGCGGCAACGGCCAGGTCGTGGTGCTTATACGGCAGCTGTCGACCACTGGTCATGTAGTGCTCGCCGCGCTCACGCTGTGGTGAGAACCGCGCCGTGTCGACGGGCGGGTGAATCACGGTGCTACTGCGATCATAATAAGTCTTGATTCGATGCTGTGTTTCGCTTGAATTGGCGACAAACACGTCAACACGCTTCGCTGCTTCGATATCGAGTTTGCGCTGCCGTGGCACCATCAGTGGCATCAGCGCCCGGATCAGCGGGTTGAGCTTGCCATAGCCAGGATCGCGGCGATATTCGTCGTAGTGGCTCCAGTAATAGCGCGGCGGCGTGTGCATGTAGCAAATCAGCGTCTGGTCCGGCCGCGACTTCGTGACTTGGTGCCCGTGCAGGTATGAGCTGGCGATAATAATATCGTACTCGCTAAGGTCTAACTCGCGCATCGCACGCACGGCCATAGTCGGAAAAAGCTTATACGATTTTCGTAGCCATTGCGGCAGTGATTGCAGGCGACTGGTGCGGACATCAAGCTTCGAAAAGGCCGGCATGCGCGCTTCGTCGTAAAGTGCGGTGTAAATCGGGGCAGCTGGAAATGCATCGTGCAGTGCCAGCACCACGTTCTCGGCGCCGCCCATGCTTGTCAAAAAATCGCACACAATGGCAATACGTGGCTGACGAGGCATTATTTTGCTCCTGTACGACGTATGACCACAGCGATGGTTTTGAACAGAATCTTTATATCGAGCCAGAAACTCCAGTTGCGGGCGTAGTAGAGCTCGAGTTCGATGCGTTCGTTGAAGTCGAGGTTCGAGCGACCCGATACTTGCCAGAGGCCGGTTACACCTGAACGCACGCTGTGTAGCAAGGCCGTACGCGAAGGATTAAAGGTGACTTCTTGAGGCAAAATGGGGCGGGGGCCAACTAGCGAAAGATCGCCGCGCAAGACATTGAACAGTTGTGGTAGCTCGTCGAGCGAGGTATCGCGCAGAAACTTACCAAAGCGGGTGATTCGCGGATCGTTTTCGACTTTGCGCTCACGTTCGTATTCTTGGGCCAAGTCTTCCCTGCCCATTTCTCTGAACTCCTCGGCGGCGTCTTTTTTACCGTACTTGCTCGACATCGAGCGGAACTTGATAAGATCAATCGGGTCAGAGAAACGA
>DATJGX010000029.1:0-9326 GCA_035494435.1 Patescibacteria group bacterium | reverse complement strand
CGGCGAAGTGAACAAGACAAGATTCTCAAAGAAGCGCTGATTCAAGCCCAAACGTTTGAGGCTGATCCTGTACTCGTTGTCAGTAGCGCCGGCTGGAGCCATGGCATTATCGGCATTGTTGCGGCACGCTTGCTCAAGACGTATCACAAACCGACCTTTGTCATCGAAGAACTAGGCGACGAAGCAAAAGGTAGTGCACGTAGTTACGGTGATTTTAGCGCCGCAGAAGCCATACGGGCTAGCGATGATTTGATTATAAAAGGTGGCGGACATAAATTAGCGGCTGGTGTGACGCTGCCGACTAAACATATCGCGGCGTTTCGTCAGCGTGTTAATGAATACTACAAGGCACAGCAGCTCGATCACGAATCGCAGCGCCAAACATTGCACCCTGTCGAAGATGCAGAGGTGCCGCTCGAAGCGGTGACTGAGGCTGTCGTGACACAACTCGCGACGCTCGAGCCATTTGGAAACGGCAACCCGCAGCCGGTGCTACTGACGAAGCAGGCGGTGGTGCGCTACGTGCGTCGAATGGGCGCTGAAGGCCAGCACGTTAAGCTGACGGTTCATGATGGTACGACGAGTGTCGATGCTATCGCATTTTCGGCGCCTGAACACTTTTTTGTCGAACCGGGCACAATGATTGACCTGTGGTACCAGCCTGAGTTGAACGAATGGCAGGGTCGACGAAGCATACAGGCTAAGTTGCTTCATCTCCGTACGATCTAGTATTGTGCAAACGAACTGTATCTGTTACAATGGTGTTCATATGGTACAAGTTACACGTAAAGACGAGAAAGAAGCGAACGAGAACATCATTCGCCGATTCAACCGCAAAGTTCTTCAGAGCGGTGTGCTTAGTCAGGCAAAAGCTGCCCAGCGATTTAGCAAACCACTCAGCAAGACTGAGCGACGAGAGAAAGCGATCATTCGCAAAGAACGCAAGGCTGAAAAAGTAGCCAAGATGCGTCTCGGAGTTCGCTAAACGGTGGCTCTTAAAGAGCTGCTCATGAACGATATGAAAGCCGCCTTGTTAGGCGGCAATCGTTTTGAGGGTGAGGTTTTGCGCGGCCTGAAGGCAGCAATTCTGAACGAAGAAGTTGCGACGAATAAGCGAGACGAAGGTCTGGCTGATGCTGAAATCGAAAAAGTTATCGCGCGCGAAATCAAGAAGCGACGTGAGTCAGCGAAACTCTATCGTGACAACGGTCGCGATGATCTAGCTGAGCCCGAAGAGCAAGAAGCGGCTGTACTTGAAAAGTACTTGCCTGAGCAGATGGGCGAGGACGAAATCCGGACACTCGTGCAGAACGCTATAAAAACGCTCGGCGCGTCTGGTCCGCAAGCTATGGGTCAGGTTATCGGTGCGGTCAAGGCTCAAGCCGGCAATAGCGCCGACGGTGCAACCATCGCTGCGATCGTGAAGCAAGAATTACAAACATAACCAATTAGCAGGAGAATATTGTGATACTACTCTTTGGTCCCACTGGTGCTGGAAAAAGTATGCAGGGGCAGATGCTCGCTGTGCGCATGGGTTGGAAATGGCTTTCTACCGGACAGATGCTTCGAGAAAGTGACGATCCGGAAGTTATAAATGTGCTTAAAAGTGGTGAACTTGTCAGCGATGAACTGACGTATGAAGTGTTCGATAAAGCTCTTCGTGACGCCAAGGCAAAGCAATACCCACGCACGATCGTTGACGGATTTCCTCGTACAAAAGAGCAGGCCGAGTGGCTGGCTGACTACATGGAGAAAAATGGCGAGCGAATCGAATTGGTCGTTGTGCTGGAAGTGCCGGAATCGGAAATTATGCAACGCCTCGAACTGCGCGGCCGTATGGAAGACACGCCTGAAACGATCGCCAAACGTATGAATATCTATCGACAAAAAATGTATCCGGTGCTGGGTATTTTTGCCGAAGACGACGTCCGAATCGTTCACCTCGAAGGTATCGGTACCGCCGGTGAAGTACATGACAAGATTTATGATGAAGTAATGAAAGCTGTCGAAGGCAATGCAACCGACGAAGACGTCTGAGCAGATTGAAGCGATGCGCGAAGGTGGAAAGCTACTTGCGCGCATTTTTGATGATATCCGTGGGTATGTTCACGCTGGCATGACTGGTCTTGAGGTCGATGCATTTGTCGGCGAAAAGATTCGCGAATATGGTGCAGAGGCGACGTATAGAAGCAGTGAAGTGAACTTTCCGGGTAATGTCTGTATCAGTCTGAATGAACAGATCGTGCACGGCGTACCGACTGACGTCGAGTTTCGTCAGGGCGATATTGTCAGCTTTGATCTGGTTATTACCTACAAACACATGAAGACCGACAGCGCATTTACGATGATAATCGACGAGCAGCCGAGCGGTGCGACCAAACACTTGCTTCAAGCGACCGAGCGAAGCTTATACGCCGGTGTCGATGCAATAAAAGGCGAGGGCACGCGCGTCGGCGATATCTCGGCCGCAGTTGAGCGAGTCTTGTCCGACGCGCGGCTTGGTATTATTCGGCAGTTGGTCGGACATGGCGTGGGCACACAAATGCATATGCCGCCAGAAATACCCAACTACGGCCAAGCAGGCACCGGTCCAATTCTTAAAGCCGGCGATACGATTGCGATTGAGCCGATGGCGACACTCGGCGGCGAAAAGATTCGCACCGAGGATGACGACTGGACAATCAGCACGCGTGATGGCAGTATGTCGGCGCATTTCGAACACACGGTACTTATCACAAAAGACGGCGCAGAAATTCTCACTCAAAAATAGAGCCTATGCTATACTGGCAGTATGCAAGAAAACTCTCGCTATGCCGTAGGGGTAGATATTGGTACGACAACCGTTCGTTGTGTCGTGGGCCATATCGATGAAACAACAGGTACGCCTACTGTCGTAGGTGTCGGTGCCGCAGCGAACAGCGGTATGCGTAAAGGTATGGTCGTTCACTTGAGCGGTCCAGCGAAGGCTATCGACGATGCACTCGGCGATGCTGAACGCATGAGTGGCTATGAAGTTAATGGCGCAAGTATGAGTATCAATGGCTCACATATTCTGAGTACAAAGGCAGAAGGCATGATTGCCGTCGGTGCGCTCGACCACGAGATTACGCCAGAAGACATTATTCGTGTCGAAGAAGTCGCAACGGTCGGCAAAGTACCACCGAACCGTGAGATTATCGAAGTCGTTCCGCACACATTTAGGCTGGATGGCCAAGATAACATCAAGGATCCTGTCGGCATGACCGGCACACGTCTCGAGATTAATGCCAACGTGGTTAGCGCACTCGCTCCACAGCTTGAAAACCTGCGCAAATCGGCCGAGATGGCGACAGTTGCCGCTCACGACACCGTCCCATCAGTGCTTGCCAGTGCAAAAGCAGTCCTCAGTGAAAAGCAGCTCGAAAGCGGCGTCGCAGTCGTCGATATGGGCGGTGCTACCACCGGTGTAGCCGTCTTTGAGGAAGGCGATCTTCAGTATGTCGGTATCGTGCCATTTGGCGGCATGAACATCACAAACGACCTTGCAATTGGCCTGAAGACTGACCCTGAAATCGCCGAGCAGATCAAACTCAAGCATGCGTCAGCGACGCCTCGCAAAGAAAACGAGGGCATCAGCTACAAGCACGAGGGCGAAATCTATAGTTTTCAGTCAGAAGAAATCGATGAAATCGTTGAAGCACGTCTCGATGAGGTATTTGACCTCGTTCAAAAAGAACTCAAAAAAGCCGGTCGCGCAGGCCAGCTCCCGAGCGGAGTCGTACTTGTCGGCGGCGCTTCACAGATGAAGCATATGAGTGAATATGTACGCGAAAAGCTTGGTCTAGCAGTACGCCTGGGCAAACCAAGTGGCTTCGGCGGCGTGAACGAGCAAGTCGAATCACCTGAGTATGCAGCGGCATTAGGCTTGATGTTGCTCGACAGCGAAGGTAGCCAATCGCCGATGAACACAAAAAATCATGGCATGAAAGTAGGCGCAAGCAGCGATGCATTGAAGTCTGCGACGGACATGATTAAAAATGTGTTCTCGAAGTTCAAATCGTAGCCTTGAATAATAAAAAGATGTATACTAGTGGATAGTTTTTAGCAAACCCCAGCTAGCTGAGGAGGGAATACATGCCAGAAGTAAAACCAAGTGAAATTCAGACGTTTGCGAGCATCAAAGTTGTTGGTGTTGGCGGCGCTGGTGGTAGTGCGGTAAATCGCATGAAAGATGCAGGCCTATCTGGCGTGCAGTTCATCGCGATGAACACAGACGCTCAGGCGCTGCATAATTCAAAAGCCGACATCAAGATTCATCTTGGTCACAACACGACAAACGGACTCGGAGCCGGTGCTGACCCATCGGTCGGTGAATC
This sequence comes from Patescibacteria group bacterium, assembly GCA_035494435.1. Classification (GTDB taxonomy): domain Bacteria; phylum Patescibacteriota; class Saccharimonadia; order Saccharimonadales; family Saccharimonadaceae; genus SZUA-359. The sequence continues at coordinate 4,971 of DATJGX010000029.1, read as the reverse complement.
GGCAGCTCGTGAGTCTGCTGACGAGATTCGGGATGCGCTTGAGGGCGCAGACATGGTATTCGTCACGATTGGTGCCGGTGGTGGTACAGGTTCTGGTGCAGGTCATGTCGTCGCGGAAATCGCGCGCGATCTTGGTATTCTTGTCGTCGGTGTAGCAACTCGACCATTTAGCTTCGAAGGCGAAAAGCGACGTCTCAATGCCGATGGCGCGATTAACAACCTTGGCCGTCAGGTCGACACATTGATTACGATTCCAAACGATCGCTTACTACAAACGATCGACCGACGAACCCCACTGCTCGAGACGTTCAAGATTGCAGACGACGTGCTGCGCCAGGGTGTGCAGGGTATTTCTGAACTGATTACCGAGCATGGACTGATCAACCTCGACTTTGCTGACGTAAAAGCAATTATGAGCAACGCCGGTTCAGCACTGATGGGTATCGGACGCGCAAGCGGCGATGATCGTGCGGCACAGGCAGCACAGCAGGCGATCGAATCGCCACTTATCGAAGTTTCGATTGACGGCGCTAAGGGTGTACTCTTCAACGTTACCGGTGGCTACGACATGTCGATGTCGGAAATTCAGGAAGCGGCAGAAATCATTACCAGCGCAGTCTCGCCAGATGCAAACATCATCTTTGGTGCCACACTTAAACCTGATCTTGAAGACGAGCTGATTATCACCGTTATCGCAACCGGCTTTGACAGCGCATTTTACAGCGAAGAAGCTGCAAAGATGGAAGCAGGTGTCTCTGAGTCGGCTGCAGTAAACGATGCTGTCGATTCACTTGGTACCTCAGAGAGCATGACGATGTCTCAGGACGAAGCAGCAGCTCATTTTGCCGACGACACCCCAACGACAATCTGGGACCAGCCAGCTGAAGAAGACGACGATGATACGCCGGCATTCCTTCGCCGCCGTAAGAAGAACAAAGAAGAGAAAGAGAACTAACCGTCGTGGCGAAGAACTACAAAATCGGTGACAGCCGTGTTTTAGAGTCTCGCGAGTCAGCAGATGGTATGGCTATTCGCCGCCGCCGCGAAACATCTGACGGACACCGCTTTACGACTTACGAGCGTATTGAACGACGAAATATCGCAGTCGTCAAAAAAGATGGCACCCGAGAGTTATTTGACCGCGATAAGCTCGGTAATTCGATTCACCGTTCGGTTGGCAAATTCTTTCAATCAGAAATGGAAGTCGAAGCGATCATCAATGACATCGAGGACAAAGTATATGATCTCGGCGAGAACGAAGTACTCTCAAAAGCGATTGGTCAGATCGTGCTCGATCAGCTTGCAACCGTGAACGAGGTCGCCTATGTACGCTTCGCAAGTGTGTTCCATGAATTCCGTACTCTCGATGATTTCGTGAAAATTCTTGATCAAAAACGTCAAGAAAAAGACGGAGAACATTAGTCATGCGCGCAGTGGTCATCTACAAAATTGAGAGCGATCACGCACGCGAAGTTCTTGATTATCTGCGAGACTACCAACGCCAGACCGGACGAGAACTTGAAGAGGTGAATCCTGATTCGCCTGCGGGCATCGATTTTTGCCGTACCTACGACATCGTCGAGTATCCGACGATCGTCGCACTTTCAGACGAGGGACAGCTGCTCAATATGTGGCGCGGTCGGCCACTACCGACCATTAACGAGGTGAGCTATTATGGATAAATTCTTCGGCTATTTCACGCACCGTGACAAAAAAATCCGCGACAATCGCTGGATATTCATATCGATGCTCGTCGGTGCCATCGGTAGTTTGATCGCTGCATTCGTACTGTCAGTTGAGGCGATTGAGCTAGCACGTGATCCAAACGCCGTACTCAGCTGTAGCGTCAATTTGGTACTCAACTGCGCGACTGTCGCCGCTCATCCAACTGCGGAATTGTTCGGCTTTCCAAACTCGTTTCTCGGAATGATGGCAGAACCGATCGTCATAACGGTCGCGATTGCCGGTCTTGCTGGCATTAAGTTTCCGCGCAAATTCATGTTTGCAGCACAAATCGGCTATACGCTTGGCCTTCTATTTGCACTGTATCTCTTCTATGTCAGTTTCGTCATCATTCAGGCGCTCTGCCCATGGTGCTTGCTTGTGACACTGACGACCATCCTCGTCTGGTTTTCGATTTCTCGATATAACATACGTGAAAATAACTTATACCTGCCGAAGCACATTCAGAAAAAGCTTCATGCGTTTATCGACAAAGATTATGACAAGCTCGTCATGGTTTCATTGGTTATATTGCTCGTTGCGGCAATTATACTCAAGTACGGCAAAGCACTATTCGCGTAGATAGAAAATAAGCGTGATCGTGATCATTTACAAACGCTGATCTCGGTAGTACACTACGAGTGTAAGGGGGCACTATATGGTAAAAAACCATCCAACATATAAAAATGCCTGGTACGCGCTCGCTATCGCTCGTATCATGCTCGGATTTGTCTTTTTGTGGGCATTTCTGGATAAAACATTCGGTCTCGGTCTTTCGACTCCAGCCGAACGCGCTTGGTTGAGTGGCGGTTCGCCAACAACAGGCTTTTTAAAACAAGGCGTCAATCCAGATAGTCCATTGGTAGGATTCTTCCAGGGTCTGGCTGGACACGTATGGGTAGACTGGCTTTTCATGCTCGGACTCCTTGGAATTGGCCTCGCGCTTATCCTCGGTGTTGGATTACGAATCGCCGCAGTCAGCGGTACGCTACTATTGGTACTCATGTGGGCTGCAGAAAACCCACTCGAGACAAACCCGCTCGTTGACGATCACCTCGTATACGCGGCAATGCTATGGGTATTCGCATTGTCACGACGCGAATGGAGCCTCACGAACTGGTGGCTCAAGCAGAAATTCGTCAAGAAAAATTCTTGGCTCTGGTAATAGCAAACAAATAAAAATTCACCCGCAGATAGCAGCGGGTGAATTTTTTATGCCAGTACTCTTTTATCGTGAGAAGAGAGATTTTCGAATGAACTGACCGCCATAGGTGGCTGCTGTCGCTGTTGCGCCGGCAATATAGAGGGCGAGTGTTGCGAACGCACTTGGTCCGGTTTCAGGTAGTTCTGTCGCAACTCCTGGCGCACTGACGACACTTGCCGCTGGCGTTTGTACTGCAGGCCTAGGAGTCGTAGGTGTTTGGGGCGTCTCAGATGAGCCCTTGCCACCAACTGGTGTCGTATCTTTGTCGCAGTCGTCTTTTTGTTCGTGACGAGGCTTTGGCGTATCTTTCTTGTCGTCGTGCTTGTGCTCCTGAGGCTTGTCGCAGTCAGGTGAGTCGCTTGAGGTGCCGTGTACACTTGGCATTGCGCAGTCTTCATTCAAGAGCTTTTGGCCTTGAGTTGTGTAGTTCTGACCGGCAAAGCCGTGTTCACGAATTGGCGGTATAACATCACCCCAAGAGGTCTTGTCAGCCTTCAGTGACTGCGCGACGGCAACTGACGTGGCAATCGTTCCATCGTGACCACCATGGCCGTGATGCTTTACGATTGAATCGTAGTCAACGGTAATTTTAACGTAGGGGTTCGTCGCCGAGTTAGTAGCGTGGCACAGTGTGTAACGGTGCTCGGTAGCGTGTTTTGATGATGTGTGTGAGCTTTTGTTTGCGTTGTTGCTGTGAGTCTGGCCTGGGGTAGCGTACGCTGAACCGCCAGCTAGCGTGCTGCCTATAACAGCTGCACTGATGATCAATGATGTTGATCGCATAAATAGCTCCTTATCACTATTCACAAAATAAAAACACCGCCAGGGAAGAACCCTCGCGGATGTATACGCTTAAAATACTATAGTATTAACTATATGTCAAGTGCATTTTAGGCCATTTTCGTGTATAGTAGAGGGTAGTTCGCGGGTTAATCGCACAATCCGTTATATAAGCATAAGAGGTAGCCGGAGGCTATTTTTTATTTAGCTTATGCTTGCAATATATTTGACATGGAGTAAACTCCGTACATTAACTTTATATTCAGAGCGTGGAGTTTCTGATGGGGAGTGTGTATATGAGGAGTCAATTAATAAATCGGGTAACTTCCGGGGTCGTGGCCGCATTGTTGCTTTTAACAAACGTGCTTTTGCCGGCATCACCAGCGTTCGCAAGTACGCACAACCAGGGTGGTAACGAAGATCACAAATATACAATTTGTCACCGTGGTGATGCGGTAAAAAATCCGTATCAAAGTACGCCGGTCGATTATCATTCGATTGTTAAACATTCAGGGCACGATGACCATGACGGACCCGTAGCAACAACTCAAGTCGTTGCGCAGGAACTCAAAGACAACCATCAAAAGTGGGGAGACATCATACCTGCTATACCTGCGGAAGATGGTCACGCAGCTTACCCAGGACAGAACCTCACTGCGGAAGGTCTAGCGATCCTCGCTAATGATTGTGAAGTGCCCTCAGGTGTCGTAGATATGCCGCAACCACCAGTTGTTGATCCATGTAATCCACTAGCAACCCCTGCAGTTAGTAACGTAGCATGGGGTGAATATGCTGATACCGATGAGTACCATTGGACACTTGAGTCTGACGGAAGTCTAACAGCTACAGCGGAATATGGATACCACTTTGAACTAAAGAACGGTGACTATGTTGATTCGGTTAACTTTACATTGCCAACTGATGACGGCCGACTTTGTGACGCCGAGCAGGTTACAGTCCCTACGGAACTCGTAACTGATGAGCTCTGTGGTAAAAATAATCCTAATTATCTTACGGATTCTTTAGACGCCGTTGAGCACGTTACCTATGTTGTTAATGCCGACCGTAGCGTTACCGTAACGGCCGATACAGGTTACACTCTGAACGTAAACGGCGTGGTCGTAGGTTCGACGTACACCTATGTCGCTCCTGCTGAAATGCTCTGCAATGCTACCAGCGCAGAGCCGGAATTCGTCGATAACTGTGGCGTATTGAACGACTACTACATCGTTAAAGACACCGATCACGTCGCGTACTATAACGGT
>DATJGX010000028.1:0-53743 GCA_035494435.1 Patescibacteria group bacterium | reverse complement strand
GCACAAGCGCGCGGTACTGCGCGGGGCTGAGATCGCCGTAGATCTTCTGGACGCGACGGATGTCGCGTAGCTTCCTGAAGACGTCGACGCTCATCGTGAACTCGCCGGTTCCGACGTACAGCTTGTAGCTCATACGCAGGTCGTAGCCGAGGTTGCGCGCACCGGTGCGAAGTCGGTGTAGCGCGGCCTTGGTAGCCGTGACGAGGGCGAGGACCCACCGGTTGAGAACGACCCTGAGGTCGAATTCGACGGTGCGATTGGTCAACTTGGTCATGAAACGTGCTCCTTGACGACAGGATGCCTGCGGATGCAAGCGTACACCATATTAGCATAAACTATATAAAAAGTCAATAGAGCGCCGATTGGCGCTCTATCTGAATTCTCGGGATACAATCGCTACGCGCTAACGAGCTTGTTCGCTTCGAGTGCGGCCTGTAGTTTTGGTCGGTCAAAGCCAACGATTACTTCGTCGCCGATAAAGGTGGTTGGTACACCCTGGAATTGCCCATCGAGTTTTGCGAGTAGTTCGTCTTTTGCGCCCTCGTCTTCTTCGATGTCCTTGGTCTCATATGAGACGCCAAGGCTCTCGAGCCATTGTTTTTCGGTGCGGCAAAATGCACACCATGGGGTGCTAAAAATGGTGACGGTTGCGGTGTTGTTTGTTGAATCTGCCATACGTATTCCCTCCTATTACTATATTTAGTATATCATGTCCGACTGGTCATATGCCAGTACCGGCACTGGTCACATTTATAGACGCTTAATTCTATCGATGGATTCATAAGCATCTGTAACTCCGCAGCCTTGAGCGCTTCGGCCTCGGTACGATACGTCCGCTTATCGCGGCATGTCCGAAGCGGTATTTCGCGTCGATGCAGTTTTGGGGTCTGATTTCGCCGTGGCATATTGAACATGAACCTTTCTGCTGTTATAGTATATGCGTACATGGGCATACAGCCAAACGGAGGCAAACCTACGACCAACCCAACCAAGAGGCCGCAGGCACAAAACGCGGTTCTTATGATCCTGGGTGACATCGCCGACACGGCGTGGCGGATGTTTATCCCGACGATCGGAGCAACCTTACTTGGGCTCTATGTCGATAAACTTCTTGGCACGACGCCATGGCTGATGATTACCTTGATGATACTGGGTACAGGACTGGCCGGTTTGCTTGTACGAAGACAACTAACGAGGGTTTCAAAGAACTAAATGTTTCAACAATTCGCAGCACTTGACCTGCACATCGACATCAAAACCGCTCCGATGTTCCACATCGGTTCTTTCGCGGTCACAAACGCCATGCTGACCGGTACGGTGAGTCTGCTGATTTTCATCGGTCTATTTCTCTATATCAGCCACAAAGTGAAGAACGGTCAATATAACCGGTTCGTCGGCCTAATGCAATGGGCGTTCGAAGGCATGTACTCCCAGATTGAATCAGTCATTCCCGATCGAGCCATCGCGCGCCGTATCGCACCGCTTGCACTGACAATCTTTTTCTACGTATTGATCAGCTACTGGATGAGCGTTCTGCCTGGCCTCGACAGTATCAAATACAATGATCAGCCGATTCTGCGTAGTATCGCGGCCGACATGAACTTTACGTTTGCCCTCGCCTTTATTTCGCTCATCGCAACCCAGGTATATGCTATTCGGATGCTAGGCGGTATCGGCAACTTGAAGCGTTATTTCCGCAACCCAATCAAAGATCCGCTCGGCGCGTTCGAAGGTATTCTGGAGTTGATCGGTGAAATTAGCCGCTACACCGCACTGAGTCTTCGTTTGTTCGGAAACTGTTTCGCGGGTGAAGTCCTGCTACTCATTATGAGTGTGCTGACGGGTTACTTCGCCGCACTTGCACTGCCGGTATTCATGGCATTTGAGCTGTTTATCGGCTTTATCCAGGCTTACGTGTTCTTTATTCTGACTGTCATCTTCACATCCCTGGCTATTAGCCATCACGATTCAAGCGATCATTCCCCTGCTCATCCGAAAACGGCAACCGAGCAGCAATGATATAATTTAGGTAATTAATAAAAGGAGTTATTAACAATGGAACAACTAGCATTCGGTCTCGCATACGCACTGCCTGCACTTGGTGCAGCTGTCGGTATCGGTATCATCGGTGGTGGTGCGCTAAATGCACTGGGACGCAACCCTGAAAAACTATCTGATATCCGAACCCTGATGATCACCGCGATCGTCTTTGCAGACTCACTCGCAATCATCGGTATCATCGTTGCTATCATCGCTAAGTTTATCTAGGACGCCTTGATGCTACACATGATACCAACGCAATTCGCGCAAGTCGCTGCTCAGGCTGATACCGCCGAGACGTCGAACAACGTGTTCGACGCGCTTGGTATTGACTGGCAGATGCTGCTCTTTCAGGTCATCGGCTTCGTCATTTTGGTCTGGCTCATGGGCAAGTTCGTCTACCCTGTCCTGATGAAGCAAGTCGACGAGCGCCAAGACAAGATCGAAGAAGGCCTCAAAGCTGCTCGCGAAGCAGAAAAGAACGCCGCATCGGCTGAAGAAAAGATCGACAAGCAACTTCGTGAAGCACGTAAGGAAGCGAAAGATATCGTTGCAACCGCAAAAGACGAAGCGGCGATCATGCTGAGCAAGGCTGAAGAAAAAGCCAAAGCCAATGCCGAGAATACGCTCAAGACCGCACGAGATGAAATCGACAAAGAAGTTATCGCTGCGAAAAAAGCCTTGCATAACGAAACGCTTGAGCTGGTAGCGGCGGCGACTGAAAAAGTCATCGGCAAGACCTATTCGGCAAAGGCTGACAAGGCGGTGATTACCAGTGCGCTCAAGGAGGCAGATAAGTAAATGTCGGCCACTCTTTCGCGTACGAAGATTGCACGATACGTCGCTCACGAGCTTGAAGCCGGTAATTCGGCGGTAATTCGTGAACTAGCCGCGTTTCTCGTCGAGGAACGTCGCACCAGGGAGCTGGACTTATATGTTCGTTCAATTCTCGAACAGCTCGAAGCCAGCGGCACTGTACTTGTCGACGTGACCGCAATCGAGAATCTTGATCAGACGATGAAAAACGAAATCAAGGCCCTGACCGGCGCGAAGAAGCTCGAAATTCGAGAACACATCGACCCCACCGTGCTTGGCGGTGTACGGATTGAAACACCTACAAAACGGCTCGATGCAACATTTGTTCGACGCCTCTCACAACTACGCGAAAGGAAAATCTAGGAGAATCATATGGCAGAAATAACAGTAAGTGAATTAGCAAACGATTTGCGCAGTGCGATTGCAAATCTTGAAACGACCGCCGGGCTCGAGTCGAACGGTATCGTGACACGCGTCGGTGACGGCGTCGCTTGGGTACACGGTCTACGTGACGCAGGCTACAGTGAGGTATTGGAAATTGAAACCACCGACGGTGTGGTTGAAGCTTTCGCTCTTAACCTTATGGAAGATGAAATCGGTGCGGTTATTCTTGGCGAAGACAGCCGAGTCGCTGCCGGTAACAAAGTACGACTAAAAGGTGTTATTCTTGACGTTCCAGTCGGCGAAGAATTGCTTGGCCGTGTGGTTAACCCACTTGGTGAGCCACTCGATGGCGGACCAGCAATCAAAACGAAACAGCGCGGTCTTGTCGAGCGTGAAGCCATCGGCGTTCTTGGTCGTAAACACGTTCATGAACCATTGATGACGGGTATCATGGCAATCGACGCGATGTTCCCTATCGGTCGTGGACAGCGTGAGCTGATCATTGGTGACCGTCAGACTGGTAAAACAGCCGTGGCGATCGATACGATGATTAACCAGGCAAAGCAGAAGACTGGCGTCGTGAACATTTACGTCGCAATCGGTCAGAAGCTGTCGAAAGTCGCTCGCTTGGTCGACCGACTGAAAGCTGAAGGCGTGATGGATCAGACAATTATCGTCGCGACCGGTCCGAGTGATCCTGCATCGCTTCTCTACCTTGCGCCATACGCCGGTACTGCCATGGGCGAATACTTCCGAGATAAGGGCGAACACGCGCTGATGATTTATGACGACCTTTCAAAGCACGCTGTCGCTTACCGCCAGATGTCGCTCTTGCTTCGTCGCCCGCCAGGACGTGAGGCGTTTCCTGGTGACGTGTTCTACTTGCACTCTCGTCTACTCGAGCGCTCAGCGAAGCTCTCTGATGAGCTTGGCGCAGGTAGCTTAACTGCTCTGCCGATCATTGAGACGCAGGCGGGAGACATTTCTGCGTACATTCCGACCAACGTGATTTCGATTACCGACGGTCAGATCTTTATGGAAACCGACCTCTTCAACCAAGGTATCCGCCCTGCGATCTCTGCTGGTCTTTCGGTCAGCCGTGTCGGTGGTGACGCACAGACGAAAGCAGTTAAGAGCGTGTCTGGTCACTTGAAGCTCGGCCTGAGCCAGTTCCGCGAACTTGCTAGCTTTGCACAGTTTGGTAGCGACCTTGACGAAGAAACGAAGAAACTGATTGAGCGTGGACAGCGACTGACTGAACTGCTTAAGCAGCCACAATACTCGCCACTCAGCGTCTGGGAACAGAGCGCAAGCATTCACGCTGTGAACGAAGGCTGTTTCGACGCCGTGCCAGCTGCCAAGATCAAGGATGCGCAAGCTGCCCTATTGACAAAGCTTTGGACCGATCACAAGAAAGACATGCAGACACTCAATAAGGGTGATGCGAAGGTCGAGGGCGACACTGCCAAATTGATCGAAAAGGTTGCGAAACAAGCAGCGAAAGGATTTGAAGGCTAATGCCAAGCACTCGTCAGCTAAAGGGACGTATCCGCTCCGTCAAATCGACGAAGCAGATTACGAAGGCCATGCAAATGGTCGCAGCCTCAAAAATGCGACGTGCTCAGGAAGCCCAAAAAGCAACGGTCGACTATACCCAGGCAGCGAACGAGCTTCTGACGTATCTGGCCGGTCAGGGCGCGACTCGTAACCACCCGTTGTTTATGACGCGTGACGTTCGTCGTCGACTACTTATTGTCATAACAAGCGACAAAGGTCTTGCCGGCGCGTATAACTCGAACGTGCTAAAGCGCTATCTGAGCGAGATCAGAACTGATCGCGATGCCGGTATTTCGACGCAGACTATTACGGTCGGTCGCAAGGCGTCGCAGTTCAGTACACGACTCAAAGACGTCGAAGTCCGTGGTACCTACGACGATATGCCGGACGAAGTCGAAGGCTCGAGTTTTCACTCGATCGTATCAACAGCCGCTGAGCTATACCGCAACGAAGAAGTTGACGCTGTCGATATTGTCTACACGGAATTTGTTTCAAGCTTGACCCAGCGCGCTAAGATTCAGCGTATCTTGCCTGCTGGCTACGATGAAACCGACGTACGCGACAGTATTCGTACGGCAAGCTATGAGCCAAGTGCCGAAGCGGTGCTCGAAGGCGTAGCGTACCGTTTGGTCGGTGCACAGATTTATCAAGCATTGCTTGACGGTCGTGCCAGTGAACACAGTATGCGCATGGTCGCGATGAAAAACGCCACCGATAACGCCAGCGATTTGATTGATGACCTGACGCTAGCGATGAACAAAGCCCGTCAGGCTGCCATTACCCAGGAACTCGCCGAAATCAGTGGCGGTGCGGAGGCCATGAAATGACAGAGTTAATCATTCCGGGTGCTGATCGACCGACTCCCACAAGTTTGTTCATCGCCGATGAACGCGGCAGATCAGTCGAAGTGCCTGTCGAAGAGCTATGGCAAGTCATGCCGGATGCAGCGGGAGAAGGTATATCGATACGCGGCCTACAACAATCACTCGCGACGAGCGAAACAGAAGACGAAGGAGAAGAGATATGAGTAAAGCAACAGGAAATATTACCCAAGTAGTGGGCGTGGTCGTCGATGTCGAATTCGACAAAGACAACTTGCCTGCTATGTATGATGCGCTCGAAGTGACGAACAACGATCGCACGCTCGTGCTTGAGGTCGCACAGCACCTCGACGAACGAACTGTCCGTGCTGTCGCCATGAGCTCGACCGACGGCCTTCGCCGCGGCCAAGACGTCACGGCAACCGGCGCGCCGATTAGTGTGCCTGTCGGTGAGCAGACCCAAGGACGTATGTTCGATGTGGTCGGAAACGCGATTGACGGTAAAAAACAACCGACCGGCAAAACGGCGAGCATTCACCGTGAACCACCGAAGCTTGACGAGCAAAGCAACAAGACCGAAGTGCTTGAAACTGGTATCAAGGTTATCGACCTTATCGCGCCACTGACAAAAGGTGGTAAGGCCGGCCTCTTCGCCGGTGCAGGTGTCGGTAAGACCGTCCTGATTCAGGAACTGATCAACAACATTGCGAAATTCCACTCAGGCAACTCTGTGTTCGCCGGCGTTGGTGAACGTACCCGTGAAGGTAACGACCTCTACCACGAAATGGAAGAAGCCGGTGTCCTCGACAAGACGTCCCTGGTCTTCGGCCAGATGAACGAACCACCTGGAGCACGTCTTCGTGTGGCTCTATCTGGTCTAGCAATCGCTGAGGCATTTCGTGATGAAGGTAAAGACGTGCTGTTGTTCGTCGATAACATCTTCCGCTTTACGCAGGCCGGTAGTGAGGTGTCTGCACTTCTTGGACGTTTGCCAAGTGCGGTTGGGTACCAGCCAAACCTGCAGCAAGAAATGGGTGGTCTGCAAGAGCGTATTACCAGTACGAAAAAAGGCTCAATTACCTCTGTGCAGGCTGTCTACGTGCCTGCCGACGACTTGACCGACCCTGCACCAGCCACGACCTTCGCCCACCTCGATGCGACGATCGTCATGAACCGTGCGCTGACTGAAATCGGTATCTACCCTGCCGTTGACGTGCTTGACTCGACATCGACATCACTCGACCCAGAAATCGTCGGTGAAGAACACTACGAAGTTGCCCGTGAAGTTCAGCGTGTTCTCCAGGAGTACAAAGACTTGCAGGACATCATTGCGATTCTTGGTATGGAAGAACTTTCAGACGACCAGAAACAGACCGTCTCGCGCGCCCGACGTCTGCAGCGTTTCTTCGCACAGCCGTTTTACGTGGCCGAGCAGTTCACCGGTAACCCTGGTGTATACAGCAAGCTCGAAGATACGATTCGCGACGCCAAAGACATTCTTGCCGGTAAATATGACAGCAAGCCAGAGAGCTGGTTCTATATGGCTGCCGGTCCACTAAGCGAGAAAAAGGACTAAGCTTGTGAATCTCAAGCTTGTCACGCTTGCGGGCACGAAGATAGACGAAGACGTCTATGAAGTTGTCATTCCGACCGAAGACGGCGAAATCGGTGTGTTCCCCGGTCACGAACCGTTAGTGACACTCGCCAAACCTGGCGCGATCGTCGTTCGTAAGCAAAAGACAGACGCCGATGACCAAGTCGAGTACTTCGCGATCAGCGGCGGCGTGGTTGAGATCGATGGCGACCACGTGCGCGTGCTTGTCGATGAAGCTGATCATGCACCTGATATCGTCGAAGCCGAATCGAAAAAAGCACTTGAGCGAGCGCTCAAGCTGCGCGATGAAGCTAAAGACCAGATCGAACTCGAAAAGGCGCACCAATTGGTCGACCGACATATGGTCAGACTCAAGGTTGCCGACTTGCATCGACGTCGTCGAAGGCATTAGACGTTCGTACTATAAAAACACCTAGTCGTATACAGGCTAGGTGTTTTTGGTATCGAGAATCGCGCGAACCTCGTCGGTCGTGTGGGTGTGCATCAGTTGATCACGCAGCGTACTTGCGCCCTCGAAATCTCGGACGTAAATCTTGAAGAAGCGTTTGAGCGTATCAAAGGGTCGATTCGTTAGCGCCGAATACTGGTCATAAAGATCGAGCTGTTGTCGTAGCAAACCAAGGAGCTCATCACGACTATGCACTGTCGGCTCATGCTCAAACGCGAACGGATTATGAAAGATACCACGCCCAATCATAAAGCCATCGATGCCGGGATATTGCTCGTAGAGCCCCATCGCATGTGCGCGACTCTCGATATCACCATTTATGACAAGCGGCGTATTAGGTGCGACTTCGTCACGTAGCGCCACAATGGCAGGAATCAACTCGTGATGCGAGTCGACTTTACTCATTTCTTTTTTGGTACGCAGGTGAATCGTCAATGCTGCGATATCTTGCTCTAGGAGGCCGCGTAACCACGGCTTCCATTCATCGACTCGACTATAGCCAAGGCGCGTCTTTGCGCTGACCGGTAGTCCTGCTGTTTTCGCAGCGGCTATCATGGCATGAGCAAGTTCGGGCGTGCGAATCATGCCAGCACCACCTCCCGCCTTTACAGCACTTGAATCGGGACACCCCATATTGATATCAACGCCCTTATAGCCGAGTTCACGGCAGTGTGCAGTAAGTTGTGCCATGTCTTCTGGAACTGCACCCCATAATTGTGCGACCATGATACTTTCTTCGTCGGTCTTGACTAAACGACCGCCGATTGCAGGCTCACCAGCATGAACCCAGCCGGTCGCATTCGTAAACTCGGTAAAGTACACGTCAGGCGGTGCAGCTGCCGCCACGACATGACGAAATACGACATCAGTGACGGCTTCCATAGGCGCTAACACAAAAAAAGGCTTCGGTAAGTCTTTCCAAAATGAGTTCATAGATACTATTATCTCATAAAAAGGAAAAGCCCGCGACTGTGCGCGGGCTGCGATGAGGCTCGAGGTAACACGAAGTTACGCTGACGAGTCACTTCTCACTTCCCCACTGTGCCCGGGCAGGCTCAGATAAGTGAGAAGGATCCACATCGATGGGATCCTCATCCTTCAGGAGAGACAATATGCTGGATTCCACACACGCTAGGGTTCGCGCGGCTGACGTCGTTGTCAGCGGCTGCGTCACCCAGGACGCTCCATCAATATCATCTCGTTATGACTGTTGTGCTAAAAGAGGGTGGGACCCTCGGCTTTCGAAGGCGCGACAACCTCCGGTCCAGACCCAAGCAGGGGGGTGAATGGGAATGGACAACACCGAGGGGAGCGCGGCACACTGGGGGTGGATGCGCACTCTGGGACGTGGCCGAAGCCAGGCCGCAAGTACTCACGAGGGTGGTCCGCTCGTGAGGATGTAGGGATATATCCCAGTCGGGCTATACAGGATTTGAACCTGCACCTCTCACGATCAATGGTTCGGAACATGTCCGAGGTTCCTGATCTTGCGTGAGCTTGCACCAATTACACCACTAGCCCGTTGTGCCCTTTTTCTCACTGACGTGAGCCGCCGGGCACGGCGGGTACTGCGTGGTTGTTCAGCGACGACCGCGGACGCGCTGCGTCTCGCGGGCGGCGTGGTCGAGGTTGCGTGCGGCCTGGTTGCCGACGCGCGAGGCGTCGTCGACCATCTTCTGCTCCGCGACCGTGCGGTTCGCCGGCGTCTTCTTGGCGGCGTCCTCGATCTGCTGCTTGGTGGGCATGCTGACTCCCTGGGGGATTCTCTAGCACAAACTATCAAGGTGCTCCATCGAGAGCACCATGTCGACGTTCTATAGTCGATTGCACTCGAGAGCCGTATTATTGTATCAACTTTATTCTAAGTTGTCAATAAGCCAAGACTCAAATTCTTGAATGCCTTTGAGAGTTGGGCTATACTCGCTCGTATCTGGTAAGTCGAGGTTCATGATACGTTGCCAGATCGCTTTTATCAGCAGGCGGAAACGGTCTATATCATCTTGGCTGAACTGTTCTTCAAGCTCGACGATTTCGCCGCTTGGTAATGGTTCGACAAACTGCAAGGTTCCGCCAGTGAACCGGTAGGTATGATAATCTCGTGAGTTTTCGATAAGCAGCTGATAAAACATGAGCTGTTGACGGTATTTATGCAATTTGATCTTTTCGTATTCGCTTTTACCCTTCCAGTCACGGCTGGGTTTGCCGGTTTTGTAATCAGTCACGCGAATCGTTTTCTCTTTCGCATCAAGATCGACAAGGTCGAGCGCGCCGGTAAGCAAGGCGTCTTCGACGACGACGCCTTGCATGCCGAAGCCTATTTCGGTGCGCTGAGTCGGTGTGAAGCTATCGTATTTTTGTGCGAAATACGCACCAAGACTATCGATGCCACGTGCGTAAAATGTTTCAAAATCAGGTTCGCTGAGGTGTTGATCGCGTAAAATTCGTTCATAATCGCCCAGTACGTCTTCAATCGGTCGTTTTTCTCCCATAGCATGGTAGAAATCATGGGCTCGCTGCAGCGTGGCATGAATTGCTGTGCCGTAACTGGCATGCGCGGATTTTGCCTGAGGAAACCGAAGCAGATTATTGAGCAAGAAATGGTCTGGGCCGCCTTTGCTCACATCGAGGAAGTTACCGACATGTGTCGCAGACAATTTATAGCTCTCGAGCGTCGGCATAAGCAAGTCGCGAAGCTCTGTATCGACCGACCGCGCCAAGTGACCGCGCCAGTCAAGCTCGGCGCGCGCCGTCAGAGTCACGATATCGCTGGTGGGTTCATGGTTCATCGTCGGTATTTCAGTGTCAGACAAGAAGCTTGCGACAAGCGTCGGCTTGTCTGCGTTGTCTTGTGCGCTAAAGCTAATAGAGAGCGTTCGTTTTGCGCGCGTCATCGCGACGAAGAATAACCTCAGGCGCTCATCGAAACTGTCACCGCTTGGCGCAAGTGGTAGGTTTGCCGGATAATTTATAAGTCTACTTCGACTACGAACGCGTTCACCCCACATATTGTCGACTGCGCCGAGCACGAAGACATGCTCGAACTCAAGTCCCTTCGATTTATGTGCTG
Source organism: Patescibacteria group bacterium (assembly GCA_035494435.1). Classification (GTDB taxonomy): domain Bacteria; phylum Patescibacteriota; class Saccharimonadia; order Saccharimonadales; family Saccharimonadaceae; genus SZUA-359. The sequence continues at coordinate 42,995 of DATJGX010000028.1, read as the reverse complement.
TCATCAGCTGAATACGGTCGTCTGCGCCATCGCCGCGTCGCCTGATGGCGGTGATTGACGAGCCCAGTTCACGGTGCATCGAGAAAAACTCTAGCAGTGTCTGTACGCTCGGAACTTCGTGTCCGTAGTGTTCACGCAGTTGGTCGCGGATGGTGCGTAGCGCTTCAAGCGTCGCTAGATACGCATCGGGTGCCGTGGTTAATTTCTCACGAGAAAAGAAGTAGGCATACAGCGGCGACGTGAAGCCATCGGTATCGTCGTTATCACTGTCGATGCCAAGAACGGTGTCGATTTGTACTTCGAGTGGCTCAACATGGATTGCAGCAGAACGCACAATCAGCCAGTCGGCAAACGGCTTAAAGATTGGCTGAGTCTGCATGACTTCTAGCCACAGCTGATGATTACGGTATGCTGCGAGGCTGAGTTTATAAATATCGTGCGGCTCGTACCCCCACGCAGGGTGAGCCAAGATTTCAGGCAGCAGTGCGTCAGCCTCGTCGTGAGCATCGCGGTGTAAGGCATCAATAATCATGAAAATATGCTCAAGTAGTCGGATCGTTTCGTCTTCAAGAACGTTTTCACGTCGTTCATAATTGACCTGAACGCCGACGTGACTCAAATACGGCAACAATGCGACCAGTTCATGGTGTCGACGCGCAATCACAGCTATCGAGTTTGCTTTTGCGCCGTTGTCGATGGTGGCTTTTATAGCCTCAGCCACACCCAGACGCTCTTCGTCGCTCGACGAAAAGCTATGTAATTCTACGCTTGCCTGTTCGCTATCGACATGAGGCGTCAGTTCCTTGACCAAGTCATCGATTGTGTTTTCTAGGCGATCCGAACCAAGTGTAATGACGGCACGCGACGACTCTAGGATAACCGGGGCTGAACGGTAGTTGTCGGTAAGCACAATGCGTACGGGGTCATCGTATTCAGTACGAAAGCGTTGAATATTGCCAATATCGGCACCCTGAAAACTATAGATAGCCTGATCGTCGTCGCCGACGGCCATGACATTTGGCTGCTCGATACCATTTGTCAGATCGAACAGGAGACGTAGCTGCGCCAAGTTGGTGTCCTGGAACTCGTCGACCATAATGTAGAGGTATTTTTCTTGCAGGTTCGCTTGCAGCTCGGGCCGCATTTCCATGGTATGAATCACTTCGAGAATCATGTCGTCGTAATCAAACAAATTTGCCGTTTGCATACGCGTGATGTATTCATAGTACACATGCGCAAGCGCGCGGAGTTTTTCTTGGCGAGCCCGGTCTTTAAGAACGACTTGGCCTTTTGCATTTTTTTCAGTCCACGCATTTTTCCAGGCGGTGATCGGCTTCGTGCTGTCGGCTTCTATCGCTTGATCGATGGCATGTGCTAGCGACAAAGCGAGCGTGTTGGCGTATGGCGTTACGGCTGGCGGTAGTGTCGGCTGATCGAGCGCGGCGACCTTTTCGGCGACGGGTGCTAGCAGGTGCACGGCCGTCTTACTAATACGATTGCTGAAAATCTCCGATAAATCACGTTCGACAAAATCGATGACGGCGTCGTTCTCGTCAAGCACTTGGCGCAGCTCGTCGCTGGTCAAACCGCTGCGTTTGAGTTCTGAAATAACCGTCGTCGCATCGCGCAGGTAAATGTATTCATCGCCATTCATGCTAGCGAGCGGATTGGTGTAGTCGAGTTCATCGAATATGCCGCGCATGATTTCATATTGCGCCAGTGAGTCTGCCGGTTCGTACTGCGCACCGCGGAAGAAATATTCGGCGTGTTGGTTGATAATTTCCGTACCGAAACTGTGAAAGGTGTGAATTGCGACCTTATATGCTTCTGGGCCAATAATCTGCGCGAGTCGTTCGCGCATGGCGACGGCGCCGCTATCGGTAAACGTCAAACATAAGATACTTGACGGCGGCGTGTCAGTCTTTTGAAGAATATTTGCCGCACGCATACTGAGTAGCTCGGTTTTACCAGTTCCCGGCCCCGCCAATACGAGCAACGGACCGTCGAGTGTATCTACGGCAAGACGCTGACGTTCATTGAGGTTTCGGTATCGGTCGGAAAACTGCATCTACCTCTATTATACTCAGGCACAAAAAAAAGACCACCGAAGTGGTTCACCGCCTCGGTGGTCCGGTGCGCTCGTGGACGCAATCCGGACCACCGAGGGGTACGTAGATCTCGCTGCGGCATTCGCGGGCGCGTATGCGCGATCTACGTGCTCGACTCGTCCCGATCGGGATGCGATGCAGGCTAGGCGCCCGAGTCGAGGTGGGTATCGGCATGGCCGACCCCGTGAGTGCATGGGGTCCCTGCGCCACGCACTCCTATCGACGGTCCATGGCCGTCGACGATACCATCGTCCAACCACACCTCTGCAGTGTTCGGGCGACGATGCGTGCAGTATATACAATCAGTTCGTATGGTGTCCGTGATTTAGCTCACATACTGGCATGAGTCGCTCTAGGTCGAAACGATTTCGAGATTATACCGATTTGTTATATATTTGTCAATGCTAACGTCGTCAACGTATGCTACTATATGTACAAATGGATAAGCATACGATCGACGCCATCGCGCTTGAGCAGGCCGCCAAAGATAAATTCGGCTTCATTGTCGATGTCGATACGGTGATTGTCGATGAGGCCGATATTGCCCGCTCCGTCAAAGCCACAGTGTATTTGACGAAAAAGAAGCAGCTGCTCTGCTATATGCATGGTGCTACCAAGTTGACACTTGGCGACGTGCGAAAACTGGCTACCCGGATGGGTTTCAAGATCGAACTATGCCTACCGCCAAAAGGTAGGCCGAAATACTTCGACGAGCTTGCCGAGGAGCAATTCCGTGCCGTCTTCCCTGGCCGCCGACCTGCGTCTGATGAGGATTTGGCATATTACCGTACGCTCGCACCATACAACCCGGCGTTGATACTGATTGCCGAAGTACGTGATGGAACGATATATCAGTTCGACCCAGATGCGCGGACGAGTTGGCGCCCGGCAGCCAAGTTTGCGTACCGTCGTATTAAGACAAGCTAATGTTTTTCAAGCACGACCAGGTGCTCGATATGTGGTGTACGTGGAAAAAAGTTATAGCCTTTATGATGCACGATGCGATAGATGTCTTGCAGTAAGCCCACGTCGCGGGCTTGCGTTACTGGATTACAACTTAGATAAATAATACGAGCCGGCATAACCTCGCGTAGCCGCGCTACGACATCTGCGTGAAGGCCGGCACGCGGAGGGTCGACGATAATTGTCGCATCGGGATCGATATATTCGAGTGATTTTTCCGCGGGTGCAAGTACGGCTTGCGCTCGGCTACCCAGCGAAGTGATATTGCGTTTCATTTCGCGTACGGCATGTTCATCGACTTCGACGAGCGTACATTCATCGCCACCAATCGTCAGGCCGATCGAGCCGACACCGCTATATAAATCGACTGTTTTTCCTGACGGCACCCAGGTGCGCATGTCTTCGAGCGCCTGCTCATAGACCGGTAGATTTACCTGGAAAAAACCTTCGGTCGCATACGAAAACGGTACGTTCAGTATAGTGTCTGTCAGGACAACGTTGCCGACAGCAAGCAGACGCTCGGTGATACGGCTGGCGGGGCTGCGAGGATCGCTATAAATTACTTCTCCGCCCTGTGCGTCGAATCCTGCCGCATCGGCTTCAGAAAATGCCCTGAAATCACGATCTTTGACATAGAGTTGCCAGGCGCATCGACCGGTTTGGTCGCAACGAATCAGAAGTGTTTTAAGTTGCCTGGCAGTTACGCCTTTTTGCTCAAGAGCGAGTCGGATACTGTCGGCGAGGGCGTACATAGAGTCGGGAATAAGAGAAAATTGGTCAATCGGAATCTTGCCTTTTGAGCCGCGTCTGAAAAATGCCAACCTGAGTGTCTCTTCACCACTTTCATTGCTGTCGCTATACCAACTGAACTCGACTTTATTGCGATAGTGGGTCGTCTGCTCGTCGGTATATACATCGATGACATTTGGTAGCTGTACGTCGTGTAGCGTGAATGCCTCGAGAATAAGCGCGGCTTTGTAGCGTTGCTCGGCTTCGAAGTTCATGATTTGCCACGGGCTCGTCGATAAATAGCTCTCTGGGTCGACCGGCTCGATACGATCCGCAGAAGCACTCAATACGTCGGTAACAATCGCTTCGCTAAAGTTCGACTTGCGCTTCGTTTCCTGTGCGGTGACCTCTTCGTCCGGTAATCCACCCCAGACGAATACTTTTCGACCATCGTCAAGCGTGCCGAGTGCTTGGCCACCGCCAACAATTGCAGCAAGCGGTAACGTAAACGATCGTCGTGGTTTTGTCATACTAGTATATTGTACGCGAGAACAGCCTATCCTGCGATGCGTTCTGCCTGCATTCGCGCCTGAACCCTGATCAGCTCGTCGCTGCAATTCGGGTTCTCGATCGCGACAAAATCGCTTGTCGCGTAGAGCGCATTAAACACATCGACCGTACTTGTCTGCGTCGATGCTCTTTGTAGCTCTGCCCATACCCACGCGGATGATTCACGAATTTTTCGTACTTCAGCTACACCCTGCGGATCGTATTCACTATTACCGCCACGTTGCGTAAGACGATCGTGAATATCGTGGTCGCTGACGGCACTGTCAAAATTCACACCAACCACCGTTCCCATCATAAATGAGGCAGGAAGATGATCGAGCAGGTATGAGCCGAAGCGCCTCGCGTAACGATCTTTTTCCTCGACATCTTCGAGCTCCAAATCGGTCCACACAATCCGCTTGATAACCGGGTCGGAATCGATGACCACAGATACGCCGCTTTCATTCAGGTAATGCGCATAGCCGTAGCACGCAGCCGCTATCGCTTCGTATAGACGAGTTTTTTGCGCAGGTGTGCGGGCCTCGGTCCGAAATATCTCATCGTCACCGAGCGTCTCTTTCGCGATTTGAGGGGTCAGCCATTCTTTGTAGCTGCTGCCGCCAAGACTGACCGTTTCGCCATGTTCACCCTCTAGCAAGGCGAGCTCGGCGGCAATCGTCGACTTACCGCAGCCGTCTGCGCCATGAAATGTCGTAAGATTAGGCATTGGCTTTGTCCTTTTGGGTGTTCATGACTAAGTCTCGGTACGGTAACGTCACAATTGAGTTTGGATCAAGCTCTAACGCACCTTCCAGTGCCTCAATACGCGTTCGTGCACTCGCTTCGTCTTCGGATAAAATCTCAATCTCAACGAACACGCCTGCGTCGGCGACGATGTCAATACATACGGATAAGCCTGTCTCGTCAGCATGTACGTAGGTATGCCTTTCTTTGTCGACCGTAACCAATTCTTGCATGCCGATCGCATCAAATAGCATGTGTGCCTCGCGAGCGGTGTCGGGGCTATCGAGTCGAACATTCGTTTCTGGTTTTACCGTGACATCGCTTTTCGCAATCGTCGGTGGTTTGTATGTTAACTCGGCATAATTGTCTTTGCGACGAATACGCAGGCATTCGACGGTCTGCATATAATCGACGTCTGGTCGGGAGTAATACGTATCTGCCTCGTGCTCAACTACTGTTTCATGAAAACCCAGCTCACCGAGTAGTTTCGTGAACGCTTCTACGTTGGTTTGGAGGTTGTACTTCTTTTCGATTTCGAGTAACGTCGTCACGCTAAGATGCCTTTCTGATTGGTCCGTATATTCTTGAAATTGTGTCTTTTGTGCAATGCTCTGTCAAGGCACCGAGCGATTCGGCAATCTCATCCTTGTCTTTTTTAGGGTCGTAAGCACGGAAAAGAATCAGTTGTTTTGCATCGGGTAGCGGGCTACTGACTTGTCGGCTCAGTGCACGGTTGTAGTAGCCGCGCGGAATTACGATCACGTCTTGGGCCGATGCTGGCAGCAAGAGCTTCTTGCCATCGCTTGCTTCGAGTGAGCGTAGCGCTGCAGAACCGAGCAGTCGGCCGATCGTCATATATACGTAGGTTTCAGAACCTTCACGTTTCAACCACTCCTGCCACGTTTCGCTAGCAGTTTCATCGCCTGCTAACACATTCTTCAAGAAGCGTGCCATTTCAGCATCTGTGGTAGCGTCGAAATGGTCGCCGTCGACAGACCGAAGACCGTTACCGGCATCTTCACTCATGACGGCCAGCAATTCATCTTCGGGACGGTTTGTCGTTGGTGTGTAGTATACGCGTTTCAAACCATTGCGCTGGTCAATCCAGTCATTAGCGTTCGGTCCTTCAAGCTCTGGTATGAATCCGAGCGAGCCTTGACGCCAACAATAATCACGAAGGGTTATATAGTGTCGCTGAAGTTCGCGTAACACTCCGATCGGTGCATTGATTGAAAGATTTTTGTCAGGATCGATTGATTCAGGACGGACGAATCGTGAGTCTTGTTCGTATACGACCTTATCATCTTCATGATGGTATGGATGAGTCGCGTTATCTAAATAGTATGGCAAGAAGAGTTTGGCAAAATATACCCAGCTTTTGTCATAAATATGTCGCACACGCTCGTGCTGGGAAGCATTTTCGACAGAAAAAACATCTCGATACGAAAAGAAACCGTTCGGGTGTAGCGTATCGGTAATTTCACGCAGTGTTTCGTCGACGCCAGCGTAACCACCGCCATATGAATAAACCTCGTGCAAGACCGCCGATGCGGCGACAATATCGGCACCATCAGGAACTAATGTCGCTAGTTCGCGAGCATCGCCCTTTATCATCGCGGTTTGTCCAAACTTCGCGTATCGCTGACGTGCAGTTTCGAGTGATTCAGACGTAATGCCGTCAAGCTCGACGAAAGAATAGTCGATCGTTTCAGGTAAGTTTGTGGCGCATTCACTGCTCTTGTAGTCAGTAACCGCCTCTAGTGACGAGCCGCCACCAGGACCAATTTCAACAACATCTGCATGCATATTTCCTTCTCGTCGCATCGCTTCGAGAGCTTTTATGGTGAGCATCGCTTTCTCGCCGCCATTTCCGTTGGCAGCAAGGTCAAGATACATGCAGTTCGTTTTCGTGTCGTGATTGAAATTTCCCATGGTGATTTCTCCTCTTCGTATATGGGGGGTTTCCTCCTGGGCGCCCGAGAGCGCCCAGGAGGGGTTGAGGTCAGTTGACCTCGAGGACTTCCACTGCGAACTTCTTGCCGTTCGGGCCGGTGTAGGTGACGGTCTCGCCAGCCTTCGCACCCAACAGCGCCTTGCCGATCGGCGAGCTGGTCGAGACCTGGGGGACTTCGTCGTCCTCCTCACGAATCGCCTGCTCGCCTGCAAGGTGTGCCGTCTCGGTCTCGTCGTCACCGACGAAGCGGTAGACGATGTCTGAGCCGATACCGACACTGCCGTCTGTGGGCTTCTCGACGATGACAGCTACTTCGAGCAGCCGCTTGGCCTTGAGCCACCGCTGCTTGCTCGTGTCGATGTCACGCGTAGCCTGCTCGAAGGCGAAGTTGTCGTGCCAGGTGTTGCTGTCGGACTCGGCCGCCTCACCCAGCCTGCCCTGCGCCTCGATGTGCAGGCGCTCGAGCTCCTCCACTTGTCGCTCCAGCCGCTCATGTGCGGCTCGGGTGTACTGTCCCATGCCTCTTCCGTCCTTTCGCGATCGGTGCTGAGGTTAAGTATATTTTAGCATAATAAAGCATATATTGCAACTTTATTTCATGTGCTATAGTTCTAGTATCATGCCAGAAATAATCTTAGTACGACACGCACTCACAACACAGAATGAAGAGCGGACGACGGTGGTCGGTCGGAGCAACCATATTCCGCTATCGGCGGCCGGTCGGGCCTCGCTGCCCGAGCATGCTCGCTGGTTCCGTCAGACTGATCCTGCACCTACTGTCTACGCGTCGCCTGCGGCGCGAACAGTTGAAACTGCAGTCGGCGCCGTATCGTATTCATTTATGGACCAGACGCACAGTATTCGGCTTCACTCTGGTCTGCAGGAACGATCCCATGGACCAGCCGAGGGGATGCTGCTCGAAGACGTTTTTACTGAGCTTGTGCGAGAGCAATTAGCTGCAGCCGGAAAAGACGCGCGCTTGCCTGGCGGCGAATCGCATCATGAAGTCGGCGAACGCATGATTGCCGCTGTTGAAGATATCGCGAGAGCGAACGAAGCTGAGACTCGCCCGATTGTCGCCTATGGTCACGCAGTTGCGATAACCTGCCTCATTTCAGAGCTTCTCGATTGGGACGTTGAGCAAACGATGACGGCAAACGTACCTAATCTATCGCGTACGCATATTGCGGTCGGCGCGCGCGGCATACAATTGATTGAATTCGCGCAGCCAACGATGGTCGATCGCAAATAGTTATCTCGCGTGACTCTTGAGGTAACGCAGCAAATACGCTACACTATGAAAGTTATTTGAGCATAGCTCACACACCTGATGGGGTGTCGCCAAGTGGTAAGGCACTGGGTTCTGGTCCCAGCATTCGGGGGTTCGAATCCCTCCACCCCAGCCAAGCATAAGCACTATCCAAACGGATGGTGTTTTTGCTTGTTATTAAGCATAAGAAATATATTTAAACAATATTTTGTAAATATGTAAACTATGTCACAACTTATTCTCGCTACATCAATACAATAGAAGTATGAAAGCCCAACAAAGTCAGTTCAGCACAATAACAAATGATGACGTGCTACATTCAAGGCATTACTTTCAGCAGTCCGATATACGCCGTCGCGGATTAACGCCATATCAACCTGTCGGCTCATTGTCGGGCCGTACCTCTCGACTCTCAACAAGGCCTCAGCCTATCGATGACACACAGACCGGTTTATCGATAGCAAATCACAATGATTTCAATGCAAAATTCACTTCCCTTTTTTCAGGTATAGCTGCACACTTCGCAAGGATTTTACATGCCACACGCGAATATATGTCGATGCAGCTAAGTGCGTCACGTCAGCAAATAGAAAACCTGCGTAGCGCTCATCGGCGTGTCTTCTTTGTGCCGCTTGTTCTTGGCGCGCTGATTACGTTTATCGCGCTCAGCGTATTTGCGGCGATAGATTATTCTGCATCACTTGGTCTTGGTCCTAGCCAATCGTCTAAAGAAACCGTCACCGGCCAGGCGGCTACGAAACCCAGCGGCACGCCGGACACAGCGCCCAGCACCAAGAGCTCTACTCCTCAAACGCAAACATCGGACGGTACTGGTGTATCTGGAGTGCACGCAGGCTCCATCCAATCAAACATGGACACCGGCGGTACAGCCGACGTGTTGCCGGCTGGAATCCCGGGTGTGACAGAGCCAGTCGTCATCACCGTGCCTGGTACGGATATATCCGCTGACGGCAAGCCTATCGTCATTACCGATCCTACGGACGTCACACTCAACTAGTGTGATTTGGTAGACAAACGTTAGCGCACTCATTCAATTCGACCCAGGTTGTTCCTGAAAAAGAGATACTGAGTTTTGTGTTAAACAAAGTACGGGTCTAGATATCCGCTTGGCGTAATCAGTGTATAGTCACTTCATGATCGCTAGAAAATGGTATAATTAACAGATATGATCGCTGATATTTCTATTTCCGAAAAATCATTCGGGCCGAAGCTTCTATTGAGCGGCGTTAAGTTTTCGATAGATGACGGCGAAAAAGTCGGTGTGATTGGGCGCAATGGTGTTGGCAAATCGACCCTATTCGGCATACTCGCGGGAACAGACACCGATTTTAGCGGTGACATCATTTATAAACGTGGCACGAGTGTCGTGCAAACCGCCCAAGAGCATCATGATATGGGCGATAAAACTGTGCTGCAGTACGTGCTTGCGGGGTTGCCTGAATACAGCAAGCTGAGTCACATCATCGAAACCTATCCGCTTACGATGGGTGACGACATGGCGAAGATTGATGAATACTCAGATGCGTTGCAGCGTTTTGACGATAAAGGGTTTTATCAAATCGAAGAGCTGATTGAGCGGGAGCTTGATAACTTTCAGCTACCCGGCATCGCACACCGAACATTTTCGAGTCTGTCTGGCGGCCAGAAGCGACTTGTCGAGGTTGTGAAGGTCATGCATAGCGACGCGCATCTGGCACTTGTCGACGAGCCGACGAACCACATGGATTATATCGCGAAACAACAATATATCGACTGGATGAAAACTGCCCGTGAAGCGATTTTGGTGATTACGCACGACCGTGATGTGCTCCGTGAAGTCGATCGAATCGTTGAGCTCAAAGACGGTAGTTGTGCGTCGTACAAAGGCAATTACGATGCCTACCTGAAACAAAATGCCGTACAAACTGGCACACAGATGAACGATTTTGAGATGATTGAAAAACGTATCGTCAACCTGAAAGCAAAAGTTATCGATTATCAGCGGTTGAAAGAAAAGTCACGTAATCCCGGCACGATTCAGAAGTTTAAACGGCTCGAAGAGCAATCTCGTAAAGAACTCGTAGAGCTACAAGCAAAAGAAAAGCCGACGTTCTGGATCGATAAAGAGTCAGCGGCAAATCTCAACTACAAAGTCGCTTCGCAATACGATAAATTTAAAGCCAAGAATATTCGCATGAATATCAGCGACGAGCAATCGCGCAGCAGCCATGTCCTAGTTCGTGCACGCAATCTGTCGCTCGGCTATGGCGATACGGCATTGTTCGAAGGTATAGACATTGACCTGCGCGAGGGTGAAGCGCTCGAGCTACGCGGCCGAAACGGCGCCGGTAAGACCACCCTCATTAAGGCTATTCTTGCCCACTCAGAATATGCTCAGACAAACGACGTCGTGACCTTCGATGGCACGATCGAGCTTGATTCGAAAGTACGTATCGGCGTATACGAACAAGAGACGTCACCAAAATACTTTTCGTTGCCGCTCGAAACGGCCATTGAAACGATGTATCTCGATCGCGGTCTATCAATCAGTACGACGAAGATACGAAGTTTGCTGAGTAACTACCTCTTCGATGAAGGCGATGCAAATACACCGCTGTCTCGCCTTTCGGGTGGTCAGAAGGCCCGATTCCAGCTGATTTCGATGCTTGCCAACGAGCCGCAACTCTTGATTCTTGACGAGCCGACGAATCACCTTGATCTTCCGAGCATTGAAGAACTCGAAACGGCACTGGCGAAATATAGCGGTGCGATCATTTACGTCAGCCACGATGGGTACTTTCGTACTGCACTGGAAGGCACCGTGCTGCAGGTAGGTCGCCTATAAAAATACGTGCTCTGGATAGAGCACGTATTGATTATCGGTATGACGGACGTCTTAGTTTGACGTCGCGTTCTTCTGTCGGTTCGACTTGTTCTTTTTCTTTAGCGCGCGTTTGATATCTGCGCCGTGGCGGTTTTTGTGCTTAGCCATTTCTAATCTCCATTCGTTATCGTACTAGTATAACATCTTGTGGTTACTTTTACAATATCCCCTACTGACTTTCTTCATTCACTTGCACCGAGCAGCTTTATTTATCGGGTCGTCAGTCGTATAGTAATACATGGTTATGCTCGTACTGATACGAAAATATCTTTCAACGTGCAAACCGTATCTGGCGTCACCCGACGTCTCAACGATTCGTGAATGCGGTAAACAAGGTAGTTTAGAGCGGTCAGCGCCTCTATCCGCCATTCACTCACTCCAAAATCCGTTCGCTATATAAAGTAGCCTTTTGTTCTTCGAGCAAAAGTTAGGAGTGAAGTATATGACAAAAAATATTAACAAAACAGTCAATGTTATGGCCATGAGGTTCGGTAAGGATCTCGTCGCGTACCCATCAAAGCTTGAGCTTGATGGTCAGGTGTATGAGTTTCACGAGAGTGGACTTGCCCTGAAGGTACGTCGCAGCGGAGTCGTCAGTCACGTGCTGATGCTCAGCGATGGCTTGCAGCAATTCAGACTGCGCAGCGACGGTCACACAGGCGCGTGGACTCTTATGTCTATCAGCGCATAGCGTGATCGATCCTGCAGTAAAATCGCCTCAGCTATATAGTTGAGGCGATTTTGGTATACGTGATTTATACGCCCATGTCAGGACGATCAAGATCATCGTCGTGGTACGGCGCGCCACGTACTTCCCACGTGGGCGTAAGACGCGTGGCGGTTTCAAGTAGCCACATTGCGGCGTTCGATGCCGCGATACCAATTTCCTGCACGAACGAGAGCTGCTCGGCGCGACTTTCGTGCGAGGTCTGCGTTTGTATCGTCGAAGGTCTATCGATACTGGTACTCATACTCACACTATACGCTCCACGAATTGTCTGTCAATTTAGCAGACGATAACCTCATCAAGCCGTATGTCGTGCGGTTCGACTGGAATCACTGCCAACTCTTGTTCACGAAATGCTAGCCCGACGGTTCGAGCATGCGTCTGGGCAGATAAAAAACGGTCGTACCAGCCGGCACCGCGGCCAAGTCGATGATTGTCCCTGTCAAACCCGAGTAACGGCACGGTGATAAGATCGTACTGCACCGAAAGTATTGGCTGCGCGGCATCATCGCTGACGATCGTTAGGTCAATGTGCGGTAGGTTTTTGAGTTGCTCGAGCAGGTACTGCGTATCGACTTCGCGAAACCGCGGTGTGCGCCGATAACAGCACACCCGATTGATACGACTCCAGTCAGTTACTTTGATTAGCTCCTCGCAACCTTGTATGCTTCGTGCTGCAATATCGTCATCGCTCAATAGCGCGAGTTTGTGACGAAGCTCAGTGCGCAATGCTTGTTTATCCATGTTCTTATAGTAGCAGTGCTACAATAATCTGGTGATACGTAAACATGAATACGACCAACATTTCCTTCGCAGTCCTCGCCTCGTGGCAGAGCTTATCGGGCACAGCAATATTCGCAAGAATGATACGGTTTATGATTTCGGAGCCGGCAGCGGTGTCATAAGTTCCGTACTAGCGCATCGCGCGCGACGTGTCGTGGCTGTCGAAAACGAGCCAGCCACGTTTCAAGCACTCACAAAGAATATGGCGGCACACGAAAATGTGCATTGCATTCGCGCTGACGCATTGACGGTATCGTTACCGAACGATTCATACAAAGTGTTTGCAAATCCGCCGTTTTCAATCATATCTGATTTAGTCCGCCGTCTAATGGAGGCGCCTCAGCCGCCAAAAAGTATTTACCTGATTGCGCAGAAACAGTTCGCTCGTAAAATTGTGCCCAGCGATGCGCACTTTACCAGCGCCCTTGGCATCGAAATAGCGCCGCTTTATGCTGCGCGAATCCGCAAGCCGCTTCGCAAAACCGACTTTACCCCACCGCCAGCCGTCGATACGGTACTGCTAGAATTGCGACTGCGCGATGCGCCTCTTATTGAGTCGCGCGATTTGCCGCGTTATCGCAGCTTCGTGCGTGAATGTTTTGCGAGTTCACGCACGTTTAATGCCCTCGATCGATCGGCCGTTGGTATTTCACCGGAACGTAAACCCTCGGAACTCACGGTTGCACAGTGGATTTCGCTATTCACCGCTCACTCGACTCGTCGAGCACAGAAATAACTTGCATCGACCGACGCAGATACGTATACTGTAGCCATGGCTACAACGAAAAAAACCTCGACGAAATCAAAAACGACTAAGAAGACGACAACTGTTCGTCGCGCACCAGCGAAACGCGCTACCACACGTAGCGTCACTCGCGTTGACTACTACCCGAACCGTGTGCCTTTTATTGTTGCGGCACTCGCAGTTGTGCTCTTGCTCCTGCTTGCTTTTATTACAACCACCCCTTGGTAATCAAAACTGTAGTATACTAAGCCCATGAAGCTCCACATCGAAATCGACACAAAAACATTTGTTCGTTTTTGGCTGGTCGTGATCGGGTTCGTGTTTGCGATCTATCTGATCTATCTGTCGTGGGCCGCAATCGTTATATTGGCGAGTTCGGCGTTTCTTGCACTCGCTCTGAGTGGTCCAGTTGGTATCTTGAGTCGCCACATTCCCGGCAAGAGTCGGCTATTGGCTACCGCCATCGCGTTTTTGGCGGTGATTATTTCGCTCGGCGCACTGTTGTTTATCGTGGCGCCACCGATTGCGCAGCAAACGATCAAACTTATTAATAATGCGCCACAACTAGTCCAGTCATTTTCATCACAGTGGAGTGGCGTAGCTGACTTTATCGACAAATATCAGTTGCAGCCGCAAATCGATAGCGCTCTGGCGACCATAAAGGCCGATTCAACGAACTGGCTCTCGCATCTGAGCTCAGGCGTGTTATCGCAGGTCGGCTCATTCGTGGCACTTCTTGGCGCAATTGTTCTGACGATTGTATTGTCGTTTTTGATGTTGCTCGAAGGTCCTGAGTGGATGAAGCGTATCTGGCGACTATATGATGACCAGGAGACGATGGAGGCTCACCGCAAGGTCGTGACCCGCATGCACCGTGTTGTGACAGGATACGTTACGGGGCAGCTTACCGTATCGGGTATCGGCGCCCTGGCGAGTGGCTCGGCTGTGTTTGCAATCAGTATGTTTATCGAGGCAATCGACACTAGTTTAGCGCCACCTGCGATCGCGATCGCGTTCCTGTTTTCGCTGATTCCGATGTTCGGTGCGACGATTGGCGGTACGTTGATTACCTTGCTGCTTTTGGTCAATAGCCTGCCTGCCGCGATTATCTTCGCCATATTCTTCATCGTGTATCAGCAGGTCGAAAATAATTTTATCTCGCCTGCGATTCAGTCAAAGTATGTCGAACTCTCGCCGCTTACGGTTCTTGGTTCGGTAACGATCGGTCTGTATTTATTCGGGCTAGCCGGCGGTATTATTTCAATTCCTATCGCTGGATGCGTGAAAGTACTGCTCGAAGACTATCTTGAGCGTAGCAAAACAAAACGTGAACACTCTAAGCAGCCAATTCATAAATTGATGAAAAAGCTGCAAGGCGAAGACTAACCGGCAACTACTAGCTAGTCAGTGTATGACCAAATGGTACCGTGCGCGGTGTCGTTGAGCGCGATGCCTTCTACTGACAGTTCGTCACGGAGCTCATCACTGCGCTGCCAATTCTTTTCTTCGCGGACGCGTGTGCGCTGCAAAATCAGTTGTTTCTGCTCGTCTGAAATATCTGGCGTACTTTGCATAAGATGCAAACCTAGAAGGCCGTCTATCGATTCAAGTAGTTCAACGAGCGACTGACGGTGAATCATCTCGCTGTGCGCATGCTCAAGCCGTGAAAACGCTTCATCGATGAGCGCTAATGCGCCTGGCGTATCGAGATCATCAGATAGCCGTTCAAGGATAGCGTGTGGTGTCGCAAGGAGCGTCAGAGAGTCTGAATCCCCTGCTTTTTCGTCGTCGTCTCGAAGCGTATCGTGTATTTGATGCCTGAGTGCGGCAATACCGCGCCAATTTCGGAGTCGATTTTGCGAGGCCGCTAAAATATCCCAAGTAAAGTTTCCTTCGGTTCGGTAATGCTTGCTCAGCACCATCAGCTTGTACGCATCAATCTCAAAGCCTTTGTCGATAATGTCTTGGAGCGTATACGTGTTGTGTAGCGACTTGGCCATCTTCTGTGAGTCGACTTTTATATGATTATTGTGCACCCATATACTGGCAAATGGCTGTCCGGTGAGGCTTTCGGTCTGAGCGATTTCGTTGGTGTGGTGTACTGGGATGTGGTCGATTCCACCGGTGTGTATATCGATGCGGTCGCCGAGTGTGGTGCGGGCGATAACGCTACACTCTAGGTGCCAACCTGGAAACCCAACGCCCCACGGACTATCCCATTCCATGTCGCGCTTGGCGTCTGTTGGCGAAAACTTCCATACCGCAAAGTCTGTCGGATTCTTTTTTTCTGCCATGTCTACGCGTGCGCCAGCCTGTAGCTCGACTGCATCGAGGCGCGCTAATTTGCCGTAGTCTGAAAGTTTACCCGTGTCGAAGTACATGCCGTCACTTGTTCGGTATAAGTAGCCTTTTTCCTCGAGCTCACGTGCAAAAGCAATCTGCTCGTCGATACAGCTCGTGGCGGCGACAAGATGGTCGGGCCGTATGAGATCGAGGAGCTCATAGGCTTCGTGTTCGGCTACCGCACTATATTTTTTCGCGATATCCCAGGCGCTCACACCTTCGCGTCGTGCGCCCTTTTCCATCTTATCTTCGCCGTTATCATCATCACTAACTAAGTGACCGACATCGGTGATATTCTGCGTACGTTCGACGGTGTAGCCTTCTGCTCTGAGTGAGCGTACTAGTACATCCCAGTAAATATAGCCAAGCCAATTTCCGATATGAGGCTGGCTGTATACGGTTAGTCCACAGGTATAGAGTGATACGCGATCTGCGACGAGCGGCTGTAGCTGCTCGACTTTGCGGCTCATCGTATTGTGGAGCTTCACGCCGATGCCTCGTGTGACGCAATTGCTTTGTCGGTTGCTTCGACTAACTCGTGAATGACGGTGTCGTATGATTCGTAAACGCGAAAGCCTGCAGCATGTGCATGACCACCACCACCGAAGTAACCAGAGATCGTTTCAGATACTGGTAGCCTTGAGCGTAGGCGTGCGGTTAGCTTACCGTCTGGATATGTCTTAATGACACAGCTGACTTCGACGCCCTGAACAAGCCGTAGTTCATCGCCAATCAGCGCACCTGGATTGTATTGGTCTGAGTACTGCTCGATTTCTTCGAATGGTACGTGAACGAGCGCTAATTTGCCATCGAGCATATACTCGACGCGTTCGATGAGCTTGCCTTTGTAGGCTAGAATTTCAGGTGATTTTTTCATGAATTCGCGGCGACGTTCTTCGATTGCGGCGTTTGACGCACCAAGCTCGGTAAGCTTGCCAGCGACGAAAAATGAATTAGCAGTCGTGCCTGGTGTCGTAAGCCCCAAGCTATCGCTCATCATGGCCGCTAACATGTCTTCGGCCGCAAGTGAATTAATACTCCAGCCACATGCTGCTGCGAGGTTATAGATCAGTTCTCCCGTAGCCACGACCGGCATATTGACCATATCGTGCTCAAAACTGAGCGTGCTATCCGTCGCGTGATGATCGAGCACGAGCACAGGATGCGTTTCCAAATAGTGTCGTACGCCCCGACTCTCGAGCACCTTGCCAAGTAGTACATCGGCTGAGGTATCGACGATAATCGCAAGATCCGAGCGTGTGTCGAACTCGTTAACGATACGATCCCAACCTGAAAAATACCGAAGGTATTTCGGTACGTCGACTGGGCAGTACATCGTAACGTCTTTGCCTAAATCGCTCAGAATTTCTTCAAGCGCCAGACTCGAGCCGATACTGTCACCGTCTGGATTTTCGGCCTGGATGATAATAATGTGTTTTGCAGCTTCAATGCGCTGTTTTGCGGTCTCAAACATAGCTCTATTGTAACAGATATAGAGCAAACACTTTTGTGCCTGCGTAAAGATTGCCGGACGCAGACCGTGACGCTATACTAAAGAGCTATGTGGCGAGAACAACCTATAGAGAACACCATGCGCTTTATCGGCGAGACAGCTGATAGTACCGAAGCGCAGCGTGCAACCGAGCGGTTGATCGAATTGATTCGAGTGCGCATTCATATGGACAGTTCGGCACTATCGCATCTTCACGAAGCTATTGGTTGGGACGTATACGCAGAGCCCATCATCGTCGGCACAGCCCGACGTGCGCTCGAACAGGGTTTACTCGAAGCTGTCATGAGCGACGATCCTGCGGTGATTCAGGTGCTCGGCCAACGTCTCGATGAAATTATCGAAGACGTCTTTATGCAACCGTATCGGGAAGCGATCGAATACTTCAAGGCCGATTCACGAGCCGGCGAGTATTAGTTTAGCTTTCGGCGTCCTTCGAGCGCGTGCGACAGCGTGATTTGATCGGCATACTCAAGATCGACGCCGACCGGTATGCCGCGCGCAAGCCGAGAGACCTGGGTGTCAATTCCGGCATCGCTGATTTGACGCTGAATAAACAGCGCTGTCGATTCTCCCTCGACGCTAGCATTTGTCGCAATAATCACCTCTTCGACTGCATCGTCTTTAAGGCGCGCTAACAGCTCGGGAATATGGAGTTGTTCGGGACCGATACCGTCGATTGGCGAAATGACACCGCCAAGTACATGATAGGTGCCGGTGAACTTATTTGTGCGCTCAAGCGCGACGACGTCAAGTGGCTCCTCCACGATAGCGACCATTTTCTTGTTGCGATCGCGATTGCTGTATAGCGGCGAAACATCCTCGTCGGGATTAATCAGCGCAAAGGTGCGCGGACACACTTTTACGCCAGACTGTAGCTGCTCGATGGCGCGTGCAAGTTCAGCAGCGGTCTGTGGTTTGGCGCGCAGTAAAAAATACGCATATCGCTCTGCGGTACGTGCGCCAACGCCTGGCAGGCGGCCAAACGCATCAATAACTTCGAGAAGTGCACTCGGAAGAAGCTGCGCCATGCTACGGTGTGTCCTATAGACCTAGGTTGCCGAGGCCACCCATGAGCGGCTTCATTTTTTCGGCTGCAATTTCTTGTGCTTTTGCCATGCCGTCACGAATTGCGATTTCGAGCCAGTGCTCGAGCTCTTCGATGTCTTCAAGATCAACATACGCTGGGTCGATTTTGATTGACTTTACTTTCAACTCGCCGGTAATCTGTACGAGTACCGCACCGTCACCTGCTTCAACTTCAACGATCTCTTTCGCGAGGGATTTTTGTGCCTTACGTAGGTCGTTGAGCATTTTCATTTGGTCAAGGGCCATATATTCCTCCTATAATTTGCTCGTCTTATTGTACGTGATTATTACAGAGATGTATAGAGGTAGAAGCGATCGCTTCGTTCTTGCAGGCGGCTCGTAAAGACTTCGGTCGGCGCCTTCTGGATACGGCTTCGGCCCGCATAGTCGCCACTGACGACGACAGGCGTCGGTACGTCGAGTGAGGTAGTTGGCTTGAAGTGTCCATTATAGCGAGCTAGTAGCAGGTAGTATGGCATGTCTGGCTGGTTGACGACGACAGAAACGGTATTGTCACCTACCCTATCTGCAGCAGCTACTGCCTTAGGCAATAACTGCGTGTCGTTATCGAAATCGGTAGCGGTCGACGGCGTGTAGTTGTAGGCGATTTCGTAGCGAGCGATACCTGAGAGTACCAGACCGACGACAATCACGCTGAGCGGCAATAATCCAACCACGCGCGCGTAGGGATTGTGCGGGAACATACGGTACCACTCACGGATCAGCGTATTGATTCCCATAGCAAGCATCAATACGACCAACGGCAGCAAATAACTGACATACTGCTGATTCAGCACTACGAGAGGAATGAGTGTCAGCGCCCAGAACCAAATGATATAACTGCGCGCCGTGTGTTTAATCATAAGAAAACGAATAATACCGATGATTACCACCGCAGTAGTACCGAGTGAGAGTAGCTGCGGTGCAACCACTTCTTTGCCCGGTGCATACGAGCCGAATATCAGCGCAGCAAAGGACACCAGCGCAGCTTTCAGGCTGCCGATGTTCTCGGGTATACCTAAGAGCTGTTCGCCGACTTCTGGCTTGGATGTCAAGCTATATACTAGGGGCGCCATGACAATCAGACTCAGCCCAATGGCGATAAGAATGTGATGAATATTCATGCGCCGCATCACCAGCCGGATGTGCGGGTGGAAGATCATGGTGGTGAGGACGGCGAGGTTAAGATAGATGCCCAGAGGAATATACATGTTCAGGCTCAGTAGTACCACGGCAAGCAGTTTCCATACCAGTTCAGGCTTATGTCGCCTTGTCACGTGTGTGGCACTCAGCAAAAGCCAGACAGACACCGCTAGCATGAATATCGTCGGCGTACCGTCTTGGGCTGCGAATATCATCGCGGGTATAGTAGTCGTGATGATACCGGTAATAATGGCGACATTGGGCTTGAACCATTGGCGAAGCAACAAAAACACACCATAAATCGTTACCACGCCGAGAATAATTGACGGTAGCTTAATCGTAAAGGTCGATACATCGAGTAGCGCGAATGACGTACGTTGCAGCAAATGGTACGGAAGGTTGGCGACGAGATCGGGATTGAACGTGCCGTACGTAAATGAACCACTAGCGACCGCGGTCGCTTTTTCCTCGGCACGTAGACCGTCAGGCAGCAAAAAGGCGGCGAATACGAAAATCGCCGTAACCAGGATTGCTGCAAGTGTATAGCCAATGATGTAACGCCAACGATATAGGACGTATTCGGTGACATTCTTTTTCATATACTGCCCACCATTTTACCACAGCTACTCGTGCTTGCGGTCGAGCGACATGAAGCGCAGGCGCTCCGGGTGGAAGTAAAGTTGGACTTTTCCGACGGGGCCGTTACGGTGCTTAGCAATGATTAAGTCGGTAATATTCTGCACTTCGGGGTTATCAGGTTCGTAATAGCCGGGACGATAAATAAAGCTGACGATGTCGGCATCTTGCTCGATTGAACCCGATTCTCGCAAGTCTGAAAGCTGTGGAATCGGCGGCGTACGAGTTTCAACAGAACGTGAGAGCTGGCTGAGGGCAATTAACGGCACATTGAGCTCACGAGCGATAAGCTTAAGGCCACGCGAAATTTCTGACACTTCCTGCACGCGGTTTCCCTGGTGATTGCCGGCTGCCTGCATAAGCTGCAGGTAGTCGACGATGATAAGTCCCAGTGGCTGCTCGTGGTGTTTGCGGCGCGCTTTCGTGCGCATTTCGAGCACACTCAGGCCTGGCGTATCGTCGATATAAATCGGCGCTTCAGCCATTTCGCCCATTGCTTCAGACAATTTTCCAAAATCTTCATCGCTCAAATTTCCGGTACGAATATTCCAACTATCGACACCTGATGCGTCGGCAAGCATACGGTCGACCAGCTGCTCCTTGCTCATCTCCAGAGAAAAGAATAGCACAGGTTGTTTTGCGATCGTCGCGACGTTGTATGCCAAGTTG
The DNA here is from genome assembly GCA_035494435.1 of Patescibacteria group bacterium. Taxonomy (GTDB): domain Bacteria; phylum Patescibacteriota; class Saccharimonadia; order Saccharimonadales; family Saccharimonadaceae; genus SZUA-359. The sequence goes on along the minus strand of DATJGX010000028.1, from coordinate 22,149 downwards.
GTCACCAGAGTGGTCTTACCCATGGCAGGTCGGGCCGCTAGAATGATAAGGTCGCTTCGCTGCAGGCCCGCCGTCATGTTATCGAGGTCACGGTAGCCGGTACGAATACCGCGAAGCTCGCCTTTGTTACGGTGAAGCTCTTCGATGCGGTCGAAGCTCTCGGTCAAGATACTTTCCAGGCTGACCAAATCTTGCTTGAGCGACTGGTCGCTGACGCTAAATAGTTCTGCTTCGGCTTTTTCAAGCAATTCCTGGGTCGTCGTGTCGTCATCGAAGCCAAGTTCGGAAATATCAGCGCTTGCCTTGATAAGTCGTCGGCGTACGGCGTTTGATGCAACGATCTCGGCATAACTACGAGCATGTGCAGCTGACGGCACATAGTTCGTCAGCTCCGTCAAAAATGCTGAACCGCCTACGGCGTCGATTTCATCCTTCTTTTTGAGTTCGTCTGTCAGTGTCAGCAGGTCGACCGGCTTGTGCTTTTCATATAGGCGCATCATGCCGCCATAGACCAAGCCGTGTTGTTTGTCATAAAAGTCATCAGAACGTACGAGTTCAGCAATATCGGCAATCGCGTCTTCGTCAATTAAACATGCGCCGAGCAAACTTTTCTCAGCATCAAGATTTTGTGGCGGAATTTTGCCAGCAGCGACGTCTTTTTTAGCCATTGAACTCTACTTCTTCTCCTCCACCCATGATAGCAGCAATTTCGGCCAGGCGCGAATCGCGTGGCGGCTCCTGTTCGGGTCGAATATCGATTTCGAGGTTGCCATGACCAAGTGCTTCGAGCGCAGCGCTGAGCTTTGGGAGCTGCTTCGGGTCTTTGAGCTTACCGGCGTTGAATTTGTTGCCGGCAAAAATAACCAGCGTGTCGCCCTCAACCAAGTGCGAAGATTTCTTGAGCAAGCTTCGAAGTGCTACCTCAGACTTCAGCTGCTCGAGAAATGCCGGCCACTCTAGTTCGCCATCGGCGATTACTGCTTGTTTAGCAGGAGTAGGCTTGGGAGTCTCATCAGTTTTTTCGGTCTGTGTTGCGGCTGGCGTAGCCACTGGCTTTTCAGGCGATTTTTTAGCTTGTTTTGCCGGCGGCGCTACCTTCGATTGTGCCGCGGGCTGCGCCTTGGTAGGTCGAGGCGTCGTCGGCGCGGCGTTTTTGGCCAGTACGCTCAATAATTTTATATATGGATACGGGCTCACCGGCACGTCAAGCAATGCGTCAAGTAATGCGAGGTCTTCGGGGTGTTCGGTGATAGTCGATTCAAGCGATACAACTAACTGCTTCGTAAGGATAGAAGGCTGCATGCCGCTTTGCTCAAGTTCTTTCATGCGCACCGACAGTGTGGCGAGATCACCGCTACGGTACGCTGCGATGAGCGCCTGTAGTGATGACTCGTCGCTAATGCCGAGTGCCTGCTGGACATGTTCCGCTTCGATGCGACTATCGCTCGCGTGACGGAGCTGGTCAAGTAGACCAATACTATCTCGGAAACTGCCGCCGCCATGTTCGGCAATGAGCGCCAATGCCTCATCGCTCATATCGATCGATTCCTTCTTGGCAATATCCGCTAAGTGACGCACGACATCATCGCGTGTGATGGCGCGAAAATTAAATCGCTGCACGCGGCTGACGATGGTGACAGGCAGTTTTTCAACGTCGGTTGTCGCCAGAATGAACACGACGTGTTCGGGCGGCTCTTCGAGGGTTTTTAGTAACGCGTTGAATGCTTGCTTCGAGAGCATATGAACTTCGTCGATAATATAAATCTTTTTGCGCGCACTGGACGGAGCGACATGTACTTTGTCGCGTAAATCGCGAACGTCTTCGACACCGTTGTTCGAAGCCGCATCGATTTCAATAATATCAAGATGCTGCGAGTCGTCGCTGTACTCAAGGTCATTGATGGCATGAGCGATAATACGCGCAATCGATGTTTTGCCTACGCCACGAGGACCGGTCAACAAATACGCGTGCGATACGCTATCAGTGGCAATCGCTCGTTTTAACAGCGACGTAATATGATCTTGCCCGACAACTTCGTCGAGTGACCGTGAACGGTATTTACGATATAGCGCTTGACTCATACTCCCCTTTGGTTCTATTGTACGCTACTTGCCGCGCCTCGTCCGTTGTGGTTTTTGCGAGCTAAATGTGGCCGCCTTCGCGGATGTAGCAGCGACCACACAGTGAATCGTATTGAATATCGGTACCATCTTCGATTGCAACCTGGTCGCCGTCGAATACGTAGTTGCCATTTATTTTTCGTGTATTGAATTCGGCCTGCGAGCCACAAAAGCACATGGTTGGTAGTTTTTCGATATTGTCAGCGACCTCAAACAAGCGTTCACTGCCCGGAAAGAGCTCTGTGCGAAAGTCTGCACGCAGCCCATAGCAAATGACGGACATGTCGTGTTGCTTCGCTACGCGGTACAGTTGGCTAATTTGATCGCGCGTCAGAAACTGCGCTTCGTCAACGATGACGCAGGCCACGCGTGGTCGCTTGGTAATTTCCACCTCGAGATCCATGTCGTCAGGTGCAAGAATATCGGCTCGGCGTTCGTAGCCGCCGCGCGCCACGATACGGTCATCGCCTTTAGTGTCAACTTTTGGTTTGACAGTCAGGATACTCAGGCCACGCTCTTCGTAGTTGTAGGCTGTTTTGATCAGCGTATCAGACTTGCCGCTGTTCATCGCGCCATATTTGAAATGAATTTTCGCCATTACATGTAGTATACAAAAAATACGGCCATTTGTCTGGCCGTATTTTTAGTGCTCGTAGGCTGTTACAATGCTGCTTCGACTGCCGCCCAAGTGGCTTCTGGGTTATCTTCAGGAACGATAATCGTTACCTGGTCGCCGATGTTGATACGGAAGTACGTGACGCTCGCGAGCAAGATACGGTATTCACGACCGTTTGCTTCGACGTAATACGCACCATCGTGTTGTGTTAGCGTACCGATGATCTGGCGACGTGGCACAGGACCGATCTGCTTATAGATGAACCCGCCATCGTCGGCGATTGTGAGCTTGAGGATATCGCCCTCAACCAACTTCGACTTGCTGGCGTAGTTAGCAGGAACCGGGTAGGTCTTGCCGTCAGGTCCAGCCATGATCTGACCATCGAAGACACCTTCGATGATTTTGCCGGTTACTTCCTCGCGGGCGCCATGTGTATTCGATACGACACGGTCGTCTTCGCCGAGGACGCTCATCAAGAGTTCCTTTGCGGCCGCAAGGTTTGTTTCAGCTTCTGTTATGAGTGATTTTAGTCGTTTGACTTGTTTTTCTGGTAATTCAGACATTGCTCGCATTCCTTGTCTGTTTTTCGGTGATATTAACTCTATTTGTACAGGACGCGCGAGTATAAGTCAACATTCCGCGAGTGTCAACCGCTTTTTTTTCGAGTCTATCCACAGCATTTCAAGTAGTAGACGTGAATTCGTTGTAAATTTTGGTATGTAGACAAAGCAAAACCGCCCTCGGATGAGGACGGTTTGATGCATAGCGTTTACTATGGCCCAGGAACGAACGATATTACGCGAGTTCGACGCTTGCGCCAGCTTCTTCAAGCTGTTTCTTCGCTGCTTCAGCTTCTTCCTTTGGAACGTTTTCTTTGACGTTTGCAGGAGCGCCGTCGACGATAGCCTTAGCTTCGCCAAGACCGAGACCGGTGAGTTCTTTCACAGCCTTGATGACTGCGACTTTCTGTGCACCAGCGTCAGTAAGTTTAACGGTGAATTCGCTCTTCTCGTCTTCTGCACCTGCACCGGCGTCGCCACCAGCAGCAGGACCGGCAACTGCAACTGCAGCAGCAGCTGGTTCAATGCCGTATTCGTCCTTAAGGACGTTTTTGAGTTCGTTTACTTCGAGTACTGTGAGCTTAGTCAGCTCTTCAGCAAGTTTCTTTACATCAGCCATAGTAGACTCCTTTTATGATAACTAGGTAATTGTTCCGCAGTATTATGCGGTAGCTTTGGTTTCGATACCATCGAGCAACGCGTGAAGGTTGCCAGATAGACCGTTGGTGACATCGTGAACCGGCGAAAGCAGTTGCGCAATCGTCTCGGCGATAAGCTGTTCTTTGCTTGCAAGACCGGCGAGGGCTTTAACCTCATCGACTGAAAGCAGTTTAGCTTCACCAGAGATCGCACCGACAAATTCAAGTGACACGTGGTCACGAGCGAACTTATCAAGTACTTGTGCTGGGGCAACTTCGTCGTTGTCACTCGTAGCGTAGATCAACTGGCCTTTGAGGCTAGAAGTATCAACGTCTTTGAGTGCCGCGGTGTTTGCGACTGCGACACGAACCAAACGGTTCTTCGCAACCTTGATAACCACACCAGCTTCGCGAGCTTTTGCGCGTAGTTCCTGCAGATCAGCAACGCTGAGTCCTTGGTACTGTGCAAAAACAGTCATTTTTGACTGTGCAAGCAGATCGGTCATCTCACCTACCAAAGCTTGTTTCTTATCGCGTGAAATCGCCATAAAAATCCTTTCGGTTGTAAGCTTTGTTAATGTGGGCCATATTGTAAACGAACGACATGATCAGTCTCTGTTGAGAGGCTGTACCAGTGTGTGACAATACGTGAGAAGATGATTCCCTCGGTAGCAAATTAAGTCATATGACAGCTACTGTCTTTGGTAATGTCTGCAAATACTATAGCATACCTCCGTAAACAAGGCAATATAATATAGACAATTCATAATATTTATGCTATAATTTAAAAGATGACCTCAGCACACCATATACGACATACGCTTCAGGCTGAACCGACGCACGATATTACCGCTGCGACGGCCGCTTTCGGTGAGGAACTGCTCGATCGCGGCTTGCCGCCTCGCACGGTTATTTCCCTTGCTCGTATTGCCGGATCTATGCTTGCTGAAGACCACAAACAGCGCGCTCAGCGTGCTGGACAGATCGACGAACACTATTCTGGTATTCACGGTTCTATCCAGCGTTTATTCGGCGGTGCGATGAATGACGATGCAGAGCTTGGCCACGTGATTGCCATGGGTGGCACGAACACTATCGATTCTGCTGCGGATCGCTTGCAGGGTGGACTTCATGAAGCTCTGACGATACTTGCCGAGAACGAAGGTGTGCGGGCAGTCACAGATAATCTACCCCAAGAGCGCACGAAGCTTTCGGTACTCCATGACAAACGTTCAGCCAGCGTAACCTTCGGACTAGCTGCGCTCAAAGCGCCATCGGCCGATGTGTATAGTGCCGATACGCGTGATCTCGTCACGATTCACCAACGAAGTATGATTGGCGTCGCCGACGTCGATACTGAAGGAAAAGTTCGTACGCTGTCCGTCGATGAAGTCCGCGCCATATTGGCGCAACATCAGGATGAGGTATACGATGAACGCTTAGCTGTTCAAGACGGCAACATATTCGTGATACCGCTCAGCGTCGCGCTCATTGGCCTTCGTAAAACGCTTCGCTAAACTGAGGTTTTATCTTCGAGTAAAGGCTCAACGAGGGCCCAGATCTGTTCAGCGACTTCTTCAATCGGCTGATCTGCCGCCACGACTGGCAGGTTGAAATTATTTGCTATATCCAAGTATCGATCGTCGATTCTTTGCTGGAATTTCATTCCCCTACGCTCGAATGTGTCGTTACTACTTAAGCCATCACGCTTAAGAAGTCGCTTTATGCGTTCTCGTGGATTTGATGCGAGTATTACCGTTAAATCAGGCTGCGAATAAGATTCTGGCAGAAAAAGTTCTGTAACTGATGCGATTAAGTTTGGGTCAAGGCCCTCCCCAGCTCCCTGGTAGGCAAAAGTCGAAAGATAATTTCTTGCGGAAATAGCCCACATGCCACTCTCGAGTAAGGGATCGACTTTCTTCCATATCTCTAGTCGAGCAGCCGTGAATAGCAATAGATTAGTGCGCGGATCACGAGGAAGGTCACCATTTTTTATAATGTCTCTAATTGCGTCGGAAATCGGTGTTCCTGCAGGTTCGTGAAACTCTAAAGTTTCAATGCCTTCGATATGCAAACGATTTCGAAGCTCCGCAACTTGAGTTGATTTACCCGTACCATCATTTCCTTCAATAACAATATATTTACCGCGCATGGGTTCACTTCATGCCTTCACTAAGACCATCTATGACAGGCGCACTGACTCGTTGGTCTTTGAATGCACGGGGTAACATCATTTCCGGTTTCCAGGTTTTTTTGAGTTCATCGAGATCGTCGGTATGCTGGTATTTTCCACTCATGCCGCCGCGACCTTTTGCATAGCCGCCCTCGACCGGTCCGGTGTGATGAAAAATCAGCTGGCCGACACGTTCACCAACCGGCAACACGACGCTTTCGTGCATGTTCAGGTTGTAGATCTCAAGTGTGATGCGGTTGATGTAGCCTGGATCTACCCAACCGGCATCGAAGCAGACCGCCACGCCGTTTCGTCCCCAGCTACTACGACTTTTCACTTCGCAGGCACCGCCGTGTGCGCGAATGCCGACGAATTCATGGGTGTGTCCAAGAATGCGTTCGCCAGGCGCCAGCACGATAATCGGGTGATTTTCAGGGATATTTGCAAACAGCGGCTGATCGTATTTTTCGCACCAATCCTTGTGCGGCATAGCTTCAAGCGGACCTTTGAAATAGCGCTCGACATCGGTTTCGTCGAATGGATTGTATACGCCGGTCGCTTCCGGTTGAAACTCTTGCTTATAGAAATAATGGCCGAGCGTAAAGTCTAGGCTAGCTTCAGATACGTGCGCAGGATTGAATGGCTCGCATACGATGCGGCCATCATCAAGTGCCTCGAGAATCTCGGTATTACTATATACTCCCATACGTTACACACATTGTAGCACATTCGTCATGCCCGAAAAGGCTGTGTTGTGAGTGCGCGTGGTAGACTACATATATGAAAACAATTGTCGTTGCCGTCGATACACAAAATGCAATCGGAGTGAATGGCCAACTGCCATGGGGCGACCGCGGGCTTCGTGATGACATGAAACATTTTCGTCAGACGACACTTGGCGGCTCGGTCATTATGGGCCGTAAAACATTTGAATCATTTGGTTCAAAACCGCTGCCCGATCGTGAGAATATCGTCGTAAGTCGTAATCCGACGGGCGTCAAAGGTGTCTTGTCGGCGTTGTCGCTGCAAGCGGCCTACGATCTGGCACGCTATCCGATTTTCGTTATTGGCGGTGGACAGATTTACGAACAGGCTCTTGATGACATGGATCGATTAATCGTGACGTACGTCGATGCGACGTTCGAAGATGCCACCGTGTTTTTCCCGCGGGTCGACTGTATGCAGTGGAACGAAATCGATCGCCAGCATTTTGACGCTGATGAACGTAATGCCTACGCATTCGATATCGTCACATTTGAACGCGCGGCGCAGTAGCGCTCGCTACTACACTGCTATCGGTGCTTTGATAGGAGGATGTGGATCGTAGCCCTCGAGGCGGATATCGTCGAACGTGAAATCGTCGATATTCTTAACGTCCGGGTTGAGCCACAATGTCGGTAATGCTCGCGGTTCGCGCGAGAGCTGTTCGTTTACTTGGTCGACATGATTCAGATAAATATGGGTGTCGGCCAGCGTATGCACAAATTCGCCTTGCTCGAGGCCGGTCACCTGCGCCACCATTGCAAGCAGCAGTGAATAGCTGGCGATGTTGAACGGCACGCCTAAAAACGTATCGGCGGAGCGCTGGTAGAGGTGCAAACTCAGCTTGCCGTCGGCGACGTAAAATTGAAATAGGCTATGGCAAGGCGGCAATCCGCCGATGCGCACAATCTCGTCGATTTCGGCTGCGTTCCAGGCACTGACGATGATACGACGGCTGTCGGGTGTGTGTTTGATCATATCGATTGCGTTGGCAATTTGATCTACGTAGCCACCGTTGCCGTCTGGCCACTTGCGCCACTGTACACCATACACCGGGCCGAGATCGCCCCACTGCTCGGCAAAGTCATGATCGGTCGCGACGTTATGGATAAACGCTTTCATTTGCGTTTTCCATTCATCGGAATTTACTTCAGGTATCGGGAGGTTGTTTTTTTCAAGGTAGGCTTTAAACGGCCATTCGTCCCAAATGTGCACGTTATGCTGCGCGAGGTATTCTATGTTGCCGGTGCCCTGCAAAAACCAGAGCAGTTCATGAACGACGCTATTGAAGTAGAGTTTTTTCGTGGTGACGGCCGGAAAGCCGTCGGCGAGATCGTAACGAACTTGTCGTCCGAATACACTAATCGTTCCCGTACCTGTGCGATCAGATTTACGCGTACCGTTTTGCTGGATATCTCGCAGCAAGTCTAGATACTGTCTCATACTAGTAACCTCCTATTTGTCCTATTTTCTCACACTTTACGTATGTGCGGCTGTGTAATATTTACACGACGAGTCACGCATATAAAAAAACTCCGATCAAACACGACCGGAGTTTTTTAGTGAGGTCTTAACGCTTACTGATTTTCGACCTTGATACCAGGACCCATGGTCGTCGTAATTGTCGTAGTTAGAACGTAGTTACCTTTGAGGGAACCAGGTTTCTGGCTGCTCAGGCTTGCGAAGAATGCTTTTGCGTTCTCAAGAATCTTGTCCGCACCGAAGCTGACCTTACCGATAGACAAGTGAACAATCGCCTGCTTGTCGACGCGGTATTCAACCTTACCGGTTTTAGCTTCTGAAACAGCTTTAGCGACATCTGCCGATACCGTACCAGATTTAGGGTTAGGCATCAGACCTTTTGGTCCAAGCGTACGAGCGTACTTACCAAGTCGTGGCATGTACTGTGGCGTTGCGACCAGGACGTCGAAGTTGAGGTCTTCTTTGTCGAGCTGGCGTAGGAAATCGTCATCACCAACGACATCAGCACCAGCCTTCTTGGCAGCTTCGTGCTGATCACTTGGTGCGAATACGGCGACACGGACAGTACGACCGGTTCCGTGCGGCAGGGCGACAGTCGCACGGATGTTCTGGTCGGCCTGACGTGGGTCGACACCAAGACGAACGTGTACTTCGACACTTGCGTCGAACTTGCTTGGGTTTGTTTCAACCGCGAGAGCGACAGCGTCCGCGAGAGTGTAGTGCTTAGTCTTGTCGACTTTTTCGGCTACCGCACGGTATTGCTTACCGCGGCGTTCGCTCAGTGGACGTACTTTAGGAGCTGGGCCTTTCTTGCGGCCTTCTTCAGCTTCAGGGTCTTGTGCAGTTGTATCGCCAGCTTCCTTACGGGCTTCTTTTTCAGCTTTTTCCTCAGCTTCTTCAAGCGATTTCTGGCTTCGCTTACCAGCTTTGGCAACGCTCGCTTCGCGGACTTCATGCTTTTCAGCACCTGCAATCGCCTCTTCGATCTGAGCGATAGTGTTTTTTTCTGAAACGTCGAGTTTCAGAGCTTTTGCTTGTTCAAGCAGTTCGGCTTTCTTAGCCATAGAATTAAATCCTTTCTGTGGTGCAAACGATACAAAAGTATCTCCCAACATTGATATGTATGCCTAGTATAGCATAAGACTGAAGACTTGTACACCATAGCGTAAGTGTGACATTCATCACTCACCTCGAGAATTGAGAATGATACAATAAAGAGATGCAAAAGTTCTCAACTGTAATCGTATCGAACCGACTTCCTGTCAAAGTGGAAAAGAAAGATGGCAAACTTAATTATATTCAAAGTGATGGCGGACTACCGACCGCGCTTGCCTCGCTTGATGCGACCGATCGCGTATGGATCGGCTGGCCTGGTATCGCAAACGACGATCTGACTGACGAAGACCGAGCAGACATTACCAAAGAACTTGAATCGCGTGGATGCTACCCGGTATTCCTATCGAACGACGATGTGCAGCTCTTTTACGAAGGCTATGCTAATGACACGCTCTGGCCGCTTTTTCACTACTTTCAGTCGTACATGATCAACCGCGACGAGTACTGGCGCTCATATAGCTCCGTCAACCGCGCATATCGCGATGCGACCACGAAATTTGCAAAGCCCGATGCGCGTATATGGATACACGACTATCATCTGATGCTTTTGCCTGGCATGGTGCGCGCCAAACTACCGCAATCGGTCATTGGATATTTTCACCACATCCCCTTCCCGTCTTACGAAGTGTTCCGACTGCTACCTGAACGAAAAGAATTACTCGAAGGATTGCTCGGCGCCGATTTAATTGGCTTTCATATCTACGATTACGCACGCCACTTTTTGAGTAGTTGTCTGCGCCTGTTGGGACTTACTGATGACCATGGATCGGTACACGTCGATGGCCGTATGGTGTCAGTGGACTCATTCCCGATTAGTATCGACTATGGCCGTTTCGTCAGCATGCGTGAATCACCTGACGCGATCGCCCAGCATGAATCGTTGCTTGAAACGTACCAGGGTCAAAAGATTATCTTTTCTGAAGATCGCCTCGATTACTCGAAAGGTATTCCTGAGCGACTTGAGGGCTATCGACGATTCCTCGAAGACAACCCAGATTATCTCGGTCAGGTCGTGTTGATCATGGTCGTATCACCGTCGCGCACCGGCGTGGAAACATATCAGCAACTCCAGCTACAAATCGAGCAGTTGGTCAGCCGTATCAATGGCGAATTCGGTACTGCCGAGTGGATGCCGATCGTGTATCAGTTCCAGACGCTGACGCTCGAGGAAATCGTGCCGATGTTCATGGCGGCCGATGCCATGCTGGTGACACCACGTCGAGACGGTATGAACCTCGTCGCGAAGGAATACGTTGTAAGCAAGGGTGATATTCCGGGCGTCCTGATTCTGAGTGAAATGGCGGGAGCAATCGATGAACTCCCTGAGGCGCTCGCCGTCAACCCGAACGATACGCTGGCAATTGCCCGCGCACTTCGTCAATCATTTACCATGTCGAAAAAAGAACAGATCGAACGGCTGCACGCCATGCAAAAGCGCATCAAGGATCACCCTGTTAAACGTTGGGGTACTGATTTCATGAGTGAGCTCGAAAAAGTGCACGAACGTCAGACTGAAGAAGCGATTCTTGATCTGAAAAACGAACAACTAGAGTTGTTAGTCGATCGATTCAACCACGCCAAGGAACGTGTGATTATGCTCGACTACGATGGGACGCTGCAAACCTTCAAGTCGAGTACTGCACCGTCTGCTGCCGCGCCGTCGGCGACACTCCGCAAGCTCATCGCGTCGCTCGCTGGGCTACCGCATACACGACTTTGCATCATCAGCGGCCGCTCTAAAGACGCGCTCGATAGTTGGTTCGGCGATACTGATGCACAGCTGATTGCCGAGCATGGCGCGTGGACGAAACGCCACGGCGAGTGGCACAAACGAAATATCGATTTTGAGCCAGCCCGCGAAGCGATTCAACCGATTCTCGACGATTATACGTCACGAACGCCGGGTTCGACGATTGAGCATAAAGACTTTGCGAGTGTATGGCATTATCGCAACGTACCAGTTGATCTCGCATTGGTGCGCGCCTACAATCTTCGCCACGAACTTCGATCGGTCGTAGATAGTGACATTGCCGTACATTCGGGCAATAAGATCATCGAGGTCAAACCGTCGTCTGTCACGAAGCAGGTCGCCGTCGAAGCGATTCTTGGTGAATATGATGCTGACTTTGTGCTTGCCGCTGGTGACGATTATACCGACGAAGGTATGTTTGAAGCTGCGCCGCACGATGCCTACACTATCAAGGTTGGACTCGGCGAAACAGCTGCGAGTTACCGGGTTGCGGGTGTCGCTTCGATGCTGAAGGTTTTGCAGCGTATCGTCGAGGCCGACGCTAGGAAATAACGCGACTGACGATGTACCATTCTCGACCACGGCGTTCTAACCACGCGCCGCTCATGTCGCCTGCAAAACACACGTTGCCGGTTTTCGCGTCAATGTGCGTATAAAACGTCCGACCGTCGTAACTGATACGCGATGGGTAGCTTTGGCCAGATCTGTCGAATCGCACCGCGGTAATATCGACCGACATTGAAAACAATTGCTTCATAGCGAGAATCCTTTCGTTTAATTGTTGTTAGTGTGGCGAAAGCTACAAAGCGCGGTAGGGCTTGAAGTAGCGAGCAGGCCGTCGTGGCCGTGCTGCGTGGTGATGTTCTTATTGTACCGCAGGCATCAGTTGCGCCGTCAATACAAAAAACCGTGCATTTCGCACGGTTTTTGTGATATCTGGTCGCCTTCTATTCTCGGCCGAGTTCTATGACGTTCTCGTCGATACTATAGGCAAATTCCGGATGTAGGGCTTCGACACCGCGAATTACGTCAGCACTCGTTTTCATGCCTTCCACGTCACCGTGGATGCGGGCTTTGGCAAGCGCACGCAGCGAGGTTCTGTAGAAAAAGATGTCATCATACGGATGAACTTCTGCTTCGATGTCATCGACTGGCGATACATCACTGGGCTGCTGAACGGGTAACTCGAGGCTCATTTATTTGGCTACTTCGACACCCATGCTGCGTGCTGTACCGGCAATAACTTTAACCGCACCATCAAGATCGATCGCGTTAAGCTGATCCATCTTTTCGTTGGCGATTTCTTCAAGTTGTGCGCGGGTAATAGTACCGACTTTTTCGCTGTGAGGCTTGCCGCTACCTTTTTTGATACCGACTTTTTCACGGATCATGTCGTCAACTGGCTGGCCGAGACTCTTCCAGGTAAACGTACGATCTTCGTAGACTTTGATGTGAACGATAACGTCCTTGCCCATCATATCTTTCGTTGCATCGTTAAAAGGGTTGATGAAATCCATCATGTTCAGGCCCCACTGACCAAGTGTAGAACCTACAGGAGGACCAGCGGTCGCACGACCAGCTGGGATACGTAACTTCAAGTTACCAATGACTTTCTTTGCCATATGAGTATAAATTCCTTATCGTTTCGAGTTTACTGCTAAATAGTTGAAGCATTTTGCAGTGCGTAACAGGAAAAGTATAGCAAATAATGTGTGGTTTGTCTAGGCTACAGCGGTGGTCTAGAGCGGTATATCCGTCGTTTCGCCCGTCTTTGAGAGCCGTGTGTGAGAGTAGGCGATCGATGAACTCGTTCGCGGCATTGTCTCTAGAACCTGTGCGAGGCCCCATAGCGTATCACCTACCTCCATGCCAGCTTCGGCGCTTAGCCAACCGTTCGCAACCGCAATTCGTACTGGGTGATCGTCGCGAAAAGACTGCGTGTACTCCGAGTTTACATACGAATCGAGTAGGTTGGCAGCAAAATGCGCCGCTTGCGGAGGCACCGCGTTCGTGCTGGCGGCAGCTTCGGCTTCTGATACATCCATGTGCCGGGTGTAGAATGCACCATCGCCGCTAAACTGGATTCGCTCAACCGCACCGCCGGCATGCTGCGATTCAAATGCTTCCAGCCAGTGCAATAACTTGCGGTGCTCGCGAGCCGACAGCGCGGTCGAATCGGTAATATCGAAACCGACGAGTGTCGCATTCGGATACACCGGTTCGTTGTCGATACCGAACAACTCATCATAATCTTGGCGCGCCCCGATAAAATCAGATAAATCTGCGGCGAGCCGACCGAGCTTCTTCTGGCGTTTCGCCATAAATATTTCGATCGTATTGGGATTAATCGTTTTGGCAGCCCGTGTATCAATCGCCGCCTGCGCAATAATCCTATGATCGAGCGTCGCCAGATGTGCGACTGTCAGGTGATGAGGATTCATGATACTTGGGAGCACGCGTCCGCTTTCTTTTGGACTGAGACGTCCGACGGTCGAGACAGCATTGTTTACTTGGCGGTTCTCAATTGCAGCGTGCTGAAAACGCAGTAGCTCCGATTCCGGCTCTACTGCCGGAACAGTCAAGACAGTCGTGTGCGAGGCAGAGGTCTCACCTATTCGCCGATGCGATCGTTTACGCTCGCCTACAAACAGGGCAAACCCAACCGTACCAGGCTGAACCTGAGCAAGTTCGTGTGCAAACTCACCGAGCGCATAGCGATACGCGCGTACAACGTCCGGTTGCTCACTATCCAACGAGGCTTCGATAGATATCATCTGTATATTTATACAACTTCTCTAAATAAATGCAAGCCCCTAGAAGGAGCTTGCAGTGAACCGATACGAGGCTATTTAGTTGTAGCCTTGTCCAACTTCGAATGAGAGGCGGCTTGCGAAGCGGGCTTCTTCGTCAGGGGTTGCCGTGCCAGCGGCGATGCGGTCGGCTAGATCAGCCTGTTCGCTCATGAATACGGCGCGGCTTGCGAGCCGTTCCTGGGCGCGAGCACTCGCGTCATCGACAAGTACATCGTGTACTGATATGCCGCCAGGCACTAGTCGGGTTGTTTCGCCGTCGTATGCCATGATTAGACCTTCTTTACCTGCAATGCATCAAGTTCAACTGGAGTGTCACGACCGAACATGCTGACCATAACGCGCAACTTGCCTTTTGCAGTGTCGATTTCTGATACGGCGCCATCGAAGCCCTTGAACGGACCGTCGACGATACTGACAACTTCGCCTTCGCTGAAGTCAATCTGGTGTTTCGGATCTTCAACGCCCATGCGCTTTTTGATCTTCGTGATTTCACTCTCTGATACAGGAGTTGGGGTGGTGTTCGCGCCGACAAATCCGGTCACACCAGGCGTGTTTCGCACAATGTACCATGTTTCATCAGTCAGTTTCATTTCGACGAGAACGTAGCCTTGGAAAATCTTTTCATCAACGACTTTACGTTTGCCGTTTTTGATCTGAATTTGCTTTTCTTTCGGTACCATGACGTCGAAAATCTTGTCAGCCATGTCGACGGTCTGAATACGCTGACGAATAGAATCAGCTACTTTTTCTTCATAGCCAGAGTAGGTGTGAACTGCGTACCATGCTCTGCTATCATCATATCGATTCGTTTTTGCCATTGTAGATTACTCCTTATTTACCAATCATAAGTTCAAACAAATATTTAAATAGCGCGTCGAGTAGCAAAATAACTACCGCGATAAACACCGTAAATCCGATCAACGCTCCTGTCATCTGCCATGTCGTCGCACGATCTGGCCAACGAACCTGGCGAAGCTCGTACCATGCGCCACGGAAGTATTCTGACATTGCGCGCAATGGTCGGCGTTTGCGGCCGCTTTGCTTTTCGCGCATCTGCTCGTCGACTTCCGCTTTCGTGAAGCGGGATTTCCATGACTTCATCGGCTTGTTTTCAGTAATGTCCGCTTTTTCTTTCGAAGTGAGCGCGTGTGATTTTGCCGGAGCCTTTTTTGCTGGCTTCGGACGACTATCGCTAGCCGAAATACGGGTCACTTTCGTCGATGTGCTCGACTTTGCTGATTTTGCCGGTGTGTTCTTTTTGGTCGATTTCGCCACAGATATTACTCCCAATTTAAAAAGTCTGGTTTAGGCCAGACTGTCAAGTATTACTATACCCCATCGAAAATAGCTTGTAAAGTGTGCGATTACTTTTCGATTGGCAACGCGACACTAAACGCCGAGCCGTGATTCAGTCGTGATTTCATAGATATTTTGGTGCCCAGTTTTTTGGCAAGTTTGACGGCCACATATAGTCCGAGGCCGGTACCGCTCGTTTCGCGGGTACGATAATCTTCGGCACGATAAAACTTGTCGAATATTCGTTTTTGGTCAGCCTTGCTAATGCCGATACCGGTGTCAGTCACGGTAAACAGTACGCTGTCTTTGCGGACCTTTACATCGATTGTCACAGAGCCTTCACGAGTATACTTGATTGCGTTTGTAATAAAGTTCTGCAGCAGCTCTTTTAGGTACAGAGGGCTGGCGTGAACGGATCCGACAGTATGTGGCATATGCAGATCAAGCGCGAGATCTTTTGCTTCGGCTTGTGGCTGGTATTCGTTGTACAGGCCATGAACCAGCTCGGCGACATCTATGTCTTCTGCTGCGTCGCCTACTCCGCGCTCGGCACGGCTTAGTGTGCTAAGGTCATTCACCATCTTCGACAAAAAGACGATTTGATCATGCGCGGTCGTGATTGCCGGTGCGAGTTTTTCTCGCTTGACGCCGCGCTCCATCATCAGCTGCACGTTGCTAATCGTGCCTTCTGCGACAGTAATTGGCGTTCGGAGCTCGTGACTGACGACGCTGATAAACTCATCTCGTTCTTCTTCAAGGCTTTTAGCTGCGGTGATATCACGAATGATTACGATCCAGCCGGCATTCTTCTTCGACAAGGTCGTATTATACGTCGTACGGATCGGTGAAATCGTCAGTTCGAGCCGCATGATCTCATCAGATATATCGGTGTGCAGGTCGTCGCGAACGGTCACTGAACTGATGCTTTTGAGCTCTTTGCTCATCTTTACCTGCTTGCCTGTCTTGTCTTGAAACTTGAAGATTTCATCAATGTATCGGCCGTCGATCGACGTGTTCGTGTCGAGCAGATTCAGCGTCGCAGCGTTGTACAGCATAATCTTGCCGCTTGAGTCGAGGTTGATAATCGCATCGGTAAGGTTGTTAACCAGTGTCGTTAGACGTCCTTGCTGCAGCTCGGCTTGTGCACGCGCCGTATCAATTTCGGCTTGGTCTGTATTCGCTCCACGAACGATGCCGATGGCAATAGCACCGATGCTGCCGACAATCAGACTGTACGCCAGGTTCTCGAGTAGGTTCATGTAGCCTGTGCCAAATAACAGTCCGTCGAGGGCGCCGACTACTAGAAGAGACGCCGTGCTCAATGTGACACCGCGGAAGCCAAAGTATATAAAGCTGATAAGTAATAGTACCGACCATAGGTACACGACAGGCTCGCCGAAGCCTGTCACGCTGACGAGTAAGAGTGCCAATATAGTGTGATATGCAGCCAGCCAGCGAATAGTCTGTATGCGGTAGCGCGTTTTTTCCTGTGTCAGTATAAGTCCGAGCACGATCCATGCTAGCGACGCCAGCAATATGAGCGGCTTGTCTTCGTAGCGTAGACTGAGGTGCGAATCCGCAAAAGCCACGACAAGATATACGAATGTCGCGAACGGAATAAGCACGCTGCTGAGGCGCGTGACGCTCATGAGTTGGTGGCTAGTCGTCTCGAGACGGCGATGCTGCTTCATTTCAGAATCAGTATAGCATAAGCACTTTACACGATTGGCGAATACGACTTCAGTTGCGCACGATGCAACGTATAGGCCTCGTCGAGCTTCGACACTTCTTGCCAGAAATGTTTGGAATGATCCATGTGCACGGTATGTGCGAGTTCATGCAGTATCACATAGTCAATGAGTTCGAGTGGTAACTTCATGAGGGCGATGTTGAGGCTAATCGTTCCAGTGGAACTACAACTTCCCCATCGGCTCGTGGCATGCGGGAACCGAACGCTACTATAGGTATACCCATGCCGGTTTGCTAGTGTGGCGAGCCGCTTCGGTAAATACGCCTTTGCCTCTTTTCGTAGTAACGGCACCACGTGGTCGCGAATACGCGCCTGGACTTCGTCGCTGGCGGTATCAAATCGAGAAGGTATGGTCGCTACCAATACCTGCGCGCGGCGCTTGATATCAATGGTGTCGGTCAGGTCAGATGTCACGATCGCGAGTGTGTGCGCTTGCCCGAGTGCTTGGCCGTGTACATATAGTTCTGGTCGCGACTGTTGCTGCATACCGAGTAATTCTTTGCGAGATCGCTTGATGGCCTGCTTAATAAATGCCATTGGCGTACGTTTGGGTGCCGATACGACGATGTCGCCTCTGGCAGATAGCCGCATGCGAATCGAACGTGAGAGCGCATTGCGCTTTATGGTGATGACGCCCAGTTCATCGTCGACAAAATCGCTCATAGCCTTGTTTCCTATTGTACGAGTCGTCGGCTCGAACTAGCCGATTCGATCGAACGTTCAAGGGGTGTAATCGTTACGCGGTCGCGACCAGTCGCATGGGTAATGCGTTTTAGTACGACCCGAAGCTGCGATGCCTGGGTGTGCATGCCGCTGATCACGCAGGTTGGCTCTGTCTCGTTCGGCGGCGTGAACTTACGTGCGGTGCGATCAAAGCTAGCATCGTCATAGACTGCAGCATGTTCGCGGGTCGAAACCGTCGCCCGGCGTCGTGCAATGCTCGGGTCGGTCTGTACCCAGACAACGAGCGGCGTGTAGCCGTTTGCCTTGGCATGCTTGACGAGCTCTTGGCGCTCGATACGGCTGCCAGCGCCCGTTTCAATGACGAGCGTTGCTTTGGTGCGCATAAATTGTGAAATCAATTCATTGACCAAATCGTCAGCCGGAAAATCTTCACTGACAAATGAGCGTACGGCCGGCGTGTCAAAAAAAGGTGCTCCAAATGTGTCAGCAAACGCTCTTGCGAATTTTGTTTTGCCGCTCCCAGGAAGTCCGGTCACAATCAAACAGTGCGGAGTCGATACGTGGAGTTGTTTCATGACGATTATTATACCATGCTTTTTGCACTCTGGCGTATCTGTCAGCTTATTGATACAATACTACATGCTATAGGGGTATAGCTCAGTTGGTAGAGCACTGGTCTCCAAAACCAGGTGTCGTAGGTTCGAGTCCTGCTACCCCTGCCAAATTTATAACTTCGGGCTTGTCTCGGAGTTTTAAATTTGGCTTGAGCTAATAAGTCTCGAACCGTCCTTTTGCGCGCAAAAGAGGTTCGGCGAAGCGCCGCGCAGTCCGAGAAAGCACCGTAGGTATTTTCTCGGCAAGCAAGCGGAGGGGCGAAGCGATGTCCTGCTACCCCTGCCATCCTAGGGGGCAGATTTTTATTGGAGTTTTCGGCCTTGTAGAGACTGAGCTATAAGCTATACTATCAACCGCTTACACTGAGTCTGAAACTACTTTAGTTTTACTCTCTTTGGGAACGCAGCTTCAGCGGTACGAGCGCTAATCGCGAAACCGATGTTTTGTTCACTAACTGAGCCAGTGTACTTATGTAGCGCACTCGTGTCAGAAACAAAGCTTACTATACCGATCACACCACAACCGCCTATCAAGGGCCCTCCTGAGTTGCCTGGATTTATTGCGGCGTCAGTTTGTATGAGTTCTAACCCATCCGGCGCACTTTGAACGGTCATGCGTAACGACGCAATGTCTACCACTCGTGAAACTATACCGGTACTTAAGCTAGGGGGGCCAGCCGTAAGACTATTACCAGGATATCCGTATGCGAAAACATTGTCACCTGTTGTATAGGTGTCGCTCAGTATGAAATACGAGGACGTAGGCTTCGATAACTTCAATAAGGCTAAATCATACTGAGGCGCTTTATCGATCAGTTTCATCTTCTGCTCACCGGATGAGTAGCTAGCATTAATTGATTTTGCACCCTTTACAACGTGATAGGCTGTGAGAATCGTTCCCTTACTATCGATCGCAAATCCTGTACCTGAGCCTAAATCTGTGCTTATCGGAACTATTGCGTCTCCGCGACTCATATACTGATCTCTTGGGCTTGTACATACATCTAGTTCACTGGCCTTTTGTGGTGAAATATCCGCAGCGATTGCAGCCAAGAACATTAATGCGTATATCCCAATCCCAATAAATAACCCTATTCGTAAATGAAAAATATAAGTTTTTGTTCTGTAGCGATGAACAAGGATTAAAAGCAACGTGATAAGCATAATTCCTAGTAGCGCATTTAAGGGCAGTATAAATATATCTGGATTTTCGTTTCGGGTTAAAATAATTTGTTTTACCCTTGAACCATAGGTTGTAATGCTTAGTAAAAGTAGTCCCAGAACCGGTACTGTAATCCACGCTGTTACAATGGCAACAACGTGCAGTATTTTCTTTTGTCCTTGTTTTTGCGAATCTGTCATACATTAAATATAACTTAAATACATAAATTTAAACTATATGTCTTCCTATCTTAGTTCGTATCAGATACTTTTTTATGATATCTTGCAGTCACGTACACTACCACCGCAGTCCATGCGGCGCTGGCGCTCCAGCCGCCTACGACATCGGTCGGATAATGCACCCCGAGGTACAGTCGCGACAAGCCGACGAATAGTACATACAGTAACGCCGCCGCGACGACAAACCAGCGGTACTTCGTATTCCAGTAAATCGCTATCAGCGCAAAACCGATAGCTGAGCTGGCCATAGAGTGTCCGCTCGGGAACGAAAAGCTCGTTTCTGTGACAAGGTGCGTCCACAGGTCAGGACGTGTGCGCTGAAAAATCAGCTTCAAGACTAGGTTCGCGAGTATCGCACCAGATACACAGCTGAAAAAGATGATCGCATGTCGGTATTCGCGGCGGTACAAATACAGTGCCATAAATCCGACGACAAGCACGGCCACGCCAACCACGCCACCTATGTTCGTAAAGGTCGAGAAAAACCAGTCGAGGAAACCATTTTGCAGCGAGTGAATGAACTGCAGTATCGCCACGTCCGCACCGATCGGCTTGCCTTCGAGAATTTCGTCGGCAGTCTTGAAAAATATCACGACTGGCGTCCAGAAAAGCAGCAGTGCGACGGCAAGTTTACCGACCCACGCGCGGTAGTTATACACCCAGTGCAGGTACGGCGGCAGAGAATTTTTATCGATTGGCATATGACTATTTAAGCACGTTTTCGTGCCCGGGCACGGCGTGCATCGTGTTATTTTCTGGCAGGCGGCGCGATTCGCTTAAAATTCCTTGCATTTACCTTGGCATAAGCACTATACTGGGCGTAGACGAAAAACACTAAATACAAGGAGTGGGGGCGGGGTAGCCTCGCGATAACAATGAAACTACTGATGCTTGGGTGGGAGCTCCCTCCGCATAACAGCGGCGGGCTCGGTGTCGCCTGTTATCATATGGCAAAAGCGATTGCCCATGCTGGTGTAGATATTGATTTTGTGTTGCCTTACGACGCACACCACCCCGATACCGAGTGGATGAAAATCCATGCTGCCACCCTCCAGATTCCTGATCAGCGCAGTGAAAGCACACTTGCCTATTCGCGAAGCTACAGCTCGCTGCGAAAAATCCAAGCAAGTTATATTGCGCATGTCGAAGAGCTGGTGCAAAAGAATAGCTACGATGTGGTGCACGCGCACGACTGGCTAACTATGGAAGCCGGTATGCGAGCCAAAGAGCTGACAGGCTTGCCGCTGATTGTGCATGTGCACGCTACCGAATTCGACCGCAGTGCGTCCGATAGTGGCAACCCGCTGATTCACGAAATCGAATACCAGGGTTTGATGATGGCTGATAGGATTTTTGCGGTTAGCAACATAACCAAAGCGATCATCGTCAGCAAATATGGTATTCCTGCCGATAAAGTCGAAGTGGTCCATAACGCGCTCGATGTCAATTCCCTACTCGAGTACGATTATGACCAACGAACATATCGTTACCTCGAAACGCTTCGAGACGAAGGCTACACCATCGTCAGCACCGTCACGCGCTTTACGGTGCAAAAAGGTCTGACGCAACTCATGCGTGCTGCGGCTCGTGCCTGCGAACGCTACGACAAGCTGGCGTTTTTGTTTGCCGGCGACGGCGAGCAACGCGACGAGCTTCTTGAACTCGCGGCCGAACTAGGTATTTCTGACAAGGTATTCTTTACAGGCTTTATCCGAGGTAAACAGTGGCGCGACGCCTTCAGTGTCTCTGACGTATTTGTCATGAGTTCTGTCAGCGAACCATTTGGCTTGACCGCACTCGAAGCAGCCCACTTCAACAATGCCTTGATTATCTCGAAACAGTCTGGCGTCGGCGAAGTGCTCAAAGGTATCTTCCGGTACGATTTCTGGGACGTCGATCGCCTTGCCGACCAGCTGATCGCTGTCGCCACGTCACCAGCCCTGCTTTCGTCACTTCGGCAGGCGGCAAAGTCAGAATACCTGAAGTTGTCATGGAACGATGTTGCCACGAAATGCCTCGCGACCTACACGACGTTACGTACAGGAGTTAGCTCGTGAAGCGCGGCATAACGCTTTACCTACACGTACATCAGCCATGGCGCGTGCGTGACTACTCGGTATTCGATACCGCGTTTCATCACGATTATTTCGACGGCAATGGCGAAGACGATCGCAACAACGGCCGTGTGCTTGCGAAGGTTGCCGATAAATCTTACCGACCAATGAATGCGCTGCTAAAACGCCTTCTCGATACACACCCTGATTTTAAGGTGTCACTGAGTATTACAGGCACTTTCATCGAGCAGGCAGAGCGCTGGGCGCCAGATGTCATCGAAGATTTTCGAGCGCTGGTGTCGACGGGCCGAGTCGAGAT
>DATJGX010000027.1:0-11959 GCA_035494435.1 Patescibacteria group bacterium | reverse complement strand
GCGTGCTCGTAGGCCATTTTCAGGGTCAGCATAGCGGTTTCTGATAGAGCAGTGGCTTTGGTGCCGACGACCATCGTCTTTGGCGAAAGGTTGAGGGCTAGCTCTGCACGCTGCAATGTCACACCCGCATCGGCAAGTAGTTTTGCTCCGACTGAAGAACCCTGAGCAAGTACACCCAAGAGTAGATGTTCTGTTCCGATATACGGACTGCCCTGGCCGCGTGCGATTGCCTCTGCATGCTGCAAACTGGTCCGCGCGTTATCTGTTAGACGAGCGATAAATTCTCCGAATTGCTCAGGCACGATGGTTTCACCTCCTTGTAGCGCTCACGGTTATAGTATCAGTATACGCTAATTATATTGTTAAGTATAGATGAAAATTAGCACTCGCGCAAGTCGAGTGCTAATGTAGTTTTGTCTGCAGTTTTTAAGTGACTATTCGTCGTCAGATTCTTCGATTGCAGAGAAGAGACTGTCTTCGATATTCTTACGAGGCTTCTTCTCGGCAGGTTTTTCCTGCGTTGCCGTTTCGATATCGAGTTCATAGCCAGTCAAGCGAGCAGCCAGGCGGACGTTTTGGCCACCACGACCAATGGCGATTGATTGCTGATCTTCGTTGACGAAAATCTTGGCAGTCTTTGCCTTGTCGTCGAGCTCGATTCGGACGATTTCTGCAGGACTGAGCGAATTGCGGATGAAGGTCTGTGGATCTTCATCGTAGGTGATGATATCGATTTTTTCCTGATCACCGATTTCACCCATGACCGCATTGACGCGTGAACCATGTCCACCGACGAATGTGCCGACTGGATCGACACCAGGAACAGTACTGACAACCGCTAGCTTCGTACGACGGCCAGCTTCACGAGCAATCGCCTTAATTTCGACGGCGCCCGTCTCCATTTCTGGAACTTCTTGTCGGAACAAGTATTCGATAAACGCAGTATTGCCACGAGAAAGTACGAGTTGAGGACCACGATTCTCGCGCTCGATATCTTTGATAAATACCTTGATACGGCTTCCCGGACTTAAGTATTCGCCCTGAATCTGCTCACTTGCAGGTAGAATGCCGATTGCTTTACCAAGCTCGACACGGACAACGCGGGGTTCGACACGCTGCACGATACCGTTAACGACCGTACCGATTTTATCTTCGAACTCAGCCAATACGACTTCGCGCTCTGCCTCACGAAGGCGCTGCAGTACGACTTGCTTCGCAGTTTGCGCCGCAACACGACCAAAGCTGGTGACTTCGTGTTCGTCTTCGATAATATCGCCAAGTTCAGCGTCGCTTTTAAGTTTCTTGGCGTCTTCCAGACTGATTTCGTGTGCAGGGCTGCCGACTTCGTCGACCACTTCGCGACCGACGAATACTTTCGCACCACCAGTGTTTAGGTTCAATTCGGCGCGGACTTCTTGGTCTCGCTCACCGTTGTCACGGCGCCATGCCGCGGCAATTGCCTGTTCGATCACACTCATGACGATTTCTTCAGGCAAGTTCTTCTCTTCAGCAATCGTCTTCATGCCGAGAGTCAGTTGTTTAATGTTTAGATCATCCATATCATCTCCTTTTTTACGAAAAAACCCGACCTGCCGGCCGGATAAGTACTTTGCTAGTATACACCAGTCACCGTAGGTTGCCAAGTGCTGGTTAGCGAATAACTTGTTGGTCTGGGCACGTGCCCAACACGCGCTGCATCGCATCATGTTCAGCCGCCGTTACCCACAAGCCGTAGTGCTGCTTGATCGTAATCTGCCTGGCGACGTATTGACAGCGAAACGCCTTGTTGACCGGCAGCCAGGTTGCAGCGTCGCCATCAGACTTGGCTTGATTGGCCGCGCCATCGACAGCCAGCAGCTCTAGTGGGTCGTTTGCGAAATCGATACGCCGCGCCATCGTCCAGTACGCAGCACCCGTCTGCCAGGCGTTCGATAGAGCAACGACATGATCGATCTGTACATCGTCACTCGTATCTGCACCGCGACGGAATTGTACTATTTTGCCAGTATACGGATCATTCAACTGGCCGCTATAGACCTTGCAGTCTTTGACCACTTCGCCGGTCATATCACGGGCCAGAATAATATTTCGTGTGTCGCAGCCGCGCTCTTCGCGCCAGCCATCGCCAAACTGAGCACGAGCATAGCCGGTTTTCGCAGCTCGGCCTTTAATGTCGAGCTGCGACAAAGCACTCAGCGCACTGCCTGGTGATTTCGTTGTCGGCACAACAGGTTGCGGACTTTGGACAACCTGGTAGTTATCAGGGTGAGTCAGTAAAATACCCGCACTAATCAGCAGCATGATGAGACTTGCGACAAGGCGCCGGCGACGTGCGTTCATGATGGATATTGTACAATAGACATATATGCAATCAGTACCACGACTTATCACTCAGTTCATACCAGAAAATTACAACCTCTCTCTTGTGATTGACCGAGCAAACCGCGCCTTCAGCGGTACGGCGGTCATTACCGGTGTAAGCCAGCCAAATACAACCAGCGTAACGCTACACGCCAAAGATCTGACGATCGAATCGGTCCACATCGACGGTACCATGGCGAGCTTTGAGCACGGTGAGTTTGATGCACTCGTGATTACCAACGACTCTATGCTATCTGGAAAACACATCATCACCATCGGCTATTCGGGAACGATAACCGACAGTATGCACGGTATGTATCCATGCAAGTTCGAGCATGACGGTGTGCAGAAAGAACTCATTGCAACCCAATTCGAGAGTCACCATGCGCGAGAGGTATTTCCGTGTATTGATGAACCTGAAGCCAAAGCGACATTCGACGTGACGTTGACGACCGAAACGGGCGTAACGGTGCTCGGCAACCTGCATCCGACGTCGCAGACGACCGAGGACAACAAACTGGTTACGACATTTGCAACTACCCCTCGCATGAGCACCTATTTGCTGGCTTGGGTATACGGCGAACTTCACAGTAAAACCGCCCACACGTCAGGTGATGTCGAGGTGAGCGTCTGGGCGACGCCAGCTCAAAGTCCAGAAAGTTTAGACTTCGCGCTTGAGCAAGCGGTAAAAAGCATTGAATTTTTCGACGAATACTTCGGCGTACCCTACCCGCTGCCAAAATCCGACCATGTCGCGCTCCCTGATTTCTCTTCGGGCGCTATGGAAAACTGGGGATTAATCACCTACCGAGAGGTTGCGCTGCTCGCCGATCCGAAAACGACGACCGTTGCAAGCAAGCAGTATATCGCCACTGTTATTGCTCATGAGCTCTCGCACCAGTGGTTCGGGAACCTCGTGACCATGAAATGGTGGAACAACTTATGGCTGAACGAAAGTTTCGCGACACTTATGGAGTACTTGGCGGTAGATGCGATTCACCCAGAATGGAATGCGTGGCTTGATTTTGCATCGAACGAAAGTATCTTGGCACTCAGGCGTGACGCGATTGACGGTGTACAGTCGGTACAAGTCGATGTGAATCACCCAGATGAAATCGCTTCGCTCTTCGACGGTGCGATCGTGTACGCAAAGGGTGCGCGACTCATGCGCATGTGCCAGGCGTACATCGGTCACGAGGCGTTTCAAAAGGGTCTGCAGTCGTACTTCACTGAATTTGCCTACGCGAATACCGAAGCCGATGATTTGTGGAAGCACCTATCTGCCGCGAGCGGCAAAGATATCGCCAACTTCATGAATACCTGGATATCGCAGAGCGGCTACCCGGTCGTGACACTGACGCCTGATGGCGTAACACAGGAGCAGTTCTTTATCGGGCCCCATGAACCGTCTACGCAAATCTGGCCAATTCCACTTAACGCAGAGTCGCCAGAAGATATGCCGGCGCTACTCGACGTACGAAAACTAGCCATGCCGATCGCAGATACCGAACGGCTTAATGTCGGTGATACCGCTCACTTTATTACGCAGTACCCCGCTTCGCAGCTCGAGGCAATCTTGTCATCAGGTACACTGAATGAACTTGACCGACTGCAGCTACTTCATGAGCAGACGTTACTGGTACGCGGTGGTCGCATTCGCAGCGTCGAACTAATTCCACTACTCGAGCGATATAAAGACGAAACCTCCGAGCATGTCTGGAGTATCATTGCGCTGGCGTTTGGTGAGCTGAAAAAATTTGTCGAGACCGATGAACTCGCTGAGCAAAAGCTCCGCACCCTTGCTGGCGAGTTGGCTGAAGCCAACTACCGTCGCCTCGGCTGGAGTGCTCAGGTCGGCGAACTCGAGGACGACACGAAGCTACGTTCGACTATACTTTCCCTCATGGCCTACAGCCAGCAGCCTGAAGTCCTAACCCACATCGACGGCCTATATGCGAGCGGTATCGAACAGATCGACCCCGAAATTCGTGCTCTTG
This sequence comes from Patescibacteria group bacterium, assembly GCA_035494435.1. Lineage (GTDB taxonomy): Bacteria > Patescibacteriota > Saccharimonadia > Saccharimonadales > Saccharimonadaceae > SZUA-359. The sequence continues at coordinate 7,601 of DATJGX010000027.1, read as the reverse complement.
TTATCAGTAACGTCGCGTACCGCACGCCAGGGAATTCGATTGTCGACGAGCTCTTGAGTGCCTACCACTCAACTTCATCGGCCGACTTGCAGCAAGACCTTTGTGCCGGCATTACGAGCGTCCGCGAAGCCGAGCAGATCAGCCGCATTTTGCAGGCGTTCACCGACAAGTCCACGATACGATCTCAGGATCTGTTCCGGTGGTTCGTCTACATGATTCGCAATCGCTATGCCCGTGAGCAAACATGGCAGTGGATGAAAGATTCGTGGGACTGGATTGAGCAGACCTATGGTGGCGATAAAAGCTATAGTGATTTTCCGCGTTATGCCGCGAGCGGCCTCGCTACGAATTCTCAGCGGACTGACTACAAGGACTTCTTCGCACCGAAGCGTTCCCAAACGGCACTGACGCGCACAATCGATCTAGGACTCGTCGAAATCGATGGCAGAATTGAGCTTCTCGAGCGCGATGGCGATGAGGTACGAACTCGACTACGAGAGCGTTAGAATCGTTTCGACACGTGGTTTCGTGCCGCTGGTCGCAATCACTCCGAGGCAGCGATCGTACGCCTCAAGGTGCTTCATTTGAATGTATAGCTCCGCGGCAAAGCCCATCTGTTGAAGCTTTTTATCGGTAATCGCAGCTAGACCGTCACCAGAAATATCGGATCGGCGGTGCTTTACCTCCATGAAATAATACGTATCGTCTTTTTTTGTCACAATATCAATCTCGCACCATTTCGTCTTCCAATTACGTTCAATGACTTCATGTCCGAGCCGCAGTAGCTCCTTTGCAGCCGCGTCTTCACCGGCATCGCCAATCTGTTTGCTGGTTACGGGCGTATCGTCAGTGGTAGACCGATTGTCATGCATACGCGCCCGACTCGACGCATAACGAGCGAGCGGTGCAATACTGAGTCGATGCAACGGGGTGACGCCAAGCCGTTCGATTGCTTGCCGGTGCGCAAGTGTGCCGTAACCGACATGCGACGCAAAGCCATAGTCACTATAGATTTGACCCTGCTCAGCCATATACGCATCGCGAGCGACTTTAGCATGTATCGCAGCAGCCGATACGCTTGGAATAAGCAGATCAGCCTTCTTGAGCGTCGTAACATGCGAGCTAAGCGCCGTATCCGACAGAAAGTTTATCGTGCCATCGATGATAATTTCATGAAATGAGCAGTGGACATCTTTTACCGCACGCTTGGTCGCAAGTCGCAAGGCTGGGCCGAGACCGATTTCATCAATTTCTTGCGGCCACACCCAGCCTAGTCCGACGCCCAAGGCATGTGTCTGAATCTGTATATCGAGTTGCTCACGCTTTTTCTTTGTCAGTAATTTACTGTCGGTCAAGCCGGGGATGACTTCGCCACCCAAAACGACCGCTCCGACGACCAATGGCCCTGCCCATGCTCCACGACCAACTTCATCGATTCCGAGTATCATAGTTTCAGTGTACAGTATTGTAATTATTCCATTAATATTGTATTATATTGACATTCGCGTTACATCCGTGACGTGAACCATCTCGACAGATCGGACTGACATGGCACACCCGCCGTACATCCCCAAGCCTGACCCGATTAGCGTTCGTGAGCTGGCCTCACTGCCTTTCCGGCTGGGCTACGCCGCACTCTGCATCGGCGGCATCATGCTGCAGAACAGGTTGCGACGACGCAAACGCTGACAGGCATCAGATGGGCCAACGACGGCCACCCGGCGCGAAACCGCGCCGGCCTGATACAGGAAGATCTGTCGAGCTTTCCTTGTACATACAAAAACTCCCTTCGATACAGAAGGGAGTTTTTGGTTCGTTACTGAACTATTTTTCGCTGGCGTTGTGCGCGTCTTCGACGGCTTTTTGCTTGGCTTCAAGTTCAGCCTGTGCCTTGTCGGCTTCGGCTTGCTTTTCAGCGGCAGCTTGCGCAGCTTCTTCTTTCAAACGTTCTGCTTCGGCTTCTGCCTTGGCATCGTGAACATCGTTAACGGCCTTGCGATCGAAATCGACTGCCGTCAAACGTGCAGATTTACCACTTCGCTGACGAAGGTAACTTAGGAAGTTACGGCGAACCTTGCTACGACGAACGACTTCAACGCGTTCGACAAGTGGACTGTGAAGGAGGAAGCTTTTTTCAACACCAACACCACTGGCAACCTTACGTACCGTGATACGGCTCGTGTGTTGACCTTTGTTGTCAGTGCGAATTACGACGCCCTCGAACATCTGGATACGTTCTTTGCTACCTTCACGAATCTTCTGGTAGACGCGAACAGTGTCGCCGCTTCGTACGTCGACAACTTCTTTTTTCTTCTGTTGATCATTGACCTTTTGGATCAGTGCAAAACTCATTTTTAACCTCTTAAAGATATGTATTGACAATCAATTGTTAATTATAGCAGATAGCGATGAAAAGTAAAAGGGGTATAATGGATTCATGGATTATAATGAACTTGCCCTCACCCTTCACGAAAAATTTGGTGGAAAAATCACCACACAACTGCGAGATACCTCAGAACTTGATCGCCAAAAGCTTAGCGCCTACTACAGCCCGGGTGTGGGCGCTATTAGCAAAGCAATCGCCGAAGATCCCGCTAACTTGCCGAAATATACCTGGACGAACAATCTGGTCGCGGTTATTTCAGATGGCTCCGCTATCTTAGGCCTTGGTAACCTTGGTCCGAAAGCTGCAATGCCGGTCATGGAAGGTAAAGCCCTGCTATTCAAGCATTTTGCAGGGATTGACAGCGTGCCGATCGTGCTCGATGTGCATACTCCCGACGAAATCGTGGCTGCCGTAAAGGCGATTGCGCCAAGCTTCGGTGCCATAAACCTTGAAGATATTGCCGCGCCGTACTGTTTCGAAATCGAGGAGCGATTAAAGGCTGAGCTATCGATTCCTGTATTTCATGACGATCAACACGGTACGGCCGTCGTCACGCTCGCAGGACTTCTTAACGCCGCAAAGGTAACTGGACGCACGATGAACGACATGAAAGTTGTCACCGTCGGTGCCGGTGCTGCCGGTACGGCGATTATCAAGCTGCTACATAAGTACGGTCTTCGTAATATCATCGCCGTCGACAGACACGGCATACTCAGTGACGCACGTGATGACCTTAACACTGAGAAACAGCAGCTGCTTGAATATCTCGATGCATCACAGTCGGGCAGCTTTGAAGATGCGCTCGAAGGCGCAGATGTGTTCATTGGCGTTTCGCAGGCAGGCATTTTGACTCCAGAACTTGTCGCGCGCATGGCCAAAGACCCTATCGTATTCGCGCTTGCAAATCCAATCCCGGAAATCATGCCTGACCTTGCCAAAGATGCTGGCGTGGCCGTCATTGCGACTGGTCGTAGCGACTTTCCTAACCAGGTGAATAATGCGCTTGCCTTCCCGGGAATTTTCCGAGGAGCACTCGACAATCACGTTCAGAAAATTACGGATGAGCACAAGATTGCCGCAGCAGAAGCGTTAGCCGCTCTCGTAGAAACGCCGCAGGCCGATGCGATTATACCTTCACCATTCGATGAGCGCGTCGTTTCTGCCGTCGCGCGCGTGATTAAATAACGCGGCCGATTTCTTCGAGCGTCGTCTCGCCGCGTAGTGCGGCGAGTACGCCGACTTGCTCGAGGGTGAGCATGCCGCGCGATTGGGCAGCAGCTTCGATTGATTCGGAGTGGACCTCGGTGATATGACCACGCAGGTATTTCTGAATCTCTTCGTCGACTACCAACTGTTCCATAATAACCATTCGTCCTTTGTAGCCAAACGGCACGTCATCGGTCGGCACCGGCTTGTAGAGCATAAATGAGTCGAGATTCGGTCGCTCTGTATACGTCTCTGGTAGATTGGCGAGTACACGACGCACGTAGGCTTTTGTCGCCTCGTCTGGCTCGTATGCCCGCTTGCTCTCATCCCACAGCCGTCGTACCAGTCGCTGAGCGATCACAAGTCGTATCGCCGAACTAAATATCGGGTTTTGGCCGACCAAATCCACCATACGACTAAACGCGGCACTGGCCGTATTGGCATGGAAACTGGAAAGAACAAGGTGGCCAGTTATCGACGCTTGAATTGCTGTTCGTGCGGTATCTTCGTCACGAATCTCACCTACCATGACAACGTCCGGGTCAAGGCGCAGGACACTGCGAAGACCGTTCGCGAAGTCCATACCTTTACTTGTATCGACCGGAATCTGCGATATACCGCTAAGTCCGTATTCGATGGGATCTTCAAGCGTAATAATTTTTCGTTCAGAGGTGTTCAGTGCATTCAGCATACTGTAGAGCGTCGTCGACTTGCCGCTTCCCGTCGGACCAACCATCAGGACTAAGCCGCGCGGGTGAGAGATAACCTCGTCAATTTGTGAGCGCTGCGCTTCGGGTATACCAAGTAAATCGAGCTTCAGTAATGACTCATCGAAATTAAAGAGTCGAAGCACGGCATCTTGTCCGTACATTGTCGGCACAGTTTCGACGCGAATATTAAGCAAGTGTGTTCCGGTCTCAGTAGTGATATCTTGCTGCATGTGTCCGGATTGCGACTCTTCAGCGGCAAGTGAAACGTTTGCCCGACTTGATAACTCACCCATCAGAACGCGGTATTTATCTTTAGTCAAACGGGCTACAGCATGCAGAGCACCATCGACGCGCATACGAATTCGAATATCATTCCGTTCGTTCTCAATATGGATGTCACTGGCACCGAGTTTATCGGCCTGGCTGACCAAAAAGTTGAAGACTTCGTCGGTGCCTACGCTGTCGAGCGTCTGTGACACCCGCCCAATCGTATCACTGTCACCTTCGTGAGCTATTTCGATGTCATCATAGTGTACCTCGCGCGGCGGGTCGTAGCGCCGCATGAGGGCCTTGAAGCCACTATTGCTGATGATGTAGAACTGAACCTGTTTGCCGTCATTATCGTAACTACGGGAAAGTTCTTTGATGGCAGTCTGGGGTGTCTGCGAGGTGACCGCTATCTGTGTTGGCGTATCTTTGTCACCGGCGCGAAGCGGTGCCATATGATTGGCGTACATCTCCTTTGGCTCAAGAATACCATTCGCCAGGGGCATGTCATTTTCGAATTCGCGCGTATCAACATAGTTCAGCCCGATGATGGCCGCACGCTGACGAGTCGTCTCTTCATCATGGAGACGTCGTTGCTGCTGAATTTTGTCTTCGTTCATTAGGCTTACTATAGCAAAATGCTTATGTAAAAAACAGTGGTATACTTGCTTAGATGCCTCGTATTACCGTAGTTGCCCATAATATCCGCTCGACTCACAATGTCGGCTCGCTGTTTCGGACTGCCGAAGGCTTTGGTGTCGAAAAGATTATTCTCAGTGGGTATACTCCATACCCGACGTATGGCAAGGACCGACGACTCCCGCACGAATCCGCTAAAATCACCGCTCAGATACATAAAACTGCGCTCGGCGCTGAAAGCTTAGTACCCTTTGAGGTTATCGATAATATTCACGGATGGCTTACCGCGAATCGTTTACCAGTCATAGCACTCGAGCAAGACGAATCGAGCATTCCACTATCAACGTTTGAACCGCCCGAGCGGTGCGTTCTGTTACTTGGCGAAGAAGTACATGGCGTGCCCAAGGACATACTCGCGCACGCAGATCATATCGTCGAAATACCGATGGTCGGGCAAAAAGAATCGTTTAACGTCTCAGTAGCGGCCGGCATAGCGCTCTATGCACTGACTACTTCAAAATAACCGCATCTTCACCGATTGACGCCGCCAAAAGTTCCGTAAGGGCGATATCGGCGCTGACACGAAACGGCATGCGCAGTGCTTTCTTTTCTGGGCCGAGCACTAGTACGACTTCAGCATTGCCCGGGTGTGCACTACAGGCAGATTTCAGCGCCAATAGCGCGTCGGTATCCGATGCGTTCTCAACCCTGAGATAGAGCGTCTTTTCCTGAACCGGCTCGACGGGCTTCACAGGCTGAGCGACTGCTGCCACCGTGCGGGTTGCACTGGCATCTTTGCTTACGCGTTTACGAAATGGAGCCCGATTTTTGGGCGCATTCATTTTGCGACCTGTACTTTCGTAGTCACGCAGCTCTTTGTCAGAGATAATGGCAATCTCATCGGCAATCAGCTTGGCTTCGTCGCCCAGATTGCCATCACGATCACGCGCACTAACGCGACCGGTCGCTTTGATGATCTTATCCTGCGCCAAATCCTGCCCAAGCTGTTCAAACAGGTTCGGAAATACGATAATCTCCGTTTCGCCGGTTTTGTCTTCTATTGCGACGAACGCCATCTTCTTGCCGCTCTTTGTCACGATGGTACGCATGGTCGTAACAAGCCCACCGATGGTAATCGATTGCCCGTCAATCGTCGGCGACATATGATGAAGGCCAATCGCCTGTTCTTCAAAAAATGCATCGTAATTATCGAGTGGGTGCGCCGAAATATAGAGACCCATCAACTCGCGTTCCCACATCAATTGTTCACGTTCTGTATAGCGCTGTGGTGCTGACTTGAGTTCAAGGCGACTACGAACGGCTGAATCGTCTTCGAGTCCACCAAATAGATCGGCTTGGCCAGAGAGCTTTTCTTTTTGAAGCTTTGAGGCGAAGGCGAGGATATCTTCGAGGTTAAACAGCAAGTCCGAACGGTCACCGAAGGCATCGAAGGCGCCGGCTTTCACGAGTGATTCCCATGATTTCTTATTGACCTTGTTCGACGCGACGCGACTCGCGAAGTCTTCGATTGAATCGAATCGTCCTTCGGCGCGGACGCGTAAGATTTCTTCGACGGCACCGACGCCAACACCTTTTACGGCAGCCATGCCAAATCGAATTTGTTTCTTGCCTGGCACGACCGCGAATTCGACGAACGACTCATTGACGTCAGGGCTCAGTACGTCGATGCCCATGTGTCGACATTCGGTCATTTCGATTGCCAGGCGGTCAGTGTCATCCTGATCGCTCGTCATGAGTGCGGCCATGAATGCTTCTGGGTAGTGCGCTTTGAGGTATGCCGTCCAGTACGCGATCAAGCCATAGCAGGCCGCGTGCGACTTATTGAAGCTATAGTTCGCAAATTCCTCAAGCTGATCCCAGAATAGTTCCGCGACTTCCTTACTGGCGCCACTGACTTTTATGGCACCTTCGATGAATTCCGGCTTCACTTTCTTCATCAAGTCGATATTCTTCTTACCGACTGCTTTTCGCAGCGTGTCCGCCTGGCCGCCGGTAAATCCACTCCAGTCTTTCGAAATTTGCATGAACTGTTCCTGGTAAATCAGAATGCCATAGGTACTGGCAAGCGAGGGCTCAAGACCTTCATGCAGATACGTAATCGATTCTTCGCCGTGTTTACGTTTAATGAAGCTGTCGATAAACTGCATCGGGCCCGGTCGATACAGTGCGACCATAGCGATGATGTCTTCAAATACGGTCGGTTTGAGCGCACGTAAATATCGCTTCATGCCTGCAGACTCTAACTGAAATACTCCGGTGGTATCACCGCGCTGAAATAGTTCGTATGTTTTCGTATCGTCGAGCGGCAGCGTCGATAAATCAATATCGACGTCATGTACACGCCGAATGATTCGAAGCGCGTTCTTGATGAT
>DATJGX010000026.1:0-47742 GCA_035494435.1 Patescibacteria group bacterium | reverse complement strand
ACAGAGTCTTGCGCTGCATTTGCTAAGTTATTCGGGTAACCCCCGCGACCTGCATCACCGGCAACTGCGCTACCGCTTGCACCGGCTGCGGCAAGTGCGGCTGCGATGGCAGCTTGTTGCTGTTCGCGCAGAGCCTGCTGCTTGGCTGCGCCCTTGGCAGAAAGTTGCTGGTAAGCTGATTGCTGGTTACGGGTTTCAGATACAAGTGCGTTGTACTCAGAAACTTTGGCAGCCAGCTGTTCGCGTTGTGCCTTTTGATCGGCAAGCAATTTAACGACTTGGTCACGCTGCTTTTCAAGCTCAGCTTTGAGTTTCTTAATCGTGTCAATTGTCTGGGAAAGGTTGTCGCGAATCGTTGAGCGGTATTCTTGCTTGTCGACGTAGTCGGCGATGTTGTCACTGCTCGCAAGCATTTCAAGTGGTGAAACTTTATCGTCAACATACATGTCTGCGATAGTCTGACCTAGCGCGTCTTTGTTTTCGGTAATCTTTTTCTCGTTTGCGGCAATGTCACGCTTGAGCTTCTTGTACTTGGCTTCCGTCAATTCGATTTGACGCTGAATCGATGCCTGCTGGTTTTGCAGAATCGCCTTCTTGTTGTTCAACGTGTCGGCTTTTTGTGCCAGTTGAGCGGCCTTCGAGTCGTATTGGTCACGCTCGCGTTGAATCGCGGCGATCATTTCGTCGAAACGGTCTGCGTACGCAGGAGTACTGTGAGTCATTTGCATCGGCACAGCAACCGCCATCAACACAGCGGCAGCGACGAGCACAGATTTTGTGACCAGTGCTTTGACTGGTTTTTTAGTGGTCAACGGTACCGGTGTGGTGGTGCTGTTTATTTTCATAGATTTATGCAGATATACTACCATAAACATAACCACTTTGTCAACGATACTGGTGTCTTTTCCACATCGAAAATGCATCTATATTTTCAAATACCTTCTTGTTGCGAGTAATGACGAGACCGTACCGATGAGAGCACCTAGTGCTATCATGACGAGCAGCACGAGTGGCAGGTATATCATGAGCCAGCTTAGCGTGGTCTGCACGTCGATACCAAACTTGCTCAGTTTATCGTGCATAAGACTCAAAAGCATGAATCCGACACCGGTGGCGACGAGCGCGGCAATAAAACCATACACGACCGCCTCGACGACGAACGGTCCACGGATAAAGTGCTTGTCAGCACCGATAAGTTTCATCATCTGGATTTCTTCTTTGCGGCTAAATATAGCCATGCGAATGGTGTTGAAGATGATGAGTGATGAGATAGCGACGAAGATAATACTCGCGATCAGACCGATGCGTTGTGCCATGACTGTCCAGCTTGAAATCTGTTTAATTGCTTGGCGACGATCGCCTGAAAATGACGGCGGCCGATCGGGATTGATAAACTCTTTGAGGTTTTGGTTGTCCTTCACGAATGAATCAAGCTGCGATGTGTCGTTAATGTCAAACAGCTGAATACGAAGTGTCGCAGGCAGCTTGTTTGTTGCCTCGGTAATCGCGTCGAGTACTTTAGAATCTGACTTGTTGTCTTCGGCGGCTTTTTGACGCGCCGTTTCTGAACTGATAAACGATACGTCTTTTACATTACTCAGGCCATGAAGATCGGATATGATCGGCTGCGCCTGCTCTTCTGTCGTGCCTGTTTTGAGATAGATCGACATATCGACCTTTTCTGCAATCGCATCGACAGATTCATTCAGGATATTTTGCGCTGCCGCACTCATGAAGATGATGAGCAGCGTGATCGTCATGACGGCGGTCGCGGCAATCGTCAGCCATGCATTACGCGTAAAGTTGTTGGTGCCGTAGCGCACCATACGAAGAAATGTCAGCCATTGGCGTCGCTTTCGTCGCTTTTGCTGGAGTGCTTTGGTACTCGGCTTGGCGTTGCTCATTGTCGGTAACTCCCCTGCGCTTGGTCACTGGTAATTTTGCCATGTTCAATCGTGATGACGCGGCGCTTCAATCGGTTGACGATGTCGACGTTGTGCGTCGTTAAGAGTACCGTCGTGCCGTATTGGTTGATCTTTTCGAGCAGTCGAACGATGTCCCAACTGTGTTTGGGGTCAAGGTTTCCGGTCGGTTCGTCAGCGATCAGAATCTTCGGCTGGCGTACGACCGCACGGGCAATCGCCACGCGTTGGCGTTCACCACCAGAAAGTTGGCTCGGAAAATCTTTTTCTTTACCGGCAAGTCCGACTAGGTCGATAACCTTCGGAACGGTATTTTTGATCTCACGATTTGTCATACCGGCAATTTCGAGCGCGAATGCGATGTTTTCATAGACAGTACGCTGTGGCAGAAGTTTAAAGTCCTGGAACACCACGCCGATTTTGCGCCGTAGAAGCGGAATGTGCTTGTCTTTAAGCGTATCGTAGTCGATACCGCCGACGACAATCTTGCCACTGGTCGGCTTCTCTTCGCGGGTGAGCAACTTCAAGAGCGTCGACTTTCCAGCCCCGCTCGTACCCACCAAAATGACGAATTCACCCGGCTCAATGTGCAAACTAACCCGGTTTACGGCCGGCTTGGAGGCATTTTTGCCGTATGATTTCGTTACCCTATCTAACAGAATCATTGTTCTGCCCATTATACCATGCTTAGGTTGGTGGCGTCAGATTCGGGCTATTGTTCGAGATATGCGATCATGAAGTCGTCGAGCTTGCCATCAAGCACACCAGAGGCATCACGGTCTTCGTGTTTAGTGCGAGTATCTTTGACCATCTGATATGGATGCAGCACATAATTTCGGATTTGCGCACCCCAGCTAGCGGATTCCCCGGCTTGCAGGTCGCTGATGGTTGCGGCGCGCTGTTCAAGCTGTAGCTGAGCTAGCTTCGAACGCAGAATTTTCATGGCAGTTTCGCGATTTTGTATCTGGCTTCGTTCGTTTTGAATCGCCACGACGATGTTCGTCGGCAAGTGCGTGACGCGTACGGCAGAATCCGTGGTGTTCACACTCTGACCACCGTGGCCACCGCTGCGATATACATCGATTTTAAGGTCCTTATCGTCAATACTCACCTCTTCGGCGGCAGCAATTTCTGGAAGCACTTCGACAAGTGCAAAACTAGTTTGGCGCAAATTATCGCTATTGAACGGACTGAGCCTTACGAGCCGGTGCACGCCGTTTTCGCTTCGGAGCTTTCCATACGCATAAGCACCACTGACTTCTATGACGCTGGTTTTGATGCCGGCTTCTTCACCTGTTGAGCGTTCGATTATGTGCGTTTCGAGCTGCGCTTTTTCAGCCCAACGTAAATACATTCGCTCGAGCATTTCAGCCCAATCCTGGGCATCGGTACCACCGACACCGGCCGTGATTCGCACGATCGCATTATGATCATCATACTCACCATTAAAGAGCAGCTCGCGTTTCAGCGCGGCGTACGTCTGCTCCATCGCTGAGATTTGTTGGTCAAATTCTTCGACCATGGAGCTATCGCCAATTTTCATAAGCTCGACTATATCGCTTGCCTGGGCGCGCAAGGTTTGCCACGGTTCGATTTGGGCGCGTAGTGCCGCCGACTGTTTACTTAGTGACTGCGCACGTTCAACATTTGACCACACCTGGCTGTCCGCGAGCTGTTCGTCGATATGAAGCAACTCGGTCGATTTTGCATCGAGCTTCAGTCGTTCGTAGGCATCAGAGATAGATTGCTGAAGCGCTTCGGCGCGCTTACGTAATGGTTGCATATATACCATTATAACAAGCTATACTAAAGAGTATGAATATCGGTATCTTTGATTCGGGTCGAGGTGGTCGATTCGTCGCGAGTAAACTTGAAGCGCTTTTGCCGCAGCACACCTACGAGGTCGTCAGCGATCCCGAGCATGCACCATATGGCGAACGAAGCTACGCCGAGATTCGTGCGCTCACCCACGCGGCTATAGTGCCGCTCGTCGAGACGTGTCCGTTGATCGTGATTGCCTGCAATACTGCCACGGCTGCTGCGATTGACTCGCTGCGCAAAACATATCCCGAGACACTGTTTGTCGGCTTTGAACCGATGATAAAACCAGCTGCTCTGCTGAGCGACAATGCGACGATTACTCTACTGGCAACTCGAGCTACTGCTCACGCGAGCCGCACGAACCAACTGATCCGCGAGTATGCCGATGGCATTTCAATTATCACGCCGAATACGCTCGACTGGGCACGCAGTATCGATGCCGGCGAACCTGATGCGATTGACTTAAGCGAGGTGGCGAAAAGCGTCGCGCACGGAAGTGACGTCATCGTCGTCGGCTGCACACACTACATCGCCCTACTCGAGCGCCTAGAGGCATTTGGCGTACCGATACTCGAACCGACCGACGCGGTGGCGCGCCAGATTGAACTACTTACAAGTTCTGAGCCGCACGCGTAAATTTATCACCGCGATCGCCGTAGTTCTTGAACATGTCAAAACTTGCGCTTGCCGGGCTTAGTAGAACAACTCCACCTGGCGAAGCGACATCGAACGCCGTCTGAACGACTGATTCAATCGTCGTACCGCCATCATGACACGGCACATCATACGCATGACATAGTTCGGCGATTTTCTGACCCGTCTTACCGAGTACGACGACAATCGCGTCACGTGTTTTACACTCCTGCACGATACTTTCATAATCTGCGCCTTTGTCTGAGCCACCAAGGATGATTACTTTCGGTTCTTCAAAGCTTGCGAGCGCCGCAATCGAGCTACCAGGGGTGGTCGAGATACTGTCATCGTAAAATCGTATGGAACTTTTTTCAGCGACAAGCTTAAGTCGGTGTGGTAAGCCGTCGAATGTATGCAGGCCTTCGGCGAGCGTGCTCGGGTCTAGGTTATATTCCGATACGGCCAGTACGGCAGCAGAAGCATTCTCGACATTGTGTGCGCCAGGTAGCACGAGCGCATCGGCAAGCTGACCGATATCGCGTGGATACGGGAGTTTTGTCGCCGCCATAGACGATTGCCCGATCTGATTGGAATACTGGTTATGTTCATGATAAATGACGATGTCGTCACGCGACTGATAGCGTACGATATTCGCCTTTGCCGCGACATATTCTTCGAGCGTCGCGTGAATATCAAGATGATCCGGCTCGATTGGTAAGACCACGGCAACGTGCGGCGAATGGCGAATATCCCAGAGTTGAAAACTCGATAGTTCATAGACCACGATGTCATCTGGTTGGATGTGCGGCAGTACCTCGAGCGCCGGCACGCCGATATTACCCACCAAGTGCACTTGTTTACCTGCGGCACGCAGCATACTCGTGATTAGGCTGCAGGTCGTGCCCTTACCTTTTGTACCGGTGACACCTATGACTGATACCGGACAACGTTCTAAAAATTCATTACTGGCAGATGTGACGGTCCCGTTGGTGTGGATCTTTTTAGGGTCGAGACTGGCGGTGCGAACCACGAGATCGAATTCGGCAAGTTGCCTAAAGACCCCTGGTCCCAGGAGTGTCTTCGCATCGCCAGGCAAATCATCGATAGCGGTACGCTCATCGACGATCGTCAGCTCGTTGTCTGGTGTATTCCAGTAGGCGTAATTTGATTTACCTTCTATGCCATACCCAGCGATCGCTACCTTCATGCCTTACCCTTTTTTTAGTTCAAATATAGTGGCGAGTTTGTCATTGAGGCGCACAAGGTCCTCTTTTTCGCCACAGCTCACGCCGGCGAATGCCCATGCATTGTGCGCGATGAACTCTCGGGCAGTGGCGATCATACGTTCGCGCGTAATGCCTTTGATTGCCTCTGGTGAGCGGTCATAGTCACGCACGACATCATCTGAGAAATACCGTCCGGCATAAAAATTGCTGATTTGTGCGACGGTCTGGGCACCCATTTGGTGTCGTCCTAGCGCGTAGCTTTTTGCCGCTTCGAGCTCTTCTGGAGTAATGTCGCCGCGATTGACAGCTTCCATTTCTTTAACGATGATATCGAATAATTTCTCCGATGTTTCAAGGTTTACCTGACCGCCAAAGTCCCAGCTACTGTCATACAAACCGACGCTCGTGTCGCTAAATACGCCGTAAGCCAAGCCTTTTTTGCGTGCCGCACCGTAAATTCGCGAATGCATTGTGCCGGTTAACAAATGGTTCAGTACGCCCATGGCGTCGTCTTCTTCGTCAGTCAGCTCACGTGGCAAAACAAGTGACCAACCGAAGGTAAGGTTCGAGGCCTCTTTACGACGTATCAGCGCTGGACCGCCACTACGTAGCTCATCACGCGGAAGGTCGAATCGCTCTCCGCGAGGAAGCTCCCACTCATCGAGTAGTTCTTGGATTTGCTTACGTCGGCCATCGAGCTTGCCGGCGATGACGAAGCGAAGGTTCTCGCTGGTATGGGTGCGAGCGTGGTGCTCCTTGATATCTTTGAGTTTAACGGTGCCGATAGTTTGTAGTCGCTGCCAATAACTATAGATGTCTTCACCGAGCAGTTGCTGAATCTTCGGCCAAAGTACTCGGTTGTGGTTGTTTAGATAGCCTGTTAGCTCGCTTTTCACGTTGCCCTTCTCGGCTTCGAGCTCGGCATTGTTAAAGCGTGGCTGGCATATCGCAACGCGCTGTAGTTCGAGGATTCGCTGCCATTCAAAATCAGCGCAGTCAGCCACGTAGCACATGGCCGAGTCACTGGTCCACGCGTTGTGGTAGGCGCCGTTTTTCGTAAATTCGGCCTCATAAGCGTGCTCCGTCTTGAACTGAGCATTAGCGCCGAATGCCATGTGTTCCATCAAGTGAGCGGTTTCGTAAATATCCTTGGATAGCACGTAGCGGTTTCCGGCGCGGAAGTGGAACTGGAAACTCATGACGGTAGCGCCAGGCACGTCGATCAAAAGCCCACGTGCTCCGTTTTTGAGCTTAACTTCGTGAACAGTGTGCTTCATTACCGTCCTTTTTTGCGATTTTGGCGTTGTTTTTTCTTGGCTTTGCGAGCCTCGTTCTTTTTGTGGTTCGCATCTGATACGGCAGTTGCTTTCGTAACCTTGAAATCACCATCACGGTTTAGCTCTCCGCCCGTAACTTCATTGACGCCATGCTCGACAGATCGTTCAGCAAGCTTGGTAAGCTCGGTGTCGTATTCTTCGTCGGCAGCTTCGTTTACGATGGCATCGGTCTTGTGAACGTGGAATACCGCACGCAGAACTTCTTCGGTAAGCGTCTCCTGCAGGCTATCAAACAGCTTTTGTGATTCAGAACGATATTCGACGAGTGGGTCGCGTTGACCGACGCTGCGCCAGTGAATGCCCTCGCGAAGGTGTTGCATGTTCTCAAGATGTTGCATCCAGAGCGTATCGAGAATCTGCAAGTACACTTCGCGCTCAACACCACGAATCGCTTCTTCGCCAAGCTCTTCTTCTTTTTCGGCATAACGATTCTTGACTGCCTCGAGTGCCTTTTCGCGGCGCTCTTTGTCTTTCTTGATCGCACCGAAAGCTTCAATTTCACTGCGCTCAAGTGGAAATACCGATTCGAATTCTTCGACGAATTTCGGATTATTCTTGAATGGCAATACAGCAAGGTCACGGACCTTATTGTCAATTAAGCGCTGAATCTCCGGCTTGATGTTGCCACCGTCGAGAATCTTGCGACGCATCGTGTAGACGACCTTACGGTGGCGGTTGATGACGTTGTCGTATTCAACGACCTGTTTTCGAGTATCGAAGTTGTAGCCTTCGACGCGCTTTTGCGCAGCTTCAAGTGTTTTGGAAACGGCACGGTTTTGAATCGGCGTCTCTTCGTCGACACCAAGGCGGTCCATCAGTGCGGCGATTCGATCACCCTGGAAAATACGCATCAGATCATCTTCGGTACTAACGTAGAATTGGCTGTCGCCAGGATCACCCTGACGGCCACCACGACCACGAAGCTGGTTGTCGATACGACGAGATTCGTGTCGCTCAGAGCCAATAACGACAAGTCCGCCAGACTCGCGCACGCCCTCACCAAGCTTGATGTCCGTACCACGACCAGCAATGTTCGTCGCAAGGGTGATTGCGCCTTTTTGGCCAGCCTTTTCGATAATCTGTGCTTCGCGTTCGTTGTTCTTGGCGTTCAGAAGCTCGTATTTGATGCCTTCTTTATCGAGCCACGCAGCAATCAGTTCGTTTTTCGAAATACTACCAGAACCGACCAAGACAGGGCGACCCTGTTTGTGATATTCCTTGACGGCTTCAGCGACAGCCTTGAGTTTACCCTTTTCGGTCTTGAAGATCAGATCAGGGTGATCAACACGTGAGATCGGGCGGTTCGGTGGAACGGCGACGACGTCAAGTTCGTAAATCTGGTGGAATTCCTCTTGTTCGGTCAGTGCGGTACCGGTCATACCTGAAAGTTTCTTGTAAAGACGGAAATAGTTCTGGAACGAAATCGTCGCAAGCGTCATCGATTCTTGCAATACAGGTACACCCTCTTTTGCTTCGATAGCCTGGTGCAAACCTTCGTTGTAGCGGTTACCCTGCTTCAGTCGGCCGGTGTGCTCGTCGACGATAATGACTTCGCCTTCATTCGTAACGACGTAGTCTTTGTCGCGCTTAAACAACGTCTGTGCTCGCAGGGCTTGGTCCATGTGGTACACGCTACGGACATATTCCGGCGTGTAGAGATTTTTGATACCGAGCATTTTTTGAACTTTTTCGACACCGTCGTCAGTCAATGCGACACTTCGGCGTTTTTCGTCAAGGACGTAATCATCTGCGGTCAGCTTGGCTGCGATACGGGCGAATTGATAATACGCATCTGGGTTTTCGGCAGCAGGTGCACTGATGATAAGCGGTGTACGCGCTTCGTCGATAAGAATCGAGTCAACCTCGTCGACGATAGCAAAGTGCAGATCTCGCTGACGCAGCAGCTCCGCTTCGTTGACCATGTTGTCACGCAGGTAATCGAAACCGAATTCATTGTTTGTTCCGTAGGTAATATCTGCCGCGTAGGCTTCTTTGCGCGTGACAGGTCGGAGTTTCTTCATGCGTGGGTCATCGTGCGCTTCGTTTTCAAACTTGGCATCATAGACAAACGATGCGTCGTTGATAATCACACCGGTACTAAGACCGAGTGCGGCATAAATCTGTCCCATCCAGCCGGCGTCACGTTGCGCCAGATAATCGTTGACGGTCACCACGTGCACACCCTTGCCTTCAAGCGCGTTTAGATAGACCGCTGCGGTCGACATCAGGGTTTTACCTTCACCGGTCTTGAGCTCTGCGACGTTGCCATCATGTAGTACCATCGCGCCCATCAACTGTACGTCGTAGTGACGCTCGCCGATTTCACGACCTGCCATTTCGCGTACGACCGCGAAGGCATCTGGAAGGATGTCATCGAGGGTCGTGCCTTTGGTCTCGAGTCGCTTCTTGAGCACGTCAGTCTGCTTACGCAGCTCACTCTTTGACATGTTTTTGTATGTATCTGCCAGCTTATTGACCGCTTCGACGCGTTTTTGTAGACGTTTTACAGCCCGCTTCTGCGGGTCGCCGAACACTTTAGTCAGTGCTGATTCTCTCGTAACTTTTGCCATGGTCGTACTACTCGTTCCTCTTTTAGCAATTTCAGAAAATAACTTCACTCCAGTATAGCGCGTTTTAACCGATTATTAAAGCGATACATACGTCATTTCGGTGACGTATGTATCTTATATAAACGGGTGTGATTGCCAGCCTAGGCTTGCTGTTCGCGCGCGAATCCACGCTTGAACCGGTCGAGCAATTTGCGTCGTCCGATGTGCGGCACGTGCTCTTGCTTGTATTTACGCAGCTGTACGGCGAGTTTCTGCTCAACGATATCGGTAGCCGCAAGTGCATTCATGGTCGCGTCTTTTGCGGTCAGGGTTTTTTCAGGAACATGCAGCAAGACTTCGACTTCATACTTGTTGTTGCCTTTATTGTGCAGTTCGGCAATCTTTACTTCTGCATACAGCGATTTACGTGCATGGCGTGGTGTCAGTCGATCAAGAGAACCGATTTTCTTCTGCACGTAGCGTTTCGTTTTTTCGTCAGGAGCATAGTTTTTCACTCCGGTAATATCGATGTGCGTAATCATGGAAGACCCTCCTTTGGATTACTGCTTGGTGACCCTATTGTAACACGCAAAGCCTAAAGAAGGCTGAAGCATGATGGTCTTTTTGCCTAGATTTTGTCGCGGCCGCCCATGTAGGGTCGGAGTACGTCGGGTACCGTTAGTGTGCCGTCGTCGTTCTGGTAGTGTTCCATGACAGCAACCAGTGAACGCGCAAGCGATACGGCGGTACCGTTGAGTGAGTGTAGCATCTCGACGCTGCCATCGCTGCGACGGACTCGGATGTTGAGGTTGCGTGTTTGAAAATCAGTACAGTTACTACAGCTCGTGAGTTCACGATAGGTTTTATCAACCGGGGACCAATATTCAAGATCGTACTTCTTGGCCGCTGGAGCACCGAGATCGCCTGCCGCGATATTGATAACGTGATACGGAATGCCAAGCGCTTGCCACAGTTCTTCTTCGATGGAAAGTAGCCGTTCGTGCATCTGCTGTGAGTTTTCGGCGAGTGTGTAGGCGTACATTTCAAGCTTATTGAACTGGTGTACCCGAAATAGGCCACGGGTGTGCTTGCCTGCTGCGCCTGCTTCGCGACGATAACATGGACTGTAGCCCGCATACAGTAGCGGCAAGTCAGCTTCATCGATGATTTCGTCGGCATGATAGCCAGTCAGCGGAATTTCCGCGGTTGCGATCAAGGAAAGATCCTCTTCCTCGATACTATATTCATCGCTTTGGTCGCTCGAACGCGGCGCAAAACCGGTTCCGGTCATAGTGCGTTGATTGACGAGATGCGGAACGGTCATGTAGTTGAAGCCTTTTCCGACGAGATAGTTCAAGGCAAACTGTGTAATGGCGTTTTCGAGAAGCGCCAAATCACCCTTGAGGTAGTAGAATTTCGCACCCGCAACCTTTGCTCCTCGCTCGAAATCTACCCAGTCGCGTGACGTCGCATACGTCAGATGATCCTGGCCACCGACTGGCTGATCGCCGACTTTCTTGATCTCGACACTGTCCTCTTCGCCGCCAGGAGGTACATCAGTTTGCATCATGTTTGGAATTTGCTCGAGTAGCGCCATGTAACGCTGATCGGTTTCACGAAGCAATTCCTCGCGGTCGGCGAGTTCAACTTTGAGCTGTTTACCTTCGTCGATCATCGCTTGATCCGGCTTGCCGCCTTTCATCTTGGCGGCGTTCTGGTTGCGTTTCTCGCGGAGTTCATCGACTTGCTTTTGCAAGACGCGCCGATCATCATCGACCGCAAGAAGATCTGCAATCGAAATATGACTATAGCCTTTTGCCTCAGCATTTTTTTGAACGGCCTCTGGATTTTCTCGAATAAAGCGTATATCTAACATGTCACCATTGTACCACCCCGGTGGCTATTCTGTACGCAGGGCTTCGATTGGATCAAGCTTGGCGGCTTTGCGCGCTGGGAACCAGCCCGCGACCATTGCAATGATGACAAGCAGCGCAATGAGCCCGATCGTTGGTAATAGCTCAAAGACAAGAATACGATTTTCACCGATACTCATGATGCCCGAGAGCCATGGATTGATGGCAACGCCGACAATCAACGCCAACAGCGAACCGATAAGTCCACCGAGCATACCGATCCAGGCGGCCTCGAGCTGGAACAGTCGACGCACATGTCGTCCGCGCATGCCGAGCGCTTTCATGAGTCCGATTTCGCGCGTGCGCTCAAGCACAGATATGTACTGGGTGTTGATGATACCGAAGACGCTTGCAATCAGCGCCAGCAGGCCAAAGACGATGACGATACTTTGAATGATCGTCACGATAGTAAACAGTACGTCCTGCACATCACGGGCCGTGCGAGCCACGAGGTCACGCTTCTGCAGATCATCTTTGATTACGCTTGGTGTGGCGTCAGACTTTACTTTGACGCTCGCCGTAATGTATTTATGGTATTGATCTGTGCCCTTAGTGATGTAGTCGGAGAGATCTTTTGCGGCCGATTGCGCGATAAAGAGCGCCGAACTGGCAGAAAATGATGTGCTCGATTTTGCGCTTACGGCTACGATTGTGAACGTCACGTCTTTCGACTCAACCTTCAGTAGATCTTGTACGGCCTGGGTGCCACCGGTCGCAAATGCCGCTTCTATCTCAGATTGGCTTGGCTGGGTGAGCGCCTTTTGAAGATGGAGCGTGACGGTCTTACCGATCATGTCAGCAGGCTGCTTACCCAACTTCTCGATAAACGATTGCGGCACAATGATGTCAGTGTCGCCGATTTGCGTTCCGAGCTCTGGAATCGTACCAGCTGCCGTTTCAGCACGAACACTCGGGTCATACGCCGAGACATCTGCTGTGTATTTCGTTTTGATGCCTTCGAACGCAAAATACTGCGCGTTCACAAGATACATCGGCGATACTGACGCCACACCTGGCGTGTCGGTAATGTGCTGTAAATCAGTATCGGTCAGTGTCTTAAAGTCACGACCGCCAAACTGTGTCGTGTTGGTACTGTATTCTTTCATGCCGCCATTCGGTCCCCCGCCCTCGCCGAATAATGCTTTATCTTTGGCGACAATGACAGACTGCGGATCGATGTTACTTTGAATCAGTCGATCAGCGTATTGTCGCGCACCGGTGCCAGCAGCGAGTGCGAGCGTCAGTGTGAATGCACCGACAGCAATCGCCAAAGCCGTCAGGATAGTGCGTGCTTTTGCATTCTTCAGACTGCGACCGGCGCGAGTAACACTGTCTATATATTTCATACCGTCGCTCCTTCGCGTGTAAGACTATCTTCGACGATCTTGCCGTCACGGATTGTTATCTGGCGATCGCATCGGGCTGCCAGTTCGTTGTCATGCGTAACGATAATCAGTGTCGCGCCAGAATCTTTGTTTAATGCAAATAGTAGATCTTCGATTTGTTCCCCAGTTTGAGTATCAAGGTTTCCGGTCGGCTCGTCTGCAAAGATGATTCGCGGCTCGCCTACGATGGCACGCGCGACAGCCAGGCGTTGCTTTTGGCCACCTGAAAGATTCTTTGCCTTTTGTTGCGCCTTATCACCAAGCCCGACGCGCTCCAAAGCTCGCGTCACGCGCGCTTTGCGTTCGGCTTTTTTTATGTCACGAATTTCGAGCGGCACGCTGACGTTTTGCTCACACGTTTCGTTGGCCTGTACGAAGAACGCCTGAAAAATAAAACCAATTTTTTCGGCACGAAATCGGTCAAGCTCGTGCTGTTTTAACTGTGCAATATTCTGATCATCGATGGTAATTTCGCCCGAACTTATACGGTCGAGCCCGCTCATGACATGCATCAGTGTACTTTTGCCACTTCCCGACTTGCCTACGATCGCGACACTCGTGCCAGATTCGATCGAAAACGTAATGTCATTGAGTGCCGTAAACAGGTGTTCCTTCTTGCCGTATACTTTGCCTACGCTTCGAAGTTCGATCATGCAGCCCACTTCTGTTTGGTTTGCGGCTCACGCACGTGATACGGCGAGTGCTGGTACAGCCCTGGCACCCCGCGCAGTATCATGCCGACGCCGGTGCAAACCATGACGACGACGGTAATCACATTCACAATCGGTATCAGTAGTGCCAGCATGACGACAAGCGCACCAACCGTTGCGCGTACGAGCACCTGTGCCGAGCGCGATCCATATAGTTTCGTGCCGACAAAGTACGCAAATGGTACGGCTGATACAGCGATGAGCAACAGCCATACGAGTATGAGTACATACGAGATAATCATGCCGACACCGGTTATGAGCAGGAGCGCAGCTGCCAGTGGAGCGGTGACGACGAATGTCAGTCCGATGACGCTGGCAATACCGAATGAGCTCCAGGATATAGCACCCGCCATGTGTGTCTGTCGTGGAAACAAAATCACGCCGAGCATAATCATCAGTCCGAACCCTACCGTGACAAGTACGACGAACACGGCATCGAGTGCATAGTTGGCGCGCTGGGCATTATCGCGCTGAGTCGACTGCGTAAACGTGGTTTTTCCAGCGACGACTGATGTCGGAACGGTTGTCTGTGTGTCGCTCGTGTACGCAAAATTACCCTTGACGCGAGCCTCGTTTGCAATAACAGCAGTGCCGAGCGCACTCGCAACATCGCGCCCGACAGTACCGCGTAGCGTCAACGTGCCGGCACCGGCAGTTAGATCTCGTCCGATACTACCATCGACCGTCAAATTGCCAGCGGCGCCCGTCAGATCGTTCGCTAGCTTGAGTGTACGATCTGTCGTAACATCGGCGCCAAGCACAGTGGCACTCTTCCCGACCGTACCGCCAAGTACGATAGTCGCTCCTGCCAGCCGGACGTTACCTTGGACCGTACCGTTTACGGTCACGGTTGCACCCGCACATAAGACATCGCCTTCAACTGTTCCGTCGATTGTAATCGTGCTACCGGCGCAATACACGTCACCGCGTACTGTTCCGCTCATGCGTATATTATTTCCGACAAGATATGCCGCGCCATCGACAACCTCACCTTTTGCAACTTGCGTGTCGGTCGCGTCATCAGTCTTAAATACCGCTTGTGCAGATACGCTGCTTGCCATAAGTCCGCCAATCGCGAGTGTCGCGACGAGCGCCAATACCATTTGTTTCATATACTTCATATAACCCCCTCTACTGATGCTTATTGTAGAGAAAATATCGTGAACAAACAATCTATACGGCGGTTATTGTGCCACTCAGGAGTAGCGCGATGATGACTGCGCCGAGAATGACGCGATAATATACGAATGCGCGGAAGTTGTTGGTACTCACGAATTTAAGCAACCACGAGATTGAAACATAGCCGACAATAAACGAGATTGCAGTCGCAAGCAATGTCGGACCCCAGCCGACGCCATGAGCTGAAATGTTATCAAACTCTTTTACGCTCTGCAGTGCTCCGGCTGCCACGAGTGCTGGTATGCCCAAGAAGAAACTCAGACGCGTTGCGCTCACGCGGTCGAAGCCCGAAAGTAGTCCTGCAGAAATTGTCGCACCAGATCGTGAAACGCCAGGAATCAACGCCGCGCACTGCACCGCTCCGATAAGCAGCGTGTCGCGCCACGTTACACTTTTCTCGTCGCGCTGCTGCGTGCCTTTCTTGTCGGCATAGAGAAGTACTAGGCTCCACATAATCAAGCCAGCCGCGACCCACCAGAGGCTCCGTAGCGTCGTCTCGATCGTATGCTGAAACAGTAGCCCGACGATTGCGATTGGTATAGAGCCGATGATAATGGCCCAACCATACAAGTAGTCGTGGTTTTTACGTTCAGTCGGTCGAATCAGCCCGGCGAACCATGCGCTCAGTACCCGTACGATATCGCTGCGAAAATACAGCACGGCGGCAAGAATCGCCCCAATCTGAATAATCGCCGTAAATGCCGTAATTGCGGGTTCATCAATGCGGTAGCCAAGTAGCTTCTCGACGATTGTCAGATGTCCGGTACTCGAAATAGGAAGAAATTCAGTAACCCCCTCTACGACACCTAGTACGATTGCATCAATCCAGTTCATCGAATCTAGTATACGCTATTTTGATGCGACTCGGTGCAGGACGTTTTCAATCATCGCGTCGAGTGTTTTCGTCATACGTTCGTTCGGCTCACCCGCCTCGCTCATACGCGACGGTACCGACACAAACACTTCAGGTAGTGCGACGATATCCATCCCGATATGTGCAAGCACTGGTCGCAGGTGGGACTGCATGACGGCCGTACCGATACTACCGTCCGACGCGCCAGCGACTGCACCAATTTTTTTATCAAGTGGATAGCCGACAGATTCACGACTCAGCCAATCGAGCATGTTTTTCAGCACACCCGAAAAGCTTCGGTTGTATTCAGGGCTAACGACAATAACGGCGTCACTCGCCTGCACCATAGCTACTGCACGATGCACCGAATCAGGAAGCGAATCCGGCTCATAATCTTGCGAGAATAGCGGCACGTTCATGTCTATCCATACCGCCTCGGCACCTTCGGGTAGCCGCGCCGCAATCGCTTGAGCAAGTTTTTTATTAAATGAATCTTCGCGTAAACTACCGACCATAAATGCTATCTTCATTTCACCTCCTCGTCGAATTCATCTTCGATCTCACGTTTAATAATTTCTTCTATCACGTCTTCGAGCGTTAGCACGCCGATAGCCTGACCATCGTCATTCGTGACAAGGAACAGGTGTGATTTTGTCTGGATAAATCGGCTGAGTGCCGTATCGAGTCGCGCATCGGACGAAATGTCGAACAGCTTATCTCTATATACGTGTGACACCGGCACCGGTAGATCGCGGCCTAATAAATCTTTGACATACAATATACCGACATAGTCGCCACTCGCTGAGCGAACTGGCAAGCGCGAGTGTCCTTCGCGCTTAATCATACTAACCAGGCTCGCATCGACTTCATCGTCGAGATCGACTGCGGTCAAATCATTCAGCGGCGTCGCGATGTCGCCGGCAGTTTCATGGCTGAACTGCAATGCACCACTGACGATGCGCGACTCGTCATAGTCCACCTTACTATGTTCGTGCTCAGCATGGTCCTTGATCATGTGACGTAATTCTTCGTGCGTATACAGTGCCGGCAGCTCGTCGCCGATGAACGAGTCGAGAAGTTTGGCTCCAGGATATGCGATCGGCCACAAGATAACGAACATAAAGTCTAGGAGCCAAAAGAAATATCGCGTCAGTCGGTAGCCGCGCCGGCTAAAGAATGACTGCGGCAAAATCTCACCGAACGCGGTGACAAGCAACGTCGTCACGATACCCGCGACCACACCACCGGCGAAATTATCGAGTACGAGCGTCAGTATCGAAATGACCGACACGTTTCCGAGCAGCACGCATATCAGCAGGTAGTTGCCGTTTTTACGATACCGATAGACCTTTTTGGCAACTTCATCACCCTGTTTGGCTTTACGCTCCAGCTCTTCAGGTCGGACCATCATCAATCCGATATTCAGGCCGCTAAACGCTGCACTCAAAAATATCAATACGACCGCAGTAAGTGTTGTCAGTACGATTTCCATACTGTTAGTGTGTATTCCTCATCAATTCATCCTATTATACCAGAAGTACACCGAGGCCGAAGCGCCGTTTCTCGAGATGGTGGAGTTGGTAAAAAAGAAGCATATGCGGTATAATACAGTCTGTAAACGAAAAAAATAAACATGAAACGACACTTCGTCCTTTATAGCCTCCTTGTTACCACTGTTGTTAGTGGTGTTTTGTTATTTGCAGGATTGCCACGCGTCGGCGCCGTCGGTTCGAATATTAAAGTCTCGGTCCAGCACGACAAGTGCGATAACATCGGCGGTGTCCAGACGACCGTGCCGAGTGGCATGATTTCAGATAGCAAAAACAATTGTTACACCCCGCCTCCACCGCCTGTCGATGTTTGTAATAACCTGAGCGGTAATCAGTCGGTCGTTCCAGCCGGTTACTTCCGCGACAGCTTCGGTAACTGCTATCTTCAGCCAGTCGAACCGGTCGACGTCTGTCCGAACCTCGATGGCGTGCAAGAAGTCGTACCCGATGGGTATGAAAACGATACGAATGGTGACTGTGTCAAAAAACCAGTCGATCAGTGTTTGAACATCGATGGCGTGCAAGAATCGATGCCCGATGGTATGAAGCTCGACGCCGAAGGTGCGTGTTCTACCCCGCCACTCGTCACCACACCCGAAGAGCCCACGCCGCCAACCACAGCCACACCGCCCACGCAAGAAGCCGTTCGTGTACCTGTCGCCGGCGAACCGCCAAAGAACATCCCTGTCGCACTGGCGCCAGTCGTCAAGCCAATCGTCGACGCCGTCCCTGAACCAATCAAGCAGATCGTACGTTCCTTGCCGCCTGTCGTCGCACAGTCATTTCCGTACTACGTATTCGCAGCACTCGGTACAACCGCGCTTGTCCTGTGGTTCCAGGCATTTCGCGAAGCACGAGCAGCACAATACTTTGCGTCACTATTGAGCCGTGAACAATCTATCGCTGAGCAAAAAGACAACTTTATCGCGCTCGCCTCTCACTACCTACAGACGCCGCTTGCGGTCATGTCCAATGGTCTCGACGCCATTCAAGCGCTTAAAGAAATACCACCCGAAAATCTTGAACCACTCCGTGGACCAATTACTCGGCTAGGCGATAACATCAAATCGATCCTTAAAGAGGTCGAGGGTAACTTGTCTGAGAGCGGTATTGAGAACCCGACAGCGACGGCCAGTACAGCCAGCTTCTTGAAATCTCCATTCTTCTGGGGCCCAGTTGCGGCCAGTATAGGAATCATTGTGCTCGCCAACTTCTTGCTTGGTGTCGTCGGTGAAGTTGAAATCGGAACGCTTAACATCCTGACGCAGATCATTGTATTTACGACAGTCGGATTCTTCCTCTACAGTTCGGTGCGAAATCACTATACCCGCAAACGAAACCGCGCCAAGCAAGAAGAATTGCTCGAGCATGAACGTACGATTGATGAAACACGTAACACGTTCTTGGCTCGGTCGACGACGACGCTACAGAACGGCCTCAGTGAACTCGGCACCCTACGTAACACGATTGCTGCGGCGCCGAGTGCGAAGTTCTTCGACGACGGATATAATCGCTTCGCGACAATGCTTGGCAAGTTCACCCTGCTGAGCCAGATTCGCGCCGGCACGCCGATTCAGATGCAGCCGATCGACCTTCATGCATCAATCGACGACGCCATCGGCCGTCGCGCTGCCGAAGCCGCCGAAAAAGAAATCACTATCACGAACGAAACACCTGCTATCACGATCAGCCAGCACAACGACCTGTTCCAATTCGTGATTGATTCACTACTCGATAACGCCATCAAGTTTACTGACAACGGTGGCAGTATCACAGTTGACGCGACACCGGGTCAGCACACGATATCTGTCAGCGTAAAAGATACCGGCGTGGGTATTGCCACCGAAAAGCAGCTTCAGCTCTTCAAGCCATTCTCGCGTACGGAATCAGCCGTCGAATTCAACTACGAAGGACTTGGCTTTAGCCTCTTCCTCGATAAGATCATCATGGATTATCTGGGCGGTGATATCTCCGTCGAGTCAAAAGAACGCGCCGGCTCGACATTCTCTATCACCTCCGATTCATATTTCGATACGAACAAGTCGTCCTCAAGTCAGCCAATGGCCCAAGCTTCAGCGTAAACGGTACCTAGACGCCGCCGCCACCACCGCCGCCTCCGCCGCCACCAGAAAAGCCGCCGCCGCCAGAACCGCTCGAACCAGAACTCGATGAACTTGCGTAGCTGGCTGCACTTGATAGGCCGCTGAGCGCTGAACTGAATACCGCAGCATTGAAGACGGCCTGCCCCGTGTACCAATCAGGTTGCGAGTTTGCCTGTTCGTAGTAGACGCCTAGCTGTTTGGTCCACTGCTTTTCCTGTCCAAACAAAACCGCGTATGGAAGCACTCGCTCATACAGCTTGACGAGAGAGTTGTCCTTAGCGCCATCCGCAGTGTAGGCGGCGACTTTCTCAGCGCCTTCTGGGCTTTGCAGCATCTGTAGACGCTCTGTCTCTGCGACCCCGATATAGAGTTTTAGGCCGTCCAGATAGCGTCGCAAGGCCAACCCGTCATCGGTGAGTGGAGTCAGTGTAAATGAAAAGATGAATGCCAAGAGCGCACACATAAACAGCGCTAGCGACCCTGCCAGCGCGATACTAATAAGCAGTAGGATCAGCGCGATCTTACGAAAGGTTTTACGCTCAGCCATATCGATATGGCGCAGACCGTACGTCTCCTTCATAGCCTTGCCTACTTTGGCATCATTATCCATGAGACGCCTGCCGTAGGATGTATTGTTACGGAGTGTTTTCAGATTGAGGCGCTCACCGACCTGTGGCGCATGACCAAACATGTCGTTCAACAGCTCTTGTTCCTCGGCGCGTAATTGTGATGGATCATTCGTAATCTCTATCTCATACTCACCTGCCCGGTACCACTTCTTGGGTTTGAGTTCATATAGCTTAATGAAATGTCTGACGGCAAAATCAACGAGCTGTGCAGCGATCACCGATCCGGTGGCGCTACGAACTATCTGGGCCGATACGGTGACGCTAGCGTTCTGAGGCGGCAGGTATTCAGGCGCGATCGATCCGACTTCGTCGTCACGATTCGAAAGCCTCATGTATTTTCGAATCAACCAGAACCCGACGCCAACCGATACGAACGCAATCGTAGCTTGCAACGTACCCCATAGCCACAGCAGAACCTCGATCGTACTCATCTGATAACCACTGAAGGTCTTGGCATTAAAACCGACCGCAATCGTCACATTTTCACCGACACCAAGGCCGCTCGCAACTGCGGTATAGCGATTGTTTTCATGATTGAGTGTGCAGGTGTCTGTCGACCCCGCAGCACCTTTGTAACATGCCTGTGTGCCTGTCAGTGCAGCTCTCAGCGCGGGATCGACGATCAATGTCGTTTCGAGGCGTTGAATCGGCACACGCCAATCGGTGCCGTTCGTATCCCAATAAAATTCATCACGGTCGCTGTCGGCGAAATACTTCGTAACGTCGCGCTGCTGATATGTCAGCTTATATACTTGAGTGCCGTGAACGAACGTGTTCATGTCGGCCATTCGCACTACAAGGTTGCCGTTCGAATCATCGTATGTCGTATAGGTGCGCGCTGCACCCTTCTCGTCGGTGACTGCCGTAACCTGGACATTCGTCGTATGGCCATCGTACGATTTTGGAATCGCCCGCTCGATACCATGGTTCTGATCAAAACTCGGGAACTCGGCGGTAATCGTTTCGGTAGTCTGGAGTGTCGAGCGCTGCGTCTCGTCGCGACCAAGGCGCATCTCGATCGTATAATTAGAAATCCAAAAGTTATTGACGTCGACCGCAAAGACCTGTTGGGGCCACGCTGCGCTTAGCGCCAAACTCAACATAAGTACAATCCGCCCTAAAAACCTCATAGTTCTACTCTACAGTAATGAGTGGCGGTCTTCCACTATAAAGCAAGAATCTACACGTGTAGATCGGGGTAAATCGATCGTGTCGTATCGTCGATCTCAGTACGCAACTGTGGAAATGGAATGCCTTCACGCGCCGTAATACCTTCGAGGCTCCAGAAGATACGCTCCGAATAGCCCAGGCCACATGCTGGTGGCATGCCATATTCAAGCGCTTCGACATAGTCGATGTCCATCATCTGAGCTTCCTCATCGCCCGCATCGCGCATATCTTGCTGCTCTTTGAAGCGGTTATACTGATCGATTGGATCGTTCAGTTCAGAAAATGCCTTACACATTTCACTACCGCCAAACACCAGGTTGAACTGCTCCGTTAGGCGCTCGTCGTGTTCATTGGTCTTTGCCAGTGGCTGCATAAAGACCGGTATATCGATCAGAAATGCCGGTCCGGCGAGTGTTTTGCGATATTTCTTCCATAGCTTGTCGAGGCTGCGAATACGGTTATCGACTTCTTCGACTTCGAGGCCGTGCTCTTTTAGTTTGGCTTGTATATCGGCCATCGGCGATTCAAAGACGTCAATATCGTACTGCTCGCGCAGGATTTCGATGAAACTAATGCGCGGAAAGTGCGTATCGTCACTACCGAAGTCGACTTCTTTGCCGTCACTGAGCGTAAAACGTCGTGTGCCCCAGGTGTGATCGCACACATACCGAATCATCCGCTCCGTGAGCTCCATGCCCATCTCCCAATCGGCATACGCCCAGTACCATTCCATGGCGTTATGTTCTGGTAGGTGCTCTTCGGTGTAGTTCTCGTTGCGGAATCGTGCGCCAAGGTCGAACACTTTTTCAAATCCAGCCACCAGTAGACGCTTGAGTGGCAGCTCGTGGCTAATACGCAGGTAAAAATCTTGGTCGAGTGCATCCATATGCGTAACAAACGGATTCGCGTCTGCCCCACCGGCAGTTGCTTCTAGTACCGTGTTGTTCACCTCGACGAAGCCTTCTGACTCCAAGAAATGTCGTGTTGCCTGCCAGAATTTGCTACGACGCAGGAATCGTTCTCGAACGTCTGGATTAACGTTCATATCGACGTAGCGACGGCGGAAGCGTTCTTCCTTGTTGGTGAGCGTTTCAGGCAGTGGTCGCAGTGCCTTGGTCAGCAAACGGAGTTCTTGGACGCCGACTGACTTCTCACCCGTCTGTGTTGTCGTCATCGTGCCGGTCGCCTGTATGAAATCACCGGTATCGAGCAGTTTGAGTTGCTTCATACCGAGTACGCCACGGCTGGCATCGAGTTCGGCGACCACATCTTTTTGCAGATACAGTTGCACACGGCCGGTCATATCACGTAGCGAAATAAATGCGAGCTTACCAAAGCTACGAATTGATTCTACGCGCCCGACAACTGTCACCTGTTGATCGACGAGACTATCAAAGTCGTCAATCACAGCTTTGCAGGTATGGGTACGCTGCGATTTTGCCGGATAGGTCTCGATGCCTAGGTCCTGAAGTTCGTGTAATTTACGGAGTCGTTCGTCTCGATAATCTTGTAGTGTCGCCATATACACTTTAGTTTAGCAAAAAAACAGAGGCGACGGTAGCCTCTGTTTGTGGTTTCGTATAAATACGCTGCTAGCCGACGCTGACGATCGAGTAGGTCGTCGAGCCTTTTGGTGTCGTGATCGTAACGTCTTCGCCGACTTTTTTACCCATTAGCTGCTGGCCGATTGGTGATTGGTCACTAATCTTGCCATCGACTGGGTTTGCCTCGACCGCACCGACGATCGTGTAGGTCACTTCTTTGGTGTCGTTCTTGAGTGTTACCTTGCTGCCAAGGTGGACGGTTTTCGAGTGACCGTTCTTGATTTCTTCTGCGTTCATCAAAATGTCTTCGATTTCAGCAATACGGGTCTCGACGATACCCTGCTCTTCGCGAGCGGTGTCGTATTCGGCGTTTTCACTCAGGTCACCGTAGTCACGGGCTGCAGCAATCTTATCTGCAATCGTGCCTCGTCGGCTCTTAAGTTGTGTCAGCTCGGCTTCTAATTCTTTTCGGCCCGCAGCGGTAAGTTGATAGATTTTTTTCATAATTTCCTCGCAATCGTTTTTGCTAAAGATCCCTTTTGAAAAGAACTCGATATGAGCTACCAAGTTCTTGATTTATCCCAGCAATTCCCCTAGCTTAGCAAGCAGTTCTTCGTGTGTCAATATGGACGTTTCGCCACTTTGGCGTTCGGTAAATTCGTACGTACCGGCCTCGACACCGCGCTCACTGACCGTCACTCGGTATGGCAGTCCGATTAACTCGGCATCGGCAAACTTCTCACCTGGCCGGGCGTCGCGATCATCGTAGAGAACCTCGATACCGTGATCGGTCAGTTCTTTGTACAGTTCATCGGCTTTCTGGCTACCTTTTTCGCCGATTGATACCAAATACACTTGGTATGGCGCGATCTGAACTGGCCAGACAATACCCTTGTCGTCAGCAAACTTTTCAACGATCACACCCATGACGCGTGTAATACCGATGCCGTAGCTGGCAAGATATATCGGCTTTTGCGAGCCATCTGCTGCGGTGTAATAAATTCCCATCTGTTCGGATTTCTCGGTGCCGAACTTAAAGATGTTGCCGACTTCAGCGGTCGTCACAGGTTTGAGTGATGCTTTATCGATACCGAGCTCGTTCGTGGCGTCGTCGAGCACCTCTTCATTCACGGCGACCGTGTGTTCGTCGTTGATGTAGAGCGTATCTTCACCTGCATCGGTGATGGTCTGGAACTCATGGCTAAACTTCGTAAACGCACCACCGCTCGCGAACGTCACGAAGGTGCTATCACCGATACCAAATCGGTCGTAGCAGCGCTTGTAGGCTTCAATGACAGACTCGTAGTACCGATCGCAGTCTTCTTCGGTCGCATGCAAGCTGTACATATCTTTCATGATAAATTCGCGTCCGCGCATGATACCGCTTTTTGCGCGCAGCTCGTTTCGCAACTTCGTCTGGAACTGATACACGCTTTGTGGCAAATCTTTGTAGCTCTTTACGAACTGCTGCATCATTTCCATGATTGGCTCTTCGTGGCTCCACGCCAGACCGAGCTCCGTTCCATCCTGAAGCGCTGTCTTGAACCAGACATCGACGACTTCATCATCCCACCGGCCGGTGCGCTGCCAGGTGGTTTTGTGCTGTAGATTGGTCATAATCAGTTCTTGTCCGTCGACGCTGTCCATTTCTTCGCGGACGATTTGCTTGATTCGCTCAAGCACACGCAGGCCTAGTGGCGTGTACGCATATACACCGGCCATCACCTTGTAGACATAGCCGGCACGAATCAGTAGTTGGGCATTGCGTGCAACCTCGTCAGCAGGTGCATCGCGCAGAGTTCTCGTAAATTGTTTTGAGCGTCGCATACGACTATTGTATCCCAGGCAGTAGCGGTGTGACAAACAGAACGTAAAATGCGATGCCGTTTTTCATCATGTGAATCAAAATGCCTGGCCATATCGATCCCGTTACTTCTCGACCGATACACATCATGACGCTCAAGATCGCCACGTTGATACCGACGTTCCATTGACCATGCGCCGCACCAAACAAGATACTGACGACAAGCGTCGTGAGCACGAACGAAACGCCGTTTTTACGCAGCACACCATACAGATACCCACGAAATAACAGCTCTTCCATGATGGGGCCAATCACAACAAAGAGTAAGAATACGAAGATGCGCTCAAAGCCGAACGGCATCGATATGCCAGTATCTTGCGCCTGTGCGATATCAACCTGCGGAATATACAGGCTGACGAGCCACATGACGATGCCGGCAACGATAAAGTACAGGACAAGCCCTGATAGCGCCATGCCGATATCGATCCAACGCAGTAGCCGATCGATTCCGAGAAGTTGACGGTTCGGCTTAAATTTCAGTACCATCCACGGCACACCCACAAGAATACCGAGCATGATTGCATAGAGCACGATGCCCTCAAGTACCGTTGTCGTGTTAGCTGAGAATACCTGCAGCGCACCAAGTTGCGACAGCGCCCAAAATAATAAATTGTCCAGAATCGCCGCAGCCAACAATGCGATAACCGACCACAGCGTCAGGCCGATAATCAAGAGCGGTTGGCGCTGCCACTGCGGCATACGCTGCCAGCGATTAGCCGAAGAATTTTCCAACGTCAGCGACCGTAATTAGCACAAATATACCCATCAAAAAGAGCATGCCGTAACTGACAATCTGCTCTTCACGCTCTTTTGTAAGCGGTCGTTTTAGCGCTCGGTACCATGCGATCAGCGCCCATCGCCCACCATCGAGTCCTGGAATCGGCAGCGAGTTAAGTACGGCAAGGCTCAGTGAAATAACAGCGGTAATCAGGACGACGTATTGCGGACCGGCTTTGATAAGTCCCGGCAAGATGACTCCGATAAGGCCGACTGGTCCGGCGACGTTTTGTCCGGCTGCGGCGATTTTTTCATCGGCTTTTTGCTGCACGCTCTTATCTGTGCTTAGTTTTTCAACTAAACCACCGAAGAAGTTCCCCGCCATATCGCCGATACCTTGCAAAGTCAGCCAGCTTAGCTGTGCAGTCAAGCCGACGCCGACGACAGGAGCGGACCACGTTGCGCGGTACCATTCACGTTGATATGCGCTTGCACCAAGGTAGCCCTTGTTGTCTTTATTGTCAGCTCGCAGTGTCGTGCTCGTCGTCGTTTCGTTGTCGTCACGCACGTAGGTGAGCTCGATTGTCTTTCCCTTGTTGCGCTCAGTCAATGTCGAAAGCTGCGCTGCAGATGTGAGCGGTTCACCCGCGACACTCTTTAGCGTATCGCCGCTTTTCAGGCCTGCTTTTGCCGCCGGTGAATCCGATTCGACGAAGTTAAGTACTGGTGTCTCGGCGGTAGTACGTGTGTCTGACGCTACGGTGAACTGTCCGTCAATCAATTTTGGTACGCCGAATACTGATAATACCGTCAGTAGCACGATCGCCGCCAACCAGTTGACCGCCACGCCGGCAAACATAATTTTTGTCTTTGCCCAAAAACTGGCGTGACCAAAATCTCCCTTTTTGCCACCGTCTTCGTCGTGCTCGCCCTGCAACTTGACGAAACCACCGAGCGGCAGCCAGTTCAGGCTAAATTCGACATTCTTGCCAAGAAAACTCTGTGGCTTCTTCCAGGCCTTGGCTCGTGGCGGAAACCCGATGCCGAATTCTTCGACCCTCACACCGTTTCGGCGTGCGACGAGCGCATGGCCGAGTTCGTGAATGACCACCAAAAAGGTCAGTATGGCTAGGCCAAACAAAATTGCAAAAAAAGTGATCATTTATCCTCCATGTCGGCGATCGCGCGCCGCGTATTCTTCTAGTATAGCAGTTACATCTGCGGGTTTCATTTCTGGCCAAAATTTATCGACAAAAATAAATTCACTGTAGGCGCTTCGCCACAACATAAAGTTACTCAACCGCTGTTCGCCGCTAGTACGAACAATCAGGTCGCACGGTGGCACCTCTGGGTGATCCAAAAACTGCGCGAAACTTTCATTGTCGAGCGTATCCGGATCGACGCCGGCGCGAATCGCCCGCTGTGTGGCGCGAACGATTTCTTGCTGGCCACCGTAGTTAAAGCACATCGCCAGCGTGGCACGCTTGCCTTCAGTCGAGACATTCTCCGCCTCTTCTATCATCTTCACGATATCGTCAGGTAGCCGTTCACGACCGCCGAGTGTAACAAGGTGAAAGCCTTCCTTTTGAAGCTGTTTGAGATCCGTCTTGAACAGTCCGCGAATCATGCGCATGAGACCACGCACTTCATCTTCCGCCCTATTCCAGTTCTCGGTCGAGAACGTGTAGAACGAAATGTATTCGACGCCCGCATCAGCGGTCGCTTCGATCACATCTTTGAGTGCATTGTAGCCAGCCAGGTGCCCTTCGTACGTTGGCAATCCGTGCTTCTTGGCCCATCGACGGTTACCGTCGAGAATATACCCGACATGTTTTGGGACGCTCGCCATTAGACGGTCAGGATATCTTTCTCTTTGGTCTTGAACAGCTCATCGATTTTCGCCTGGTAGTCATGCATCAGACGATCAAATTCTTTTTCAACCGCTTTGACGTCATCTTCTGAGAGCTGCTTGTCTTCTTTGGCGCGCTTGGCGTCTTTTAGAGCATCTTGGCGAACATTTCGCAGCGCGATACGGCAGTCTTCTACCTTTTCACTCGCTTGCTTTACCATCTCGCGACGACGTTCTTCGGTCAGTGGTGGCACTGGCACACGAACGACACGGCCGTCGTCTGATGGATTGAATCCAAGAGATTGCGAATCGCGGATAGCAGTACTGATTGCCGCAATCTGGCTTGGGTCAAACGGACTAACGAGGAGCATGTTGGCTTCAGGAGCGGTAACGTTCGCGACCTGGTTCAGCGGCATCTTCGTACCGTATGCATCGACAGTGACACCTTCAAGCATGCCAGCGTGGGCACGGCCAGTTCTCACTTTTTTGAGCTCATTCTCAAAGTGTTCGAGCGCTGCATCCATTTTTTGTTCATAGTCCTTAGTGTCAAACATATTCCTCGCTTTCTTACTCCCTTTAGTATACCAGATTCGACGCACATAGTACGCGCTGTTGCTATACTGGTAGAGATGAGAGTTTCTGATATACGCCTCAAGGACGTGCGATCCTATGAACTATTTTCTGCCGCGCTCGATCCGGAGCTGACGCTGTTGCTAGGTCGCAATGGCACCGGCAAGACCACGCTGCTTGAAGCACTCTACTACCTCTGTCAAGGAACTAGTTTTCGTGGTCGTGATCGCGAAATGATTGCCCACAACACGACGCGTGCCGACTTGCAAATCGAACTTGCCAGCGGCCAAAAACGCCGTGCGAGTTTGCAGCAGACCGCTGAAGATACGATCAAGAAATCGTTCATCGTTGACGAGAAGCAGTCGCAGCGACTCCTCGCCCGCCATCGTTTGCCTGTCGTTTTGTTCGAACCTGACGAACTACGGCTACTCAGTAGTTCGCCTGAGCGGCGGCGCAAGTTTTTTGACGGTATTCTGAGTCGATTGTACCCGGGCTACAGCACTATTCTGGCGCGCTACCAACGTACACTGTTGCAGCGAAACGAACTTCTCAAACATCGCGAGCAATACCCCGAAAAGACCTGGGATGATCAGCTGTTTATTTGGGATCTCAAATTTGCCGAGCTCGCGCTTGAAATTACGCGTCAGCGCCGTGAATTCGCGC
The DNA here is from genome assembly GCA_035494435.1 of Patescibacteria group bacterium. Lineage (GTDB taxonomy): Bacteria > Patescibacteriota > Saccharimonadia > Saccharimonadales > Saccharimonadaceae > SZUA-359. The sequence continues at coordinate 19,556 of DATJGX010000026.1, read as the reverse complement.
TGACCACAAATGCCGCCGTTTCCGAGCTGTATACACAAATCGCCCAGGCCAATCATCGTATTGCAGCAAGTTATCATTCATCGGTACCTGATGATAATTACCAACAGCGTTTGCTCGATAGACTTCATAGCCAGCGTCTAGCCGACAGTTACCGCGGCTATACGAGTTCCGGCCCGCACCGCGATGATTTTCTCGTGACGCTCGATGGTCATTTGGCACAAGAAACAGCGTCTCGAGGAGAAATGCGCAGCATTATGCTTGCCTACAAAATATTAGAGGTACGCATGCAGCAAGAGGCCTATGGTGAACCGCCACTGATTTTGCTCGATGATGTGTTCTCGGAGCTCGATACCACTCGCGAACACGCACTCATGGAACTGCTCGCTGGCCACCAGACAATCATCACCGCGACCGATGTGCGCGGTGAACTCAAAAAAGCCAATAAGACGATCGAGCTCTAGGCTGCGACGACGAGGTCTTTACCGTCGATGATGAATCGTGCGCGTGCGAGTTGTGTATCGAATGCTCCGACAGTCGTCTGACCCAATTCATCGGCAACACGATAGGACCCCTGGGCATCTTGCGTTGGTTCAACGTACCCTTCACGCCATACACCATCTTGAAGATAGCCGACGCTTAGCATATCGAGGCTCAGCGCGCCTGGAGTTTGTGATGCGACGTTCAGATACTGTATCAACGCTGCGAAAGACTTCGGCAGGCTATCCGGCGAAACCGACGGCGCGTCATGTAGCGTAAAGCTAAACGAGACACTTGCCTGCTGGTGCTGAGTGCGATTATCGCCCCGTGCTTGTAACCCCTGAATAATTACATCATTATCGTCCTGGATATAGCCTATATTCGAGGTACGCGTCAGCCCATTGTCCGTTATCGGCTCGCTGGCGAACATGTTTAGCACGGCACCCGGTATAGCATTCGTATATCCTTCATCCCAGCCGCTCGGTTCATGAAGCTGGCCGATGACGCCGAGTGCAAACTGCATGGCTTCAGCCCGTTCAAGCGACGTCTTATATTCGAGTCCGGCACTTTCAGGATTTTCGACCGACGGTGATGACAAAGCGTCCATCGCTTGGCGGGTCAAGACGCTCGCAGCGACACCGCCGATGATTCCCGCTAAGACGCTTCGGCGCGTCAGATGACGCTGGCTTTCGCCATTTGGATCAGATCGACGGGCATGTTTTGGTGTTTCGCTCATTACTACTATCATTATAATACATATGTTTAAAAATGTCAATCATACGAAAACCACCCGTACGAGGCGGCTGGCTGCAATCAGAGTGATTGGGCTTTATTCGCTGACGCCGAGTTCAATGCGCTTGAACTGTCGTACGACGATGTTCTCACCAAGCTTGGCAATCGCTTCAGTAACGTGGTCTTTGACAGTCTTGCTGTCGTCAAGCACGTACGCCTGGTTCATCAGGCATTGCTCAGCAAAATGTTTGCTCAGCTGGCCTTCGACGATTTTTTCGCGCATCTCTTCTGGTTTCTTGGCCAGATCTTCGCTCGCGAGCAGTTCTTGTTTGACTCGCTCACGCTCATCTGCAGGAATGTCTTCTTCAGACACGTACGTCGGGTTCATGGCAGCAATTTGCATCGCGACTTGGTGTGCGAGCTCTTTGAAGCCATCGACGCGAGCGACGAAGTCTGTTTCACAGTTGACTTCGACAACGACACCGATACGGCCGTCGTGTACATAGCTGTCAATCAGGCCGGCACGCGCTTCGCGGTCGCCTTTTTTCTGAGCTTTCGTCAGACCTTTTTTGCGCATCGCTTCAAGTGCTTTGTCAAAATCACCATCGGCTTCAACAAGCGCCTGCTTTGCGTCGGTCAGACCGACACCGGTCAATTCTTTGAGTTTCTTAATGTCTTCAATCGTAACGCTCACCTTACTTCTCCTTTTTTTCGTCAGCTTTCTTGCTTGCACCTAGGCCTTCTTGGACAGCAGCAACGAAGAGATCGAGGTACGCCTGGATTGCCTTAAGCGCGTCGTCGTTGGCTGGAATCACGTAGTCAATCGAATCAGGGTTCGCGTTGGTGTCAACGACACCGACGACTGGAATACCGAGATTCTTTGCTTCGCGTACCGCGTTGACGTCGACAAGCGTGTCAAGCACGATGACCATACCTGGCTTGCCGCTCAGGTCTTTGATACCACCGTATTTGAGGTTCAGTAGTTCGATTTCCTCTTGGAAACGCTGAACTTCAAGCTTGTTGTATCGCTTTTCGAGGTCACCTGCAGCCATGCGCTTTTCGAGGTCGCGTAATTTGCGGATCTGGCGAGTTATCGTATCGACGTTGGTCAGCATACCACCGATCCAACGGTTAACGACGTATGGCTGATCGCAGCTCTCTGCTGCTGCTTGTACGGCAGCCTTCGCTTGTTTCTTCGTACCGACGAAGAGTACTTTTTTGCCGCTTGCAACGGTCTTCGTGACAAGTGGAAGCACTTCATCAAACGCTGCTACGGTTTTTTCGAGGTTGATAACGTGGCTATCACCTCGCTTACTGTGAATATAGCCAGCCATCTTAGGATGCCAGCGACTTGTTTTGTGCCCGAAATGAGCACCGGCCTCATAGAGTGCCTTGATATCGGCTTGTGCCATGATATCCTTCTCCCTTCACATTTCGCCCTAGTTGTTAGGATATCCGCGAAATGTTGTTTCGTTAAAAAATTTACTCACTGATTGTACCCTGTTGTACTGATTAAATCAAGTCGTGGTATAGTATGAGCATAATGAAGCACGTATTTAGACAGATCGCAGGCCGAGTCTCAACATGGGCAGGCTCGCCAGCAGTGTTTTTAGGCGCTGTTCTCGTGGTCGCAGGCTGGGCGCTCAGCGGTAAATATTTCAACTACTCCGATACATGGCAACTTGTCATCAATACTGGCACGACCATTGTCACCTTTCTGATGGTATTTTTGATTCAAAATACGCAGAACCGCGATGGCAAAGCGGTGCAGATCAAACTCGACGAACTGCTACGTGCGACGAAAGGTGCTCGACAGCTGTATGTCGGCCTCGAAGATATGAGCGATGATGAAATCGCACAGCTCAACGAAGAATTCAGACAGCTTGCTCACCGCCCTGGTGCTGCACGAGCTTTACAGAAACTACACGAGACTATCGAAGCAGAACACGCTCATCGACGCGGCATTCACTTGCCCGGCCGAAACAACCACGATTCAAACCAGCTCTAGGCATCACCACCCCCTTTACAATGCCGGCAAAAGTTGATACGATTAATCGGTATGAAAAGCAGTATTCACCCACAAGACTATCGCCCGGTCGTATTTAGCGACGAACAAGCGGGCTTCGCGTTCTTGACCCAGTCAACAGCGCAGACGGATGAGACGATCAAATGGGAAGATGGCAACAGCTACCCACTCGTCAAAGTCCACATCAGCAGCAAATCTCACCCGTTCTTTACCGGTGAGGAAAAGATCATCGACACCGAAGGTCGTGTCGACCGCTTCGCAGCTCGTCAAAAAGCTGCCGAGGAGCGACGAATCGCTTTGGCTGCAAAAGCAAAGAAGAAGAACGCACAGAAGGCTGCAAAAGCCGACAAGACGACCGATTCATCGGACAAAAAATAGCGTTCACGCAAAAGAGACTCCCCGCACATATTTGGGGAGTCTCTTTTTTATGAGATAATAGGATAACACATGCCGACAATTAACCTCAATGCACAAGAGCTAGGGCGCGAGAAACAAGAACTCGCTGATTTTCTCGCACGACCAGATGCATTTTCAGACCCGGAATTCAGCAAAAAGAACAAACGCTTCACAGAACTCGAAATGTTGATTGCTACGGCCAACGAGCGAGAAAAGCTTACCTCGCAGCTCGTAGAAGCACGCGAACTCGCGAGTGGCAGCGACGAACTTGCCGAACTCGCAAAGGCTGAGGTAACCGAAACCGAACAACGACTCAGTGCTATCGAAGAAGAGTTATTTATTCTGCTTACACCGAAAGACCCCAACGACGAAAAGAACGTAATTCTTGAAATTCGTGCTGGCGCAGGCGGTGACGAAGCAAGCTTGTTCGCAAGTGAACTCTACCGCATGTACCTACGCTGGTGTGAGACACACGGTTACAAGACAGAACTTATGAGCGAATCGCCCAACGATGCGGGCGGCTATAAAGAAGTTATTTTTGAAGTCCGTGGTGACGCAGCCTATTCAAAACTCAAATTTGAAGGCGGCGTGCACCGAGTGCAGCGCATACCAGCTACCGAGAGCCAGGGCCGTATTCACACCAGCACGGTAACAGTCGCGGTTTTGCCTGAGGCCGAAGAGGCCGACGTGGAGATTAATCAAAACGATCTGCGCGTCGATGTGTTTCGAAGTGGTGGCCACGGCGGTCAGAGCGTGAACACGACCGACTCTGCCGTTCGTATCACTCACCTACCGACTGGCATGGTTGTCACTAACCAAGATGAAAAATCCCAGATTAAGAACCGCGAAAAAGCCATGAGCGTGCTCCGCTCTCGCCTATTACAGCAAAAGATTGACGAAGAGCAGGCCAAGTTAAGTGCTGAGCGACGAAGCCTAGTCGGTACGGGCGATCGATCCGAAAAAATCCGCACATACAACTTTCCTCAGGACCGTATCACCGATCATCGTATCAAATATAGCCGCAGTAATATCACATCAGCGATGAATGGTGATATCGACGACCTTATCGACCAGTTGGCTTCGTATGAGCGAGAGCTCAAAGCCCAAAACGCTGAAGCATAATCATACCGCTTAGGCTTGCAGACTACCGCTAGCTGTTGTTTGATAGAACAAATGAGCGAAATCTACAAGTCATCTGTCGATGAGCAAGACGTCATTGGCCAGCGTATCCTCTCCTCTCCTGCGCAGCCACGCCTTCGTATTGAAGCGCACGAACGCGACGACGAAACGCTATTTCGCGCGTATTCGTTCGTTGAATTTGGCCAAAGGCAAATTACTGATACGTTTGCAGAGGCCACTGAGTTCGATTATACGAGTCCTGCGCATGTTGCACATGGCTTACGAAAAGTAACGTATGCCGATACATCGCTTGCACAGCAGATTCGACGCGACACGCCAGAGCTCTATCCATGGCTTCGTCATGATTCGCGCCAGCTAGCGCATGTCATGCAACGAAGCGACGGCTTTGAGCAGATTCCAGCACATATACCGGTCTATAACTACTCTCAGGCATTTTTTGCATCGAACGATATGATGCGACTGCTCAAACGCACGAATTTCATCGCATTCGTGCACCGCTGCGGATACGAAGTCGACGAGATTGCCGCCCACCACAACATGCCCCAGTTGCGGTATAGTGCCGCACATAGCCATCAACGCTCGGGAAAATACGTCAAACCACACGTTATCGCAGCCTACCTCGAGTACTTACGTGAACAAGAAGGACCAGACGTCGTCGACACGCTCGAACGAGCCTTTTTTGATATGATGTTCGCCGCGCTTGAGCGCGAGCCAGCCGATGATGAGCCTCGTCGATTCGGCGATGATAGCGACGGTAACGAAGATATCGTCTACGTCCGCACCGACGACCTGCCGCCTTACGTCGATGCGAAACATACGCAGGTATCGCTCAGCCGAGAACCCGATGCCGAGAAGCAAAGACTTGCGTTCATCCGACCGATTACTCCATATGTTGCGCGGCCCATGTTGAGCTGGCGTACGTCGGCCGACGGCATTCGCACACTACATATGGACCGCACGACGCCTGGCTATGACATCGTAGACAAGGTCCTCTACCACCGGTCGCAGCAGCTTGGTATGTTATCTGTCCATGCGACATATGCCGATCTATCGACGGCAGAACTTACGAAGCGGGCCGCGCAGCTAACAACACGCGGTCCGGAATTTCGCCGCTGGATACCGAGCTACACGATTGGCGTAACAGGCGTGGCGCTGGCTCAAGCCTACGCCACAAACGGCGACTTGGCAGCCGTGCTGTCTGAGCGACTAGCACTCTACGAACAAGCTATGCAATAATACAGCCATGACGATACGAGAGTGGCTAAGCCGTACCAGTAATGAATTTGCCGATGCACTGATACCTTCAGCTGGGTTAGATGCCGAAATCATACTCGCGCATACACTCAACAAACCGCGAACCTGGCTGCATGCCCATAGTGACGACGAGCTCGATGGCCGCCGCAAAGATATCGCAGATGCGCGTGCCGAGCTCCGGCTTGAGCGTATTCCCGTGGCCTATATCATCGGACATAAGGAGTTTTACGGGCGTCGGTTCTATGTCACGATTGATGTGTTGATTCCCCGCCCCGAATCTGAGGCGTTGATTGAACTGCTGAATGACTACATGCCCAAAGACGCAAAGAATCTTGTTGATGTCGGCACCGGTAGTGGCTGCCTCGGCATTACCGCGAAGCTCGAACACCCAGACTTAGATGTCACCCTTATCGACACCAGCAAAGCGGCGCTCGCGGTGGCCCGCAAAAATGCCACGACATATCATGCAACGGTACGTACTATCGAAGCGAGCTTGCTCGATGAATATCCCCTAAAAGCTGCCTGTATTATCGCCAACCTGCCCTATGTCGACCCTACGTGGCCAGAGCTCTCGCCGGAGCTAAAAGCAGAGCCCGCAGAGGCGCTGTATGCACCTGAGCACGGTCTGAGGCTTATCTCAACTCTACTTACCCAAGTTCCCTCACGCCTGGCGTCGGGTGGCATCCTACTGCTTGAAGCAGACCCTCGCCAACATGCACAGATTATCGAGCAAGCGACCTCGCTCGGTCTGACACATATCGAAACGCGCGACTTTGCCGTCGCGCTTCGCATGGAGTAGATGTTAGTTTAGTACGCGTCGAGGGTGACTTTAAAGGTTTTGGTCGTGTCGCCACGGACCACGGTAAGATCAATCGTATCGCCAGGTGCGTACTCGGCAATCATGCTCGAAACGCCGCCACTTTTACCGACTTCGACATCATTTACTTTGGTAATCACATCACCACTCTTTATGCCGGCCTTTTGTGCTGGACTATTCTTTGTTACCGCGGCTTGGCCGTTTTCGGCATAGACATAGGCTCCGGTTTCAACAGGAAGCTTGAACTTTTTCGCAACAGGCGCATTGACAGGAATGTATCTGACGCCGAGGTATGCACGTTTGGCGTCAGCGCCGGCGAGTACTTGCTTAAGAATACCTTTGCTGGCGTTGATCGGTATAGCGAATCCGATACCCTGTGCATTCTGAATAATGGCCGTGTTGATACCGATAACCTGACCGCTCGAATTAAGCAACGGTCCGCCGGAGTTGCCGGGGTTAATGGCGGCATCGGTTTGCAGCAAGTCATTGAGCGATTCGACCGAGTTTCCGTCTTGTGCCGAGACAGGTCGTCCTGTACCCGAAATAATACCGCTCGTGACTGTATTCTGGTACTGACCGAGTGAGTTTCCAATCGCAATCACCTGCTGGCCGACACGAACCGTGCTGGAATCACCAAGTTCAGCCACCGGAAGGTTCGATACGTTTGGAATTTTGAGATATGCCAGGTCGTTTAACGGATCGGTAGCGACTACTTTGACGTTATCGTACGCCGTACCATCCGCTAGTACTACGCTCACGGTGTTGGCATCGTTAATGACATGTTTGTTCGTCAAGATAATACCATCTTTGCTCAAGATAATGCCTGAGCCAGCGCCTTCTTGCGTCGAGGTGCCGTAAAAATAATTATTGACCGTCATTTTAGTTAAGACCGAAACGACCGAGGGTGAAACCTTCGCGATAACGTTATCGATTGTCTGCTCCTGAGCAGTCGTCGTCTTATTGCCATCATTTGCAACCGCCGTATGCGTCGTGACTGAGCCGTTATCGGTCGAACCGAGTCGCTCGGCAACCAGTACGCCGCTCGCTCCCAGAAATACGCACGCCAGTAAGACGACCGTGGCGCGCATTAGTTGTTTTAATTGCTGTCGCCTCGAAGGATTCGCGGTCGTGACTGTTTCTTTTTTTGACGTGTCTGCCATAGTTCGTCTCTACCCTTTCGTGATGTTATAAGCCGCTTGCAGCGGTGAGCTTGCTGAAAAACACCACAAGCAGTGCTATCAAGCTCAGTGCAAATACACTTGGCACAACCAAATCTTCACGTCGAATCTTACCGTGCGTATGATGACTCGCAAGTGCGCGTTCGGCGACAAAGCCAAGTAGTGTCACCACCAATGCTAGTTGCGAAAGCTTAAGATTTCCTGAATTTGGCATGGTGTAGGCAAACATCCAGCTGTATGCAAACCAACCCAGCTCCGCGACCACAAGAGCCCATACCAGGCTGAAAAATGCCGTCACAGGAAATTCATAATGTATCAACACATGACGCGCCGATACGTAGCCGATTACCCACATACCGAGCACAAACAGAATCTCACTGTAACCATACGCTACCATTGAGAGCGCCGTGATACCCAAGAACAGCGCCGTACCGGCCTGCAGAGTAACGTACAGGCGTTTTGAGCGAGGCTTAATGAACAGCAACCATACGATGTAGCCGATCGTTAGCAAGACTTGAATCGCCAGCAGGCCTGCCGCCGCATACAGAAACACGACGTGGCTGATGCCGACGATAAAATCAACGCTGTTCGCCAATATATTTTGGCGCCAAAAGCGTGGCCGGACGGCAAAGACCCGCCATTTACTTACCAAAATGATAAGCAAAGGCAGCCAGATGGTTTGCGTCGAAAGGGTTACGGCCAAGATGACAAGCGCCAAGCCGACGTTCAGGGCAATATAGGCGATATCACTGAGGCGTGACCGCCGTCGGTGTAGTTTAAGTAACTCCATACTTCTTTTAGTATACCATTGACCGACTAGTTCGTCGCAGCATTACCGAGGATTAACACGATGTCGAGGCCTTGTGTCGCAAACGGCGGTTTCTCAGCCGACGCCTTAATGCCATATTCAGACTCTAGTTTTGCTACGGTGCCGGCTTTTTTGCCGCCACTGACATCATAGAGAACATTCGTCTTGTACGTGCTTCGATCGGCGTTACCAACGTCTGCAACGGTATAGTATTTTGCCTTGAGCGAATCGGCAGTCTGCTGCGCGAGACCACTCGTCGTCGTACCGTTATAGACGCCAATAGCGGCAGCTTCGCGCACTACAGGGTCTTTGCTGAGGCGTTTTTGAAGATACTGCGCGATATTGTCATAAGAGTAAAAGCCGTCAACAGATCGCACCACAGATGCGCCGTTTACGTTATCGCTCGTGAAGAGCGCCGGGTCAGCATCGATCAGACTGATACGAGCGATTTTGTCGGTTGGAATATCTTCACCGAGACGCATCAAAGTGCGTATTTCGGCCGTATCGAAGTTGGTTCGAAGGTTCTTACCGAGTGCATCGAGCAAACCGCTGATTTTACCGAAGTTCGTCAACGTTCCCGCAGTCAGTGCTTTTTCTTTCAGCGCAATCGCGATTTTCTGCTGGTTGATTTCGCGGTCATAGTTGGAACGAGAGAGTCCATAGGTTGGCGTCGCGTCGCCGCGAGCTCGCGCCAACGCTAGCGCGTGCTCCCCGTCTAAGTGGTGAACGCCGTTATCATATTTGACGTAGTAACATTGGTAGTTACATTTCCAGTCGAAGTTTCGATCGAGGATACCGCCGGCACTCTTTGGGTCACTCTGAATGTCGACATCGACACCGCCGACCGCATCGACGACATCACGGACCACGCCGTAATTGACGTGCACATAGTACTGGACGTCGAGGCCGGTAATCTCGCGAAGTGCTTTTCGCAGGGCGTCGGTACCTGCCGCTTCGTCTTTGCCAGCATTTGAGTAGCAGTCATAGAGCGCATTGATACGACCTTCGTAGCCCGACATACACGCCTTGTCGTATTTTATCCAGAGGTCGCGCGGAATGCTGAAGGTTGCCGCATCGTTGTTTTTCTGGTCGAGACTAATCACCATGATCGAGTCTGTCAGGTATGCACCCGGGTGGTTGCCTCCTTCATCGTCTTCAGAGGTACCGAATACCACAATGTTGCTGCGCCCATTGGCGTCTTCTTTGAGCGGCTGAGACTGAACCAGGCCAAGAATATTTCCCTGGAACACCGAGCCGCCTGCCATTAAAAATTTAACGCCGAGAATAATACCAATGAGCAAAAAGATAGCAGCTAACGCAATCACGATTCGTTTGATAAGTTTTTTCTTATTGACCGGCAGACGTCGCTGGCGTTTCGCGTGTTCGTCGTCGGTCTCGATCGTATTGAGCGATTCGTCGATGCTGCTGCGCGTCAGGCCACCTTCTTGCTGCGGCGCAAGCGAGGAAACTTTTAAGTCGCGCTCATCGCTGGCGTGCGAGAGATTACTATTCTCAAAAGAGGGTCGCAGACCGCTGTCGCCTGTGACCTCTTGTCGACCGCCAATGGATCGTCTCGGGATAAACCCGTCCATACTCGGAGTGTTTTTCTTTGCCATTTTTACTAGTATACACTATTCCTGGGCGTATCGGAGCTTCCCGGTTGTGTTTTTGACGTAGCAATTTCAGCCTATTCTAGTGTATAGTGATTGGGATGGAAGCGAGCTATTTACAGCGTCACCAGAGCGTGCGCGATGCCCTTAACTTCGTCGCCTTTGTGGCACTGGTCCTGATCGGGACCTTACTTATTAATACGTTTATTTTTCGTAGCTTCAACGTCGTCGGCCCGAGTATGGAACCGACCTTTTATACAGGTGATCGACTGATCGTCGACCGCTTGCCCGTTACGTGGGCACACCTGCAAAACAAGCCCTACGTTCCACATCGTGGACAGATTATCGTCTTTAAGAACCCTCGATTCGTCGAAGGTCAAGAAGAAAAGTTCATCGTCAAACGTGTCATCGCCTTCCCTGGTGAACGCGTGACCGTCAAAGACGGCGTCTTGAAGGTATATAACAAAGAGAATCCGAACGGATTCGAGCCTGATGCGCTCGATACAAATGGCAAACCTGGTTCGCCGACAAGTGGCGACGTCGACACAGTTGTTCCTGACGGCGCACTGTTTGTGTCAGGCGATCACCGCGTCGGAAACTATTCCTACGATTCACGCAGTGGTCTGGGTATGATTCCCTACTACGACATTATCGGCCCTGTTTCATTCCGAATCTGGCCGCTTGATAAAATCTCGACGTATTAACGAATCGCTACGATTCGAGTAAGTGCTGAATGCGTTTGAAGTCTTCTTCGTTTTTGAACGCGATAGTAATAGAGCCGCTTCCGCGCTTGCTCGTCTTGACCGACACTTTTGTCGCCAGACGCTTCTCGAATACGCGCGCAGCCTGCTCGTAGACCACTGGCTGCTGAGAAACGAGTGTTTCTTTGGTCGCGGTGCCCTTCTTCAAACCAGCAATCGCTGCTTCGATACGGCGTGCTGACCAGTTTTCTTGTACGATTTTTGGCAGAAGTTCAAGCGCGATTGATTCTTCGACGTTCACAAGTGGTCGAGCCTGTCCTTCGGTCAGGTCACCATTTGAAAGTGCTTGCTTGATCGCCTGCGGCAGTTTCAGTAGACGCATCGTATTGCTGATAGCGCTTTGCGATTTACCGCCGACACGTTTACCGATTTGTTCGATTGTCAGGTTGAACTGGTCGCGAAGCTTCAAGTACGCCGTCGCCGTTTCCATGACGTTTAGCTGTTCTCGCTGCAAGTTCTCAATCAGACTTAGCTCGAGTTTGTGCTGTGCACTCAGTGAGCGTACGATAGCAGGAATCTTCTCAAGCCCTGCCGCAGTGGCAGCTCGCCAGCGTCGCTCACCCGCGACAATGACATACCCTCCACCATTTCGTGGCGTAATAATAATCGGCTGTATCACGCCATGTTCGGCGACAGACGCGGCCAGTTCATCAAGTGCCACTTGGTCGAAATGCTGACGTGGCTGGTCTGGGTTGGCATGAATCTCAGTAATCGAGACTGTTCGCAGATCACTCACCTTATGATCTTGACTGGCTGTAGGATCAAACGATTCGTCAAGCAGATCGCTTGGTATCAGTGAATCAAATCCTCGTCCGAGTGCTTGTTTTTTAGCCGACACGTTCCATCACCTCCTTAGCTAGACCTTTATAGGCACGAGCGCCTTTCGAAAATCGATCATATACGCCGATAGGCACGCCATGGCTAGGCGCTTCGGCTAAACGGATATTGCGAGGAATCGTGTGGTTGAAGACTTTGCCAGGAAAGTGCTTCTTGATTTCTTCGTACACCTGGGTGCTGAGGCTTGTACGCGAGTCCATCATGGTAGGCAGTACGCCGATAAGATCGAGGGTCGGGTTCATGCTCTTTCGCACCAGTTTCATGGCTTCGAGCAACTGACCAAGGCCTTCGAGCGCATAAAATTCAGCTTGTACGGGCAGTAAGACGTAGCGCGAGGCAATCAACGCATTGACCGTCAGCAGACTCAGGCTTGGCGGGCAATCGATAATAACGTATTCGTAGGCGTGTAGCTGGTCGACGGCGATTTTGAGACGCGTAAATCGTCGCTGTGCCTGCGCCAGTTCGACCTCCGTGTTTGCAAGGTGTGGCGTACTCGGTGCAAGTGATAGATTCTTATGCTCGGTATCGATAATGGCATCTGAAAGCGAGCGGTCTTCGCGCATGACGTCACTCATCGTAGCGGTCAGCTCCGCTTTGTCGATGCCAAGCCCACTCGTGGCATTGCCCTGAGGGTCGAAATCGATCAAGAGCGTTGGCTTACCCATCTTTGCAAGATAATACGCAAGATTGACGCTCGTGGTCGTTTTTCCGACACCACCTTTTTGATTGGTGACAGCAATCACTAATGGCATGTTGGTGTTTCCCCTCTCATTTCCACCATTATAGCACGAGCGCAATCAAAAACCCGCCATTCGCGGCGGGCTTTTTCGGTGTTATTTCTTACCGATGGTGCCGATTTGGATACGGCTGTATTTTTGGCGGTGACCATTTTCGGTGTGAACACGCTTTTTCGCTTTGTAGCGGATAACGCGGATCTTATCACCTTTTACTTCAGGCTCCAAAACGTTCGCTTTGATGCTGACACCTTTTACGAGAGGCGTACCGACGGTCGACTGAGCGCCATCAATCAGCATGAGGGCGTCGAGTGTGAGCTCTTTGGTTCCATCCGGGAGGCGGTCCACCAGGAGGGTCTCTTGTTCGCGGACGATATATTGCTTACCGCCAACTTTAACGACTGCTTTCATAGCTTCCTTCTTGCTTAGAATTTTTGAATCTAACGTATTGTAACAGATATGGGACGTTGTTTCAAGCGTGCTCAGCGACAAAGTTGTTAGCTCGTAGCCAACCGTCAGGACTGCCGCACTCCATATACTCGCCCTTGACCGTACCAACGACGACCGAACGACCAGACTCTACGTATGCGTTGATCGCATCGGTAATTTCGTATTCCCCACGCTCTCGGTTAACTGGCAAATACTTCGCCAAATCGAATATTTGTTTATCAAACAGATAAATGCTGGCGTTGTTGAGGTTGCTTGGTGCTTTGCCGCGAGGTGGTTTTTCGACGATGCGCACGAAGTTGTTGTGGCGGTCCGACTCGATAATACCGTACTTTGACACATCTTCTTCTGGGACCGGCACACCCATCAATCCGGCCTGGGCGTTACTTGAACGAACGAGCTCTATCAGGTCGGCTGCATTTGAGCCACCGTCGTCGCGCCAGAAAAATTGGTCGCCCATGACGACGATTGCCGCCTCGCCTTCTTCGATAAATTCGTTGACAAGCCCTACCGGCACACTTGTGCCGTAGCCACCATAACTTGGCTGCGTAATAAAGTGGATCTTGACGCCCTCGAGCGGTGCAACCAGCTTCAGCTGGTCGGTTTTTCCCTTGCCTCGTAGATAGTCGTTGAGTTTGATATTGCTACGGTAATAGCTTTCGATCTGCGTGCTCTGCTCGCCGACAACGAAATAGATTTCTTTTATGCCGGCTTTGAGAAGATCTTGCACGACATAGTCAATGACTGGTCGCGTGCCAACCGGAAGCATCGCTTTCTCGATTGATTTGGTAATTGGGAGCATTCGAGTACCCCAACCTGCGACTGGGACAATCGCTTTGGTGACGTTCATGTGAGTATTGTAACACTAGTCATCGCTAAAGGTAATCCACTCGGGATCTTTTGCGATGTCGTGCTCCACCGTTTGCCAGTATTTGGTGAGCTCAATCGTGTCAGGCACGGGTTCGAGTGACCAATTATCGTCATTCGCATCGGTTTGATTATCAATCGCTTCTATCAGCTCATCGTCCTCGCTGAGAATGGGGCTCATTTGCAATTGATGCGCTCCGAGAGCGATCGATGGAAAGTGAATGTGGCGGCGTTTTTTGAGTGTAAGCATGTTTTTGTTCAATCGTTTATATCTACACATTAGCATAAACGGTATAAAAAGTCAAGGATGCTTCTGTAGCTCATTCATTTGCTCATGGCTGATACCAAAGTAGTGAGCAATCTCGTGCCAGACTGTACGCTTAATATTCTTGTACAGCGAATCTTCATCGCGCGAAATAGCCATGAGCGGTAGTTTGAAGAGCGTTATCGTATCGCCCATTACGCCCGACTCATACCCCGAACGCATCGTGCGCGGTATACCTTCGAACAATCCGAGTAGCAGCTGGTCGCCACGCAACTTGATCTTTTCTGCCTGGTACTCGCTCGGTTCGTCAGCCACCAAGATCGCGACGTGTTCGAGTGCTGCCATATGTTCCGGCGAAAGCTCCGCCATAGCGCGCTGAATCAGCTGCGTAAACTGCTCGTCGGACATATTTACAGTTGTCCGTTTCCAAATAGCAGCAACGTCACCATCAGAAACGTTGCAAGCCCCATTGCTTTAGACACCGTATGGTGCTGATGCCATGTACCGCTTGAACCGATTGCCAATACCTTGCGTGAAGTTGCCCGACCAAATACGCGCATGTGTGTCGCAAAAAATGTGAATCCTGCCACGAACAACGCCATAGTCGAGAGCATTACCGCACCAAGCACGGCCGGATTCATCGCGCGCACGCTTAATCCTGCTCGTGTCAGTAGTCCAAGGTTCGAGCCAATCTCCGGCGTATCGGTCGCAGCAGCCACGGCCGCATCTTGCGTCAGTGGCGTTGCAAACAGTGCCACCACAATCGTCGTAGGTTTACCTTTCATCATGCCGTCTACTACGGCAAAACCTGCGTCACGGTAATAGTCGTGCAGCATGTTCTCGCGGTGCGCCGGTGACGCCATCCAGGCATCGACTGTCGCCTGCGCAGATGGAAAATTCTTCGCAAGGTTTTCGCCCGCATATGCGTATGCATACTGCTGATCCTGCACCCATTTCCATGGCGTAATGCCACTCGGCGAGTTGTGTGCCCAATATTGATCGCGGAACATGTTCTGCCCTTTTGCGAGCGCGGCGGCGGCCAGTTTCGTGTTATAGCCAAGCGACGGCGCATTATGCTCGGCGCGCACCGTGTTTACGTCTCGTAGCAGTGATGCAGGCGTAATTGTCGGTTCAGCACCGAGTACTGCCGTGCGCTGATTGCCAGCATATACCATACCCGCCACGCCGATAAGCGCGATCACTGCTAAGCCGTAGCGGCTGATCAAATGCGGATGATAGCCATTATGCGCTCGCGGAATAACCGCACTGAGCAGATGGCGAACAGACCGTATAAGTATAGATTGTTTTGATGCGTTTTTTTTGTGTGGCATAGGCGCGTATTTACCTGGCTAAAGTATACCAAATAAACATGCGATGCGACAGGTGTCGCCTACTAGGCTCGCCTGACAGCGTAGACGGTAGAGCCAAGTCCAGCGACTATGAGTAGCCACCAATACCATGCGAGACCGAACATACCCCATGTGCTAGACACTGGCGTGCGATCTTCGGCTGCTAATGTACCAGCAGAATCTTGCTTGTTGGCTGAATCAGTATTCGTAGTCTCATCAGCCAGGACTTCAGCGTTTGTCTTGTCGCCTACTCGGTTCGTCACACCAGCATCTTGGACCGCAGTCGTCGCCTGTGGAGTTCCGAAGCCAAAGCCCGTAAGCTGCTGAGCAGGTGTTTGGGTTGTCGTGACAGTTCCGCCTCTCGTAACTGGACGGGCTTGAGGGTTTTGCGTGTTAGGATCTACCGGTACAACAATACCGATTGGATTAGCATCGACCGGCACGCTTGCCAATGTCGCCTCACCGATATTACCGCTGTCGTCAACGGCTGTTACAGTCAGAGTGTGTTGTCCAGCTGGCACGCCAGTAAACAGAACCGACCATTCACCTGTCGAAGGATTAACGGTAGCCTGTTTGACTTCACCGTTAAATATAACATCGACAGTATCTACCGTCATATCATCGACGAGTCCTTGAATTGTCACCTTACCAGGAGCCAATATCGTTGTCTTGGTTGGCTGAGAGATTGTAACGACAGGAGCTGTACCATCGACGATGAAATTGTCCGTCCAGCCAGCATAGGCTACGTTACCGGCCATATCAACTATCGTCACATGTGCGGCATACGTGCCATCAGGCAAGTTATCGGTGCTGGCGGCGTAGTCACGAGCCCAGTCCGAGCTTGTACCGTCGGCTATCAAGCTAATCGTTGTGCCACCGTAGCGCTGATTGTCATCTCGGTTGACGAGCTGTACATAAACACGGTTGAGCTGTAGGTTATCTGTCGCATGACCACTAATCGTAAACGTCCCGTCGGTTGTGCTGGTCGGCGCAACGATTGTCGTTTCAGGTAAGACTGAGTCGTAATGGTATGTTACAGGTGCACTGTAATCACTCCAGTTACCTGCGTTATCTTGCGCTCGTACGCTGATAGTAATAGCACCCTGATAGCTGCCGCTAAATGTTTGCAAGCGTGATGTTCCAGCCACAAGTCGCGTCGCCGTTGCGCCACCATCGAATACATACTTGACTTGATACTGTTTGATACCGCTTGCATCTGTCGATGCGGTCCAGCTATTTAGAAGCGAAGAACCTTTATGCCACGTGCGTGCTCCAGGAGACATAATTTGCGGAACCACAGGGGCTTGATTGTCAATGACGATGTCACGCGTCGAATTATCGGCGCGTTTGTTGCCGAGAGTATCCTGGGCAGAAACATAGAGAACGTATCGTCCTGTACCTTGTGCCGCAAAGTCTGATGTAGCAACAGTTGCCCGATATACGTTACCTGCTACGTGAGTCAGCTTATACTTTGCTGAGTTTGCGAGCGCTCCAACACTGAGGTCGCGTCCAGCAACGAATTTGACGAACGTGTATCGATCATCTTCGAGCACGCCGTGAGATTCATCAAGTGTGACATCCACATTCACGGTGCCATGAGCAGGATTGCCCACAGTCACATTGGTAATAGCCGGAGCATTGTTATCGACGACACTCCGCTTCAAGTTGTTAACATCCTTGCCTTTTACGGTGTCTTGCATCGACACATAAACACTGTAATTTCCTTCGCTATCTACTGGAACGAAATCTCTTGAGTCGAATATGGCGCGATATGTTGCCGGAGCGACTTTCGTAAATGCGTATTTAGTAGAGTTTGCCAATGCGCTACCGACAAGATCGCGTCCAGCCGCAAACTTTACGAAAGTGTAATTATGGTTCAAATCTATGTCGCTGTCCTTATCGAGCGTGACGGTGACGGTTACCTCGCCCTGTTCTACAGATGCGACATCGACAGTCTTGATTACAGGAGCAGGAATATTTTGAGTGGTACTTACCTGAATGTTGTCAAAGAGATATCCATTGCCCATATTCGTTGGCACCGAGGTTGTGCGTGCAAGCAATGCAAGGCGATCAACGGTTGGTACGACATTGCCGTTACCGGCTTGTTCTGGTGATTCACGGTAGTACTGTTCCCACGTAGTACCAGTGTGAGCCAAAACGCCATCAACATATAGTTTCACAACGTCGTTCGACGCGCCTGGCACAAAGTCGATAACAAATTTAATTGTATGTGCTTGGTCACGAGCGAACGTGCCAAGTGATGTAGCGACGAAATTACCATCGCTGTCCGTATCGAAGAATGTCAGCTCTGTGCCAGATACTGCGTCACTTAGACCGACGTAGCTCATGCGGTTGCCGCTGCCGTCATCCGGTGAGACAGAAATTGCAAGATTTGACTGCTGCGTCTGCATAGTAGAACCAAAGGTGAAGCTTGCTTCATAGTGATCATTCACTGCGCTCTCACCTGCACGTGCTGCTGCCGCTGGCGTGTAGGTCTGGTCACCAAATGAACCGCGCGCAACGCCGTTTGAGAGTCGGAGCGTCTTACAGCCAAGGCCGGCGTAGCCGTAGGTATTATCAACGACTTCCTGATCGTACCCGCCGGTTGATTTCCAACCATTTTGGCCGTTTACGGAGCCGTTGCTGAAGCCTGTATCGAAAGTTGAACCATTGCAGGCTTGGAAGATTTTGAGGCTATAAACACGGTCGTGCTCATGCCCCGTAGCACCACTTCGCGCCCAGGTGTATGCTGGCGCATTGACCGACACAGCCTTGGTGTCGTTGTCGACGTAAATTGCTGCCGCTTCGGTGTGCGAGCTCGTGCCATTAACGGTAAGCTCAGCAGACTGACTTACGCCGCTACCTTGGTCGACGTTAATTCCGCCCCAGGCGTTGTTGGCAGTCATAATATTATTGACGCTAACCGTCGAACCATTTACGACGAGACCGTACTTGTCGTTGTTCGAAAGTGTGACGTTGTCGAGACTCGCGCCCACAACTTCGTACGCGACTACACCATTTAGCGCAGAGCTTGCGCTACCGTCGATAGACATGTTCGCAAGGTGGACGTTATCAGCCAACAGAGCAAATGCGGCATTGTTGTCGTTCGCAGTGCCCGGACCGTTGAACGATGAAGAAATCGTATGACCCGCGCCATCGATTGTCAGGCTCTTCGTGATGTTCACACGGTGAGATAAGGTCAAGTTTTCATTCACTCGCAGCGTGTTTGTGCTTGCAGCCGCAACAACCGCCTCTTGCAGCGTATCGTATGTGTTGCCGGTGCTCATGTTTGTTACAGCGGTAGCAACAACCGGAGCCGTACCGCTGATTGTCAGCGCAGAAACGGTAACCTCATCATTTGCATTGCTCGAACTTCCGGTGTTTGTAAAGTAGAATACTAAATCGCTGACCCCGGCGGCTTCAGGCAAGTTTACTGTTTTATCTCCGACCTCATTAGGACCTGGATTATTCGATTCTCCAAGAAGGCTGCCGAGCGGATGGTCAGAACCACCTATGCCGTCTCGCCATCCATAGTCCAGCGTGTCATTATCAGTGCTCTCAAGATTACCGATGTCATAATGAAAAGACATGGACAGCCCAGAGTAGCCATCGACATTCGTCGTCGTCGTTTTCGTTTCGCCGCTAAGCAGCGTCAGAGTTGCAGGAGACCAGCTTGGCCCTGCCGCGAACACCGCGGGCAGATTTAATTGCAGGAGCGGCTGCGCAAACAATGCTGCCGCAATAAAGAGAAACGCCATGAAACGCTTCGCGTAGGTTACTTTTGATGATACAGATACTCGCATGATCTGATTCCTTCCTTGTCCCGTCTCCACAAACGACACGCTACTTTAAGCTTAT
>DATJGX010000025.1:0-50987 GCA_035494435.1 Patescibacteria group bacterium | reverse complement strand
TAATCAACACCAGGTCCAGGGTTGTATTGTAGTTCCGTCAGTGGCGGATATCCAAGCCAGCCGCCATTCGAAAATCCACCGATGACCAGAGCGAGATTATTCAGAATCATACCAGCAACAAACAGCCAGAAGCTGACTGAGTTCATCCACGGAAAGGCGACGTCTCGCGTACCCAGCATGAGCGGCAGAACGACATTAATGAGTCCGAACATCAGTCCCATGGCAACGAAAAAAATCATGATGGTGCCGTGTGCAGTAAAGACCTGTTGGAACGTACTGACGTCAAACAACCCGTCACCGCCAGGACCGGAAGTAGCCGTCTGCGCACGGAGCATGAACGCGTCTGCGACACCTCGAATCAACATGATCAAGGCGACGACGATATACATGACACCAATTTTTTTGGCGTCTAAGCTTGTCAGCCAGTTCTTCCATAGCCATGTCCATTTATGGAAATAGGTCAGCAGTGCCACGACTGCAAGCACGCCAAGCGGCATACCGATTGCTGCGCCGATAGTCGCTGGCTCTGTCGGCAGGTAATCTAAGCTGAATCGCCCGAGTAGCCAATCCATCAGTGCGTGCCTCCGTGGTCGGTCATTGTCATGTTCATATCGCTTGTGCCTTGCATTGAATTCATAGTAGCATGGCCACTGCCCTGCATATATTTTTCAATGATCGAATCATACGGATCGCCGTCGGGCAAACTCATATACATAGGTTCTTTCATGCGTTCAGGTTGCATCAATGATTCAAGCCGTATTTTCGTCAGTCCGATATCACTTTTGGCGTGCGTTTCGTGCCACTTCTTGAACTGAGCGTCATCCACCGCGTGAACTTTGAACGTCATGTCTGCATAGCCGTCGCCGTTGATATTCGTGTTGTAGCCAGTGTACGTACCGACCTTATTTGCAATCAGGTGTAACTGGCTCGACATGCCATTCATAGTATATATCTGTCCACCGAGATCAGGCACCCAGAATGCGCTCATGGGTGAATCGGCACTTAGGTGAAAGTGAACAGGCGTATCGACCGGAATGGTCAGATCATTAATCGTCGCGACCGACTGATCTGGGTAAATGAACAGCCATTTCCACTGAAGCGCAACTACCTCTACCTCGAGCGTCTTATTGTCTGACTTGATTGCACGATACGGATCGAGCGAATGACTGGTTCGCCATGTAATGATGCTCAGTAATACGATAATTGCAATCGGTATGCCCCACCAGATGACTTCAAGGACGGTGTTGTTCGCTGATTCCGGCTGATACGTCGCATTATTTTGTTCACGATATTTCCAGGCGAACGCTCCCAGTAAAACGAATACCGGAATGACGATAATCGCTGCGAGCGCAACCGTAAATACAATAAGGTCTCGCTCCTGGCTCGCGATACTGCCACTTGGCATCAACACTGGAATGTGCTGGCCCTGCATGAGCCACGCGCCCAGTCCGAATAGCACCAAAACAACCGCTGAGAGAATCAACGGATATTTTGCAGGCCCCCTTATACCCCGTTTCATTATTCTTATGATAGCGCTAACGCTTCTATGCTGCAATATCGTATTTTGCGAGTTGGGTTTTAGCCTGCTCGCTCGCGCCAAGTTGCAATGAGAGCAGCTGCGCGTAAATTCCTTCAGTTTTCGACAGTTCCTGCGGTGTGCCGACTTCGTCGATCCGGCCGTCGCGCAATGTCACAATCGTGTCGACTCCGGCAATCGTACTCAATCGGTGCGCGATAATAAGCGTCGTCCGCCCTTTCATCAGACGGTCAAGTGCAGCCTGAACTTCGTGTTCGGCGCGACTATCAAGACTCGACGTCGCCTCATCGAGAATCAGAATCGGCGCATCTTTAAGAATTGCGCGTGCGATTGCGATGCGCTGTTTCTGGCCACCCGAGAGCTTTATGCCCCGCTCGCCGATTTCTGTATCGTACCCATCGCGAAAGTTTGCAATGAAGCTATGTGCATTCGCCGCAGCTGCAGCAGCTTCTATTTCTTCAGTGGATGCATCTGGCCGGCCGTAGGCGATGTTTTCTCGAATCGTACCACTGAAGAGCGCAGCGTCTTGGAAGACTGTCGCGATAGCCGAGCGGATACTTGCGCGCGATACACCAGCGATATCGACGTCATCGATTCGAATTTGGCCAGAATCAGGCCGATACAAGCTCATAAGCAAGTTCGAGATAGTCGTTTTGCCGCCGCCCGATTCGCCGACAAGCGCAAGTTTCTGGCCAGGTTCAATGCGAAACGACACGTCGTGCAGCACTTTCTTGCCGGCGCCATAGGTAAAGTCGACCGTATCAAATTCGACCAGCCCCTTCGTTATGACGAGTTTGGCTTTTCCGGCTGGTTCATGTTCTACGGGCTCTGCCAGCGCCTTTAGATAATCTTTGCTGTTCGCAACCGCACGCTGATAATTGTCAACGAAGAAACTGAGGCTACGCATCGGGAAGCTCACTTGTTGTATAAGTGTCAGAATCATAATCATATCCCCAAGACTGAATCGTCCGCGTGCTGTTTCGTAAAACAGAATTGCCAGTATGACGCCGTTTATTACACCGTATACCGTCGAGCGCAGTGCGTTCATGCTGTGCCAGTGCCGTGATTGACGAGCTGTCAGCGGTAGCATCTTGCCCATTTCGGACCTAAAGCCATGCAGCTCAGTGCGCTCCGTACCGAAGCTTTTCACTAAACGCATCTGAGAGACAACTTCCGAGAATCGGCCGGAGGCGACATCAAAATGCTGGTTCTTTTGCGCTTCAAGCGCTTGCCATTTGCCACTAGTCCGAGCCGTGACATAGAGGTTTGCTGGAATCAACAGCACGAACAGTACGGCAATTGGCCAGCTATAAAATACCAGTATGCCGATGGTAATGATCACCGTCAGCAGCATTTGCAGTAAGTTGTTCGAGAAAAACTGAAAGAAGTTCGTCACGTCGGTAATCGCACGACTCAAACGATTGATGATTTTTCCCGTTACTTCGTCGTCGTAATATGTTTGAGGCAGCTTCAGCAAATGCTCAAAGTAGCGGGTCGAGAGCTGAAGTCGTGATCGAATCGCCAGCTGGTCACCGAAATAGCCGCCGATATCGCTAACAAGCATTTGTAGCAGTGATGTGATAATCAGCGCCCCAGCGAGTAACCATACGACATTCCACTCAAACACGCCCTCACCGCTGACAATCCGAGAAATCCAATCAGTGGCATATTTGATGATAAACGGTGTTACCAAACTGATCAGCGCTCCGAAAACGGACGTCAGTGTAATTACAAAAAAGAGTCCGCGCATGCCGCGCGTGTATCCTAGGAGTGTTCGAAGTGGTTTCACGCTATTAGTATATCAATCGCGAGGTTCCAGGGGAACAACGACCCACATAATCACGTATGGCAAGAAACCTGGCAACCCGCCTGGCAGCAACAAGAAGAGAAACACCAGCCGCCAAATCGTCGCATCGATTCCTGTAAAATCGGCCAAGCCGCCACATACGCCGGCGATTTTTCTATCTGTTGTTGAACGATAAAGTTTTTTTCGCATACGCTTATTCCTGTTATAATCATAGCATATGGAAACGCTGCGAACTATCAAGCATCTGTTTCGTGTGGCCTTTAACGCCCCGCCCGAAACGATAGAAATCGAGAAATTTGGTGAAACACTTTCACCAAATGTTCGCGCGCTTCGACTCTCGGTCAACATTGCCGACGTGCTCGTAACCTCGGGTGTACCAGTAAGCGATGTCGTCAGCATGGCGCTCGACGTGACGGATCGCTACTGCCAGCGACGTGTACAATTCGATATTTCATCGACGGTTGTCATGGCATCACAAGACCGAGGCGATGAGCGTGAGCCACTGACCTTGATTCGTCACGCGAAACTTCGTACGCCGAACAATATGCTCATCCAGTCGATTCAAGAGCTAGCACGAGATATCCATCAAGGTAGGCTTAGTCTCGATGATGCAGAAGTAAAATTTGACGAGCTTATGGCACATCCTCAAAAATATCCCTATTGGCTCACCACGCTAGGCAGTGCGCTCATTAGCGCCGGGGTCGGCATAATGTTCGGTGCCAGTCCTATCATCATCGCCATCATGTTCATACTTGGCGCATTCGTATCATATATACTTCGCCTGCTCATGCATTACCGCGTGCCAAGTTTCTTTGCGCAGGTCATTTCGGCAATTCTGATCACACTCATTGCTGCACTCGTCACGCTCGCCGGTACAGCAGGTATCACGATATTTACGGGCGTGAACCCGACGCTGATTGTTATCGGTGGTATCGTCATGCTTGTGGCCGGACTTGCCATTGTCGGTGCCGTTCAAGACGCGATTGACGAATACTATATTACGGCTAATGCACGGCTATTACGCGTCGCCATGATGACTGCTGGCATCGTTGCTGGTGTGTTAATCGGGCTATATATTGCGAAACAATTTGGCATTTATATCGCGGTCGACTCAGGACCGCCGCTCGCTCGGGGAGATAGGCAATTTTCAGGTGCCGTCATCGTATCGATCGGCTACGCGCTCAGCATGCAATCACGACTACCTAGTGTCATTGTGTCAGGTGCGATCGGTGGACTCGGGTGGCTAACCTACATGTTCAGCGTTCATAACTGGTCGGTCACGGCCGTCGTGGCAAGTGCCATAGCCGCAACTGTCATTGGATTTATCGGTACAATCCTCGCGCGGTTTTGGCGCACACCATCATCGAGTCTCATCATGGCTGGTATCGTTCCGCTTGTACCTGGCTTGACGCTTTATAACGCCCTACTACAGATGGTCGAGGGCACGAAGTTTGATAATCCAGACGCAGGCTCAACACTACTTCTAAATGCACTGCTCATTGCGCTGGCAATTGCTTCCGGTGCCAGCTTCGGAACTTTCATAGGCCGGCCGATGCGTCGTACGCTCGTACGTGCTCGAAATGCTCTTCCTCGGCAACGATTACATCGATAATTAGCACTCTTGCATGTAGAGTGCTAATTCAGTATACTGAGCGTATACCCTGCTTTTATTTGTACGAACAATGAAAGGATGGCTCATATGCAACCAGAACAAGACACAACTGATACGAAAAAACCGCTCGAACAATTCGGCCAAGATATCACGGCATTAGCTCGCGAAGGCAAATTAGACCCTGTAATTGGACGCGATGAAGAGATTCGTCGCACTATGCAGATTCTTAGTCGCCGTACCAAGAATAACCCAGTACTGATTGGCGAGCCTGGCGTCGGCAAGACTGCAATCGTCGAAGCGCTCGCCCAGCGAATCGTCAAAAATGATGTACCCGATAGCTTGCGTCATAAACGCGTGGTAAGCCTTGAAATCAGCTCGCTCGTCGCCGGTGCAAGTTATCGCGGACAATTCGAAGAGCGCCTTAAGGGCGTGTTACAGGAGGTCGATGAAGCTGCCGGCGAAATTATTCTATTTGTTGATGAGCTCCATACCATGGTTGGCGCAGGTGGCGGCGAAGGAAGCGTCGATGCCGGTAACATGCTCAAGCCTGCCCTCGCACGCGGAAAACTCCATATGATTGGAGCAACGACACTCGCTGAATATCGAAAATATGTCGAAAAAGATGCCGCGCTCGAGCGTCGGTTCCAGCCGGTTTACGTCGGCGAACCAAGCTTTGACGACACGGTCGCGATTCTTCGTGGTATCCAGGAAAAATATGAAGTGCATCATGGCGTAAAAATTCGCGACGATGCGATTGTGGCGGCGGCTCGACTTAGTATGCGCTATTTGCCCGACCGATTCTTGCCTGACAAAGCAGTTGATTTGCTCGATGAAGCTACAAGCGCGCTCAAGATGCAGCTTGAAAGCAAGCCGATCAGCCTCGATCGGTTGCATAACCGAATCATGCAACTCGAAATCGAGCAGACTGCGCTCAAAAAGGACAAGTCCGATCATGCCAAAGCTCGCAAGAAAGACATCGAGACTCAGATTACCGAACTCAAGCGCGAAGCTCACGATATCGAGTCACGTTGGAATCATGAAAAAGAACTGATTAATACCCTAAACGAATCAAGCGAACGACTGGACTCACTCCGCAATCAACTCGATATCGCCGAGCGTGACGGCGATTTAGCCACTGCCGGACGAATCAAGTACGGTGATATTCCAGAGACCGAGAAACAGCTGACGGCTGCACGTCAAAACATTGCGACGATACCCACTAGCGATCGCCTACTACGAGAAGAAGTGACACCCGATGACATCGCGGCGGTCGTTGCGCGCTGGACCGGCATACCGGTAGAGCGGCTTATCGAAAGCGAGACCGCCAAGCTATCGCATCTCGAAAAGGCTATCGAATCGCGCGTGGTCGGCCAGGACCGCGCGGTGAGTGCCGTGGCAAGTGCCATACGACGATCGCGAGCAGGACTATCCGATCAGCGCCGCCCCATCGGTTCATTCCTGTTCTTAGGACCGACTGGCGTTGGAAAAACCGAAGTAGCCCGCGCACTCAGCGAACAGCTGTTTGACGACGAGCATGCCATGATCCGTATCGATATGAGCGAGTATATGGAGCAGCATGCCGTATCGCGTTTAATCGGATCACCTCCAGGTTACGTTGGCTACGAGCAAGGCGGTCAACTGACCGAAGCCGTTCGACGACGGCCCTACAGCGTGGTGCTATTCGACGAAATCGAAAAAGCTCATCCAGATGTATTTAACGTCTTACTGCAGGTTCTCGATGATGGGCGCCTGACTGACGGTCAGGGTCGAACGGTCAATTTCAGCAACACAATCATCATCATGACGAGCAATATCGGCTCTCAGGTGATTATGGACTACGACGAAAGCGACTTCGCGCAGCTTGAATCAACCGTGCTTCAAACGCTGCGATCGCATTTTCGTCCGGAATTTTTGAATCGCATCGACGACATCGTAATTTTTGACCGCATCAAAGAATCAGCCATGAAATCAATCGTTGACGTCCAGCTACGCCGACTTGCTGATCAGGTAAAAGATTCGAAAGATATTACACTACAGTTCGACGAATCGGTACAATCTATGCTGGCACGCGATGGATACGATGCTGCATTTGGGGCACGTCCTTTGAAACGACTGATACAGAAAAGAATCCTTGACCCGCTCGCACTCTCAATAATCGACGGTACTGTTAACGAAGGCGATACGGTGCAAGTCCGAGCTAGCGGTGAAGCCGTCAGCTTCAGTACTACATAGTTAGGCGACCGACGAAGAATACCGTCATGACGACCGTCCCTAACGCACGACGAAACATCGATTTACCGTACATTATCTCGAGTAGCGCCCAGGTAAATACAGCGCCGGTGGCAAGCAAGGCAAAAAAGTCATTCAACTTCCCATCAGTGACGCTCTGGCCAAGGTAGCCCGCAATAATCAGGTAGACGCTGACATTCGGCGGTTGCGCCGAAACATACTTACCTGTCTCGTCTTGAAACACCCAGCGACCAAGCGAACGCCAGATATCTTTTACTTTTTGCGCCATGTGCCATCTTCGCTTTTTTCGTAGGAATGCTTCACTGCCGCCCACGCAATCTTGTGTGCAGTTTCTTCACCATCTGACTCACTTTTATGCTCGTCGTATGCCGAATTGAACGCTTCTTTATAAATATCTTGGGCGTGTGCTGGCAAATTATCTTTGACGCTGTCTGGCAGGTCATCGCGAGATGAATATGGCATCATGTCCTCCTATCGTTTCGTGACGACGGTTTCAGTCGGCGTTAACCACGATACAAGCCAGATCAGAACCATACCGATAATGCCATATACGAGCATCGCGAAGAGGGCTGAAAAGTCGACGACTGAATTAGATGCAAGTTCTTTGCTTGGGAATACACCACGGAATGGATCGAGTAATACACCACTTGAGTCGTAAACCCATTGCACGAAGCCGTTGGCTGAGTTTGCACCGAATAGTTTGAGTAGCACGCGCAGTCCCAAGAATAGCTCTGCGATACCGACTACAATGTTGATAAGTCCTGCGAGAAATCTTCCGATCATGTCTCGACTCCTTATATTATGCTTAATATATTCAAATTATAGCCGTCAGCACTGAAATTATATGAGACATTTATCACATTGTTTAGGTAAATATGAAACGAGCAATCGTTTTCCACGATATTGCCCGAAGCGCAGCCGATACGGTTGCCACTAAAACCGTAGCAGCCAGAAGGATCGCGATGAGAATACTCAGGGCTACAATAATACCGCTGTAGCGGCCATCGAACCCACTGCTCGACATATGCTTAATTAATATGCCGAAATACGCCCAGACGAATACCAGTAGATATACGCTATCCCGGCGCACAACGCCAGCAATGATGCCGACCACGGCTGCCACACTCAGTATCACGACAGTCCCTGTGGTCGGCGATATACCCCACCCACTCCAGTCGATACTAACCAGCCATGCCGTGATATCGGCAATCGTCGCTATGGTGATCCATCCAAAATAGACACTAAAGGGCGCACGCATAGCAACCCGTTCACTGCGTGAGAGTTGCTGCGACGAGACAAGTCGATGTATGTGTGCGAGTGTAGCCAATAGACCAAGCATCAACACGACACTCAGACCGAGTAGTTCATATTGCCATGCGAACAACCAACATATATTGAGTATTGAGGAGACTGTGAACCATTTCAGCATCTTGTTCGTCGCACGAGCTGGCAGCTGTGGGTTCGCGGTCTTCCATACGCCGAACAGCCGGAAAAATAATATGCCAAGCAGCACATAAATCACGCCCCAGATTGCGAATGTTACTCCAGCAGGAGTCAACAAATTACCGTAGGTATCGGACACCATGGCTGTATTTTGGCCGCCGATTAACATCGTACTTCCTGCGAGCCCGTTGACAATCAGCATCGCAAGATACGCGACGAATGCTACCCAAACCCATGACCTGCTCACCTCTTCTCGTTTGAACCAGTTCCACATATGTACACCTCGCTTGTTACGTTGCTCTCAGTATACATGAGCCCGCATCGGGTCTATACTTATATATATGAAACAGATCAATCAACAGCTTACCGATCAGCAAAAAGCCGTCTTGTTCGATAAGGCTACAGAAGCACCGTTTAGCGGAGAACTGCTACACAACGACGCTACGGGTGTGTACCGCTGTGCCAATTGCGACGCTGAGCTGTTTAGGTCTGGCACCAAGTTTGATTCAGGTTCAGGCTGGCCAAGTTTTGACGATGCCCTACCAGGCAGTGTTACATTTATCGATGACGAGTCTCACGGCATGATTCGCACCGAAATCGCTTGTGCAAAGTGTGGCGCTCACCTTGGACATATCTTTCCAGATGGACCAAAAGATACAACAGGTATGCGATATTGCGTCAATTCTTTGTCACTTAATTTTACAGAGACGAACGAGCAGAAATAGCATTTTTCACCTCTGTTATGCTACTCTTGCGCACAACTTACATAAGCGTATAGTGGTAACTACGACATGATTTAATAACGTCGTGGAGGAGGTGTTTATGCACATTCAACAAAGTAAAGTAACTCTAACCAGACGGATTGCAACCGTACTGACGCCAGTGTTTGCGTTCGTAGGTCTAGCATCCGCAGCGCTGAGCGTTGGGGCGTTAGCGCCGGGTGATACGGTGTCATATTCATCGGTGCCATTCAATGCGAGCGAGTGGAGCGTTGACCGCGCGACCCCCTCTGGAGGTTATTCCGTGGGCTCATTTGGCGGACGAGATAACGCATTAAACATAGGTGTTGATGTGACGAATCGAAGCACGCTCGGTTCATTCTATTACACTGAAGGCCTGAAAAAGGACCTCACCGGTTCAACAGCAGTCAAGGCCGACCTTTATGTTGACAGTGCATGGAATACAATTCCTACACGTGCTGGTCTATGGGGTGTTGGAAGTGACGGCACAAATGTGAGTGCATATCCCATCGTTGAGTACACTACGAACAATGCCGACATGAGTGGCTACACAGGTTGGCGGACATTCAATGACGAGACTGGCGTATGGACAGAAGTCTCAGCACCAGTCCACACCGATGGCTGGAACACAGTTGCGGTCGAATACAATTCAAGTACGACGAACTTTGATTATGTGATCAATGGCACAGACGTCGGATCAAATGCAGCGACAGGTTCGAACAGCCTAAGCGCCGTAATCTTAAACCAGTACAATTACGGTCCAACAACCGGCAGTAATTACGATGTTCATTGGAGTAACCTGTATAGCGGTAGGGTTGCCGACGATGGCGTAGCGCCTGATGTCGCACTGACAAACCCGCTTGACGGTTCGACAGTTTCAGGTACCGTAGACGTCCGCGGTACAGTAACTGACGCTAACCCTGATCACTACTACTTAAAGATTAGCGGTCCATCAGGTACAGTTTACTCGCATACGTACGCTGAAACGGCCTCAATTACAAATCAGTCACTTTATAGCTGGAACACTGCAGGACTTGCCGATGGCGAATACACAATCCGCCTCGAAGCTCGTGATGCAGCCGGCAACAAAGATGCTGGTTCAGTCACACAGATCAGCGTTACGGTAAACAATTCGTCGCCGTACATGAAAGATCAGTGTAAAGACGGCAACTGGAAGTCATACAGCATGGACTTCAAAAACCAAGGTGCCTGTGTATCGTACGTCAATCACCATGACGGCGTAGGTTCAGACGACACGAAGGCTCGTGGCCGTCACTAGAACAAACAGATAGCCCATCATATAAATACCCCGCGTTCGGTGCGGGGTATTTTACTGCAGCGAAATTTTATTTTTCGGTCATCACGACGACCCCGCCAGACGTTCGCATGACGGCGTTGAGTACAAAGCCATTCAGATATCCGACTATCCAACCGAGTGCGAAGTATATCAGCGGCAGCGTAAGGATCAGTGCCATACCGTTACCGACCCCGAACGACATTCCAGCAAGCACGTTATTTGTTTCGCTCGTAAAATGTACGGTATCATCGAGCCCGCGTAGCACAGCAATCGACAACCCGGTAGCAGCGGCAAATGTCGCCTGAAATAATGCGACGGTCGATGGCTTGATTCCTACGATGTTTCGTTCGACTTGTTTTGGCATAGTAGCTCTCCTTATACGTTATTGATTCTTATAGCGAAGTTGGTCTGAAAACAACTCGTAGCGCACGGTCGCAACCTGAAAATATCGAAACATGATCGCGCCAGACATCCACACGAATAGCCATAGCAGTGCATTGTCGAGATGTTGGGCTACTGAAGTGATTACGCCATCGCTATAGAGCATAGAAGTACTGATGCTTTGTGAGAATATGTAGATCCCGGCAAGCAAAAAGCCCATACCTAAGAGACTTGTCACCAGCGCAACCAGACCGACTGAAAGTTTTTCGGTCGATACCGCTATGAGCGCCCCGACAATCAAACCGAAGAGAGCGAGCATCGTCATGGCGAATCCGTTCTCGCCTAGCCCGAGTGCAATGCCAAGATACACTAAAATCGCCATAAACACGAACGCTGAAAATATAGTGATAGCCATATCGAAGAACGCATACGACAGCAGTGCCAGTAGCAGTGCGATGACAACTGCGACGACGACGGTCGCTGTGGTACTGACAGCGCCCGTGCCGAAGAGTTCCCTGACCGACGTGTAGCCGACTATCGTGCCGGCTGCGAGTCCGGCGATCGGCAGAACTATCCGAAAGAGTTGGTACCCAAGCAGGCCGACCGCAACACCTAGAATCATAAGGCTGATTGCGAGTAATACCATGGCGTCTCCTTGCGTTACCGTTACAAGTTCATTGTAGCACCGGCCAAATAAAACTGTGCAAATTACGCCACATGTAGCGTAATTTTGGTCAAACTAGTACTAGCATAAAAGGCGGTTTGCTATGTCGATAGCAATCATTACAATAGATACATGAGCATATTTAACACGACTACATCACAAGCCCTATCTGATTGGACTCTGACGCACGGTATCGCGATCATCGGCATTATCGTCGTCGCCTTCGTAATACGATATATTGCAGCGCGGTTCCTCGAAAAACTCATCCGCCGAGCTATCAAGCGCGGCTCGCATGGCACACTCGAATCAGAAAAGAAACGTGAAGATACGGTTATAGCAATCCTAAACGGTGTCCTATTAATTGCGCTATGGACGATTGTTTTACTGACTGTCGTCGCGGAATTCGGTGTGCAAATAGGCCCGATACTTGCTGCCGCAGGCATCGCTGGAGTCGCGCTGGGATTTGGCGCGCAGTACCTTATTAAAGACATCATTGCAGGCTTTTTCATTATCGTAGAGAATCAGTTTCGTGTCGGCGATGTCGTAAGCATGGATGGCACCTCTGGTCTAGTCGAAGAAATCACGCTACGCATGACGACGCTGCGCGATCTCGATGGCGTCGTGCACCATATTCCAAATGGCAATCCCAAGGTCATTTCTAATCTCACAAAAGACATGTCCCGCGTAAACCTTGACATCCGTATTGGCTACGACACTGAACTTGAAAAAGCGATCAAGCTAATCGACAAAGTTGGCCAGGATCTTGCAGCCGACGAACAATGGAAAGACGATATTACTGAAGCTCCGCACGTACTACGCGTCGACGATTTTGCGGAATCTGCGCTTGTCCTTAAAATCTTGGGCGAAACATTGCCGTCTCGGCAATGGGATGTCACTGGCGAACTTCGCAAGAGACTAAAGATTGCTTTCGATAAACACGGCATCTCTATGCCCTACCCGCAGCGCGTCATTCACCAGTCACGTAAATAGTTTACTTTTTTGCTATAAAATTATATAATTAGCCGCGGAATCGTACCTACGAACGAGAGGCCAGTCATGGCAAACGAACCCGACCTGGAGACCCAGGCTGTGCTCGCGCAGATCAACCAGGTCGCACGCGAGCTCTTCACCCTGCTGCGTCAACGCGGCGATGCCAAGGAGGCGTACAAGAGCGAGCAAGCACTGCTCAAGCAGGAGTTCGTCGCGGCGGACGCAGAGTTCGAGCGGAAGATCGTCGAGCTGAAGCAGCGGCTTCTCTCACTGGTCAAGCAGAACCTGATGCTGCTGCAGCCGCACTTCCCGCGCAAGAAGTCGTTCACGACGGCGATGTACGTCATCAAGCTGACGGCCGTGCAGAGCAAGACGTCGGTGCGCGACGCAAAGGCGGTGCTCGAGCTCGCTCGGACCTTCCGCAAGCCGCGCATCGTCAGCAGGATCGCCAAGATCAAGGTGTCGGTGAGTGTCGAACTGGTCGAGTCGAAGTTCCTGGCATGGCTCGAGAGCCACCCGGAGTACTACGAGCTGTTCGAGCCGCTCCTCGACGTCACGCCAGCTGGCGAATCGGTGAGCGCCAAGCCGAACGAAGGCCTGATCGGTACCCACGGCACCGAGGCGATCACCATCAAGGCCGAGAACATCGGTCTCATTCAGCCCTGAATGGCTCCTGTCCCTACGACAGTCGAGCCTTTCGGGGCTCGACTTATATATAGTCAAAAAAAGTCGAACCCCGCTCCTCGAAAGGAGTAGGACTCGACTTCCGGGTAGCGGGGTATGTGTATGAGCATGGTTTCGCGAGAACGGATGAGCAGAGTGCTCAGCCCCTGGCTGGCGACGCGTCGTCAGTGTTCATCTCTGGGAACAAGTCGTGTTCCATGAACCAGACGACAGCACTCAGGATGATCACGATGGCGCAGAGCACCGCGATGACCACCGCCGTGTAGGCGACGACTGGCGCGAACTCCCACCAGTCACGCGCCACCCAGATGGACAGCACGAGCATGGCGACGGTCAGCAGGAATGCGAAGACCTTCATGCCGGTCCAGATGGCCGCAAGCAGCCAGTAGACGCGATAACGCAGGAAGTCACTCATGGGCGACACCTTTCGGATCAATGCTTCTCCACGGTGGAGACTGTATACTATTATATCATAAGTGTTATGTTTATGCAATAATCCAATCGGCTCTAGAATTGATCGACAACGATTTTCTTCATTTCCATCAGTTTGGCGAATGCACCAGGCTTCATCATAAGTTCATCCATATGCTTTGGAACAATCTGCCAACTGATTCCAAACTGATCTTTGCACCATCCACACTGTGCGAACTGGGTGTCTTTAGATAATTTCGACCAATAATAATCAATTTCGTCTTGATCTTCACAGGTCACGACGAAGGATACAGCTTCTGTGAATGTGAACGCCTGCTCAGCGCCGGAATCCATGGCGGAAACCACTGCCCTTCTAGCTGAAAGTCCGCGTAGCGTACACTATCTGGTGTGACTACGCCATTAGGTTCGTCATACATCATGATCGTGCCGACAGATGTATCGTGAAATACCGACATGTAATAATCAACCGCTTCTTTTGCCCTATTCTGCACAGGCCCACCGAAAAGAAGTGATGGCACCATGCATTCTCGTTCGTCACTTTCGTCATCGAGTAGCATAAGCTGCCAGCTGTAACCATATTTATCCTGCACCCATCCGAAGTACGGACTGAAATCATACTGCTGAAGCGGCATGAGCGCAGACCCGCCGTCAATCAGTCGCGTCCATACATCATCGAGGTGTCGCTGTGCTTCTTCATCATGCTTCATATCGAAGTAGACAGTTGTCGAGTGAGCGGGAGTCGGTGAAAACTCTGGTCCGGCATTTATCGCAGTAAATCGATTACCACCGAGTGTGAAGTCGATCGTTAGAACGTCACCTGCTAGATCGAACTGAAAGTCAGCCAGGCCCTCTTCCGTCGACGCCGGGTAGCGCTCGATTGAATTGACTGAACTACCAGGAAATATACCCGTATAATAATCGACTGCTTCCTCGGCACTATGATCGAACCAAAAGTTAGGCGTAATCTTTGGTTGGGCTTTCATCGCTACCTCCTTCGACAGACGATTATTCTATGTTGCCATAGTAGCACAACTCGTAAGACGGGTATGTTAGGACGCGATTGGCAGCAGCTCGATATTGCTCCGGTGCTGTCTCATATAACTGCGTAGAATTTTATAGGTATCAATATCAAAGCCATTCTTGATCCGTTCAACATAGGTACTACCGTCTTCTACGGCCGTCATGTAGCCTTTAATTATCCACTGATTAACAATCAGCGCCTTGGTTTCGCTTATCTTGACGGCAAGCTCACCCTTGAACGGCCAGTCTTCAATCTTACTCCGCTCCAGCGCATACTCCACGCGTCGGTTGTAGGCATCAATCGACTCTTTGCCCGCACACGCACCCTTGCACATACCAAGCTGATGGCGAAAACATGCGCCAGTGCCATTTTCGAGGCCCATCAATTTGGGACATAGATCAAACGTTTTCGTCAGTGATTCAAGCCTGGCTTTGGCCTTGGTGCGGTTCGTATACACACCGTATATACCGGCGATGTCTGTGCTCTCATTTAAATCACGGCTTTCAAGTGCCATCTGCATGTAGCCGTTGTCGTCAAACTCTCTGACCAGCACGGTTTGTTTGGTGGCACGGCGCAACAGCCGGTTATGTAGCGGCTGCAGCTCTTTAATCTTCGCAGATTCCAGCAGGAGTGCTTCGATTTCGGTCTCCGTCTGTATATATGACACGTTATGGCAACTTTGAGCCATTTTCATCTCTTTGACAATTTTCGTGTCATTCGCAAAATGTGACAAGACGCGTTTTCGTATATCGACGCTTTTACCGATATATAACGGCGCACCTTTTTCATCTTCAAAAATATAAATTCCTGGCGTGTTCGGCAAATCGGCAATCATTTTCTCGTTGACATGCGACGGTAAGGTTTTCGTTTTTAGCTGCATGGCGACGTTCGCCTGAAACGACTCTACGCCTTTTTCAGCTATCGCGATGCGTGCGAATTCAAACATTGCTTTCGCGTCATCGTACGCACGGTGACGACTCTTCGTATCAATACCATGACGGTCGATAATTTTCTGCAAACTATGTCCCCGGTGCTCAGCATACAGCGCGCGCGACATACGTACGGTGCAGAATAATTTTGGATTAAATACATACCCGCAAGCTTCGAGTTGTCGCTTTATAAACGAGTAATCGAACCGCACATTGTGCGCTACGAATATAGCACCGTCCATCAGGCGATGCAGCTCGTACGCGATGTCATCGAAATACGGCGCATCGGCCACGTCGCCGTCACTAATGCCCGTCAGTTTTGTAATCCAATACGGAATAGGCGTCCCAGGATTCACAAGTGTCGTGTACTCTTCGGTGATTTCACCACCTTCGATACGAAGTATGGCAATCTCAGTGATACGGCCTCGCGGTCCCGATCCACCATTTGTCTCGATATCGACAAATACGGCTGGTCCCTCAAACATAAGTACTATTATATAACGTTTCTAATCATAGTACGAGCGTACACACATCATTTCTATCGAAGCTGCCCGCCCGTTATGCCGATGATTTCACCGCTGACGTATGACGAATCATCGCTCGCAAGATATACATACGCCGATGCAAGCTCAGCCGGCTGACCCGGTCGCCCCATAGGGGTGCTCTGACCAAACTCAACGAGCTTATCTTGGGACTGCCCGTAACTCGGCTGAAGCGGTGTCCAGATCGGTCCGGGTGCGACAGCGTTTACGCGAATACCTTTTGGCGTCAGCTGCTGCGACAAACCTCGTGTAAAGTTCGTAATCGCGCCTTTGGTCGCCGCATAATCAAGTAGCCCTGGCGACGGCTGCGTAGCTTGAATCGATGTCGTATTGATAATACTCGCACCAGGACGTAGGTATTCAAGTGCTTCCTGAACGATCCAAAACATAGC
Organism: Patescibacteria group bacterium; assembly: GCA_035494435.1. Classification (GTDB taxonomy): domain Bacteria; phylum Patescibacteriota; class Saccharimonadia; order Saccharimonadales; family Saccharimonadaceae; genus SZUA-359. Next base: position 34,266 of record DATJGX010000025.1, on the reverse strand, counting down.
GAATATGTTGACCGTGAAGGTTGCTATGAGCTGACGCGTCGGTAGGGTCTGAATGTCGTCATTGTATATCTGCTTGCCTGCGTTATTGACGACAATGTCGAGACCACCGAGCTTATCATGTGCCAAATGCGGCAATGCTCGGGCAAATGATTCTTCTGTCAGGTCTCCTGGAATACAGGTGATCTGCTTATCTTCCTTTGCGAGCAACTCCGTGAGTGAGTTCGCATCTGACTCTTCGCTTGGCAGATACGAAATCGCTACTGATGCACCTTCACGCGCGAACGCGATCGCCACGGCGCGACCGATACCGCTATCGCCACCGGTAATCAGCGCTCGTCGACCCTCAAGCTTGCCTGAGCCCTGGTAGGTTTTATCACCATGCTCGGCGAGTGGTTTGAGTTTGCTATCAAGCCCTGGCTCTTTTTGGGTCTGCTCGGGAATTGCGCCCTGGCTATAGCGCTTTCGTGGATCATGTAATGTGTCTGGCATAATAATTCTCCTTATAGGCTTATTCCACTCGTCGCGCAAACAGTTCTTCCGTTTCACGCATAAATATTTCACTTACTTTTGGTCCGATGCCATACAGTTTTTTCAAACGTTTCGCGAACTCATCTTCATCTTGGCTTTGCTGATACATAAGCACTAGCGAGCCTTCATAGTCACGAATTAACTGTTCCATACAGGTCTTCAGACCCCGTGCGGTCGATTCCGCGTAGCGGGTATATTTGCCTTCGTAGAGCAGGCGTACCAAGCGCCGACCTTTGGCTTGAGTAATCGCCCACGGCGTATCAAGTCCGTCGGCTATAAACAGGCGCCACGTCTGTACGGCAACATTCGACTGTATCGGTTTACCAAATAAGTAACAGAGCAGGAACCACCGAAACATATCGTCGTCACCTTGGGTAATATCCAGACCGAACTCGGCCGCATCGTGTACCGGTGGTTTCTTATTTGTCATCACTGCTCCTGTTAGATACTTGCGAGTGGCTCGGCGCCTTCAGCGGACGCAATCGGGTGTGGGCGATCGGCAACGGCATGTATGTCGGCGAGCGTGAATCCATAGTCTTCTAGCGTCTGCACCGCCAAATCGCGATCACCTGATTTGTATTCGTGTGATATGGCATCCAAAAATTCACCAGAGTTGGTAAAGAGCTGTCCGTCAAATTCGTATGCTTCTCCCATAGTATCCTCCTTCTTTATGCAGTTTGTTCGTTGTGCGTGCCTTCGGAAAATTCCTCAAGCATCTTATCTATAAATGCTGGTATGTCATCTGGATTACGGCTCGTCACCAGTCCTTCATCGACGACAACCTCTTCGTCAACCCAAGACGCGCCCGCGTTCGTTAGGTCGGTCTTCAGGCTAGGCCATGAAGTCACAGTTCGGCCATTGACGACGTCTGCCTCTATAAGCATCCATGGTCCGTGACAAATCGAAGCGACCGGTTTGTGCTGTTCGAAAAAGTGTTTCACAAACGTAACCGCACTGTCGTTCATGCGTAATTTGTCGGGGTTGCCGACACCGCCAGGAATAACTAATCCGTCATAACTTGATGCATCAGCTTCATCGACGACAATGTCGACAGCGACCGTCGCACCGTTTTTTCCGGTGATTTCACCGGCTTCTTCCGATACGACATGTACAGTAGCGCCTGTCTGCTTTAGTGCCTCAAGCGGCTTTGTTAATTCATCATCTTCAAACTGGTTCGTGGCAAGTACGGCAAAACTCTTATCTGCTAGATCCATATGTTCCCTCCGTTTACGTTTGTATAACTTTAGTCTAACGCGCCTATGTATGTGATTTCCGTGACATATATCACCGCCTGCCGATTCTGGTTCGCGTAGCCGAACCGAACAGATAGACGGCTGCGAAACATGAAAAAGTGTGACAAATATTACACCGTTTCTATCAGCACGGGCCTATAGTGAACGTATCATTAACAATTGAACAAGGGGGATAATCAGATGCTGTGGACCGTATTCGTAGTCTTAGTAGTACTCTGGCTTCTCGGTTTCATCGGACACATCGGCGGAGGGTTGATTCACCTTCTCCTCATCATCGCCGCTATCGTCTTGGTGTACAACCTCATCGCCGGACGCCGAACCGTCTAGGCGAACTAGATATCAAAACACCTCGTTTATCGAGGTGTTTTTAGATTGCAACTACGCGTCCGTCTTCACGAACGGATGCGCCCTCATGTCGTGAGGGCGCACGATAGTGCCTAGTGAGTGAAGTGCGACGAACGATTCTGGCGCACCAGCTTGTACGAGTGTTTCCTGCATCTCGGCACGGGGCATGTGCAGAATTCCGCCACCATATGAGCGCCACTGCCACGGATTCAAGCTGCTCAATAGGTCATCTTCGGTAGGTTCGGCATCGGGCCGCTGATGCGCAAGCACATAATGCCACTGTTCATTTGCATCCATATGCAGTTCACGACGAAGCAGTATACCTCTTTGGCCGAGTGCTTGGGCAACCTGGAGTGTTAGCCGGTCGCAGCGATTGCCTTTCGTTTGGTCATAGCCAGGTGCTAAACCAAGAGATTCGTTTAAATCTTCAGCTGCATAGCGAGCGAATTCTTCGACAAGTTGTTTCATAACAGTCATATGTATATTATAGCATAATCACTATATTATGTCTATACTTACGTGTCACTCTTCGCCGAGCTCACCGATATCTTTCGCAGAGTTCGGATCGAGCGAATCGAGAATCCGAAGCAACTGATCGAGATCGTATAATGACATTTCGCGGTCCATTGCATGGTAGACCAATGACGTCTCGGTAAGTTGCGGAGTACCTTCGGCGACCGCAAGATAGTAATCATCATCGTCATACTTTTCGATAAAATAGCTGCGTGAATCACCAACCGATTCACCCGCATACGTGGTGTTGATAGTTACCGTATAGGCCATACATGCCGCTGCTTCGGAATATTCAGCCTGCACAGCCACAAGTTCAATCAACCTTGGCTCATCGCCCTGAAACGACCGCAACGTCTCACTTGTCATAAAAGCTCTTCCCCATTGCTTCGAGTCCGCGATGCCCTCGTAGGTCATATTGCGAGGCGCTTCGCTCAGCCCGCTCAGTCGAGCTTCTATCTCGCTCACAGCCTCAACGAGGAGTTGAGATGTTTCCACGACAGCTCCAGTCTGATACTCGCTACGTCCCATATATGGTGAGTCGTGCTGCGACGACGGCTGATTCGGCACTTCCATGAATGTATTGTGTCGCGGATGACATATCTACGCAAGGCTGTACAATAGGAGCACATGCTTAAACATGCCTCGACTGCACTGAAGTATATTCCGCTCATTATAGCGCTCGCCGTACTAATCGGTGGTGCGTTTTTCGTGCCATGGCATGATGTCCTACCGTATTTCACAAAACTCGGTCTCGTAGACTACGCAACATTACTGATTCTTGCCGCGGCCTTTTATCTGGTTCGTATCGGCCGATACGGCTATATTCTCAGAAGTCTCGGCGAGAAGAACCTGTCATACCGAGAAGTCGCTCAGGCATATATGATTGGTCAACCTATCTCGCTGATTCCAGGGGGTGAGTTTTATCGTAGCGTTTTACTGAAGCGTCATGCGAATGTTTCGATGAAAAACGGCGTCCCGACCGTATTCATGCAATCTTTGACTGAAGGTGCCGGCCTCGTCGTTCTCGCACTCATCGGCGCGCTCGCGCTAAAGCGGTATGTGTTGCTGGTCACGATTGTCGCAGTCGTGTACGGCGTCATCATGGCTCTGATATACCTACATAATACTGGTCGCCATGCACATAAGCTTATCAATCACGTGCCGTTCGTATCAATTAGCCTTGCTAAACTTCGTACGTTTATGAACAAGAATCAAAAAGCCTTATCGGGTAAGAACTTTCTTGTGCTCATGCTGACGTCCGTGGCGTCTACCCTGATACTGGTCGTCGCATTGCTTGAGCTTACACATACGCTCGGCATCAGTCTCAACTTTATGCAGGCCATGATTGCCATCAGTGTTCCGATGATTATTCAGTATGCTTCATTCTTGCCGGGTGGTATTGGTGCGAACGAGCAAGGTTCGGTCGGTATACTTGTTCTACTTCACGTGTCGTTTGGTGCGGCCGTCGCCTTGACGCTACTACTCCGTGTCATTTCGTTATGGTTCGGTGTCTTACTAGGTCTCATCGTGCTGCTCGCAACGAAAGAATACCGCGACAAGTTACCACTTTTACGACGCATTTAGTCGCTCGGTTGCCACACAAATCGCCACAGCGCGTCTTTTCCACGGCTGATGCCGATGCGCGGTGTAGCTAGAATATGCGTTTCATCAACAGGTTCTTTTTGAATCAAACGAAGTGGCTGCATCGATAGATCGTGACCATTCAATGCCTTGTCGATCGAAAGAGCTTGGCATAGCTTTGCCGGCCCATTCGTGAGTTCTTGGCCACCACGGCCATCTCGATGTTGCAGCATTATATCTTCGCCTGCCAGCGGTTGTAGCGCCCTGATTAGTACCGCCGAGCCATGACCAGTGTGGCCTACAACCACATTGCAGCAGTAATGCATGCCGTACGTAAAATACACGTATAGATAACCAGCCGGACCAAACATGACGGCGTTACGGGGAGTCTGACCACGATAACTATGGCTCGCGACGTCACTTTGGTCATATGCTTCGACTTCGATTATTTTACCTCTGAGTACGTCCGCGCCAATGGTGCGCTCAAGCTCGCAGCCAATAAGTCGCTTGGCGGCCTGCACAGCATCGGTTTCGAGAAAAGACCAATCAGTCATGGCTTTATAGTAGCACTATGCTTCGTCAAAAAAACGTGCGAGCTCATCATCCATATCATCGACGTGTGTTGCGACGGCCGCTTCCGCTTCGATCAGCATAAATGAGAGTCCTGCGAAAATTTCAGCTTTAGGAGCCAAGTCAGTATTGCCACCCGCAAGTATGCCAGCGTAGTATGACAAGAATGCCTCTAGTGCGGGGCGACGACGAAGATAGTCATGCACAGAATGAATTACGTATTCTGCCGAACGTTGGTCATCGCCGTGCTCGGCGAGCGTACCAGCAAACGCGTGCCAGTCACCCACCGCATGCATATGCGGGTTTTCACTAAACTTGACGCACGTTTGATATGCGAATAGTAGCGATCGGTACGCGATATCGATCGTTTCAGCAACGGTTTCGTCTGGTGTTTCAGGACTTGATACAAGTTGACCAAATGCTGTGGCCATATCTCGATAAAATTGCGCGAGCCGCTGATTCTCGAGCACAAATTGGTCGTCAATAACCGACGAAAGATTACCGCTGGCTGCAAGAATGCCGTCATAATGCGCATAAATCATATCGCCGTTTGAGACAAGTAAGTCATCGGCCAACGTTGCGATTGGCCCTTCATATTTTGGTTCCATATACATATACTATGTCCCCGTTCGCCGACCATGGCAAGCGTAGCCGTATTGAATGTGGCTTCGTGTGATGATTATCACGGTATTTATAGCTATGGACTTTTATACTAGACATAACATAAGGAGGAAACAATGGAACAGACAGTGCCAACAGTCACGCTTAATGATGGTAATACGATGCCGCAATTTGGCCTCGGTGTATGGAAAGCCGCAAATGGTGGTGAGACAGAGCGAGCCGTCACTGAAGCGATTAACGCGGGATACCGCTTAATCGATACAGCTGCGCTGTATATGAACGAAGAGGATGTCGGCCGCGCCATTGCAAAGTCGGATGTGCCACGAGAGGAATTATTTATCACGACGAAGCTATGGAATAGTGACCAGGGCGCCGAAAACGTCCGCGCGGCGTTTGAAAAAAGCCTCCATAAACTCGGGCTCGATTATGTCGACTTATACCTGATTCACTGGCCGACACCAGAGCGTGATCTATATGTTGAAACCTGGAAAGAATTCGAGAAGTTAAAACAAGAAGGCCTCGTGCATTCAATTGGCGTAAGTAATTTCCAGCCAGCTCATCTCGAGCGGCTCGCTGCCGAATCGTCAACGGTACCTGTCGTCAATCAAATTGAACTACACCCAGGCTTCAACCAAGACGAACTCCGCGCATATGGCAAGGCTCATGATATATACATAGAGTCATGGAGTCCGATAGGCGGAAGCCAAGGCAATGTACTCGAAGACGAACGTGTTATCAATATTGCTTCAAATCACGGCAAGACGCCTGCCCAAGTGGTAATCCGCTGGCATATTCACCACGGACTTATCGTCATACCTAAATCTGTCAATCCAGCACGTATCCGGGAAAATATCGACGTTTTCGACTTCGCATTAACTGAGGAGGAAATGGCAACGCTCGACGCGCTATCTGGCAAGCGGCAAGGTCCTGATCCCGACACGATGAATAGCCACTGAAGCGCTTTTTCCATACATATCGCAGCACGTATGGCACGCATAGTTGGTAAGGAGTTTTAGCCGAGATATATTGACTTTTAGGTGTATTTGTGCTACAATATAATTAGTAGCTTGCTACTAATTGTTGCACCTCACATCCCTGTCCCTGCAAGCAAAGGAGACCTGTGGCTCACCACAGACTTCGTTCGGCTCGACACGCAGCTCAGCAGACCCAGCGTTCGCTCGGAGCTCAGGCTGGCGTCAGCGCCAGCACCATCAGCCACATCGAGTGCCACCGCGGCCCCGATGTGCCGGCCGAGCAGCGACGCAAGACCAAGACAAGGCTCACGACAGCACTCAAGTTGTCAGCGGCCCTGGCGCAGTTGCCTCCAGGTGACTACAGCCTGGAAGAGTTCGTGGAGCGCCAAAACCTTTTTGGTGAAGCCGAGCTCTACGAGGCGCTTGTCAACCAGCGTGCCCGCACACTTCGGCGAGCTGCGCGCAGCACCAGACACCTTCGCGCTGTGGCCTGAGCGTTCAACAATTCTACCCCCGAGAGGAGTTCTATCGATTATCGAGAAGCCCCTCCGGGGGTTTTCTCTTTGGCTGTATATTCCCATGAAAATGCCGGGTGTCCGAAGTGACCCCACCGCGCTGTTCGCTCGTACTGTGGCCTCTTCAGATTCAATGTATCGACAATACCTCGTGGTGACAAATCGTAGCCAGTAATCGCCTTCTCTACGCCATCGACAATCGCGGTCGCTTCGACGGCCTTGTCGTAACCAATCGCGTATGCGAGTCGCACGATAACTTCGTGTGCCTGAAACCTCGTAATGTAGTCTCGTGCGATATAGCGTGCCATGTATGCTGCAGATCGATCGACTTTCGAAGGGTCTTTTCCACTGAAACATCCGCCGCCAATCGGAATACGCGGCCCATAATTATCAACCACTAGCTTGCGGCCTGTCAGCCCAGCGTCCGCGTCGAAGCCGCCAACCTGCCAATCACCTGCAGGATTGACGAGCAGTGTCGGATTGCCGTTCCTGCCTTTTACGAAGCACGCCGAAACATAGGGCTGTGTGCGCGCCCACTGTTTGACCGCCTGTTCTAGTTCATCGTGCGGCGCATGTTGAAAACTGGCGACGATTGAGTCTATCTCGGTACCGCGAAGTGTGACCTGTGTTTTTCCGTCGTGCGGCCATAGGGCGTAGAGATACTGATTTAGATTTCGCGCTAAGACGACTTCGAGCGGCAATAGCTCTGGTGTTTCGTCGCATGCATAGCCAATCATGATACCCTGATCACCTGCGCCACCTGTATCGACACCCTGCGCGATTTCACGACTCTGCTTGACGAGGTGAATCGTATAGTCGATAGAATCGCCGGCTATGCGTCTAATAATCGGCTCGAGTGCCGGGTGTGACGTACTACGTACCTCTCCGGTGATAAAGAGCTTACCGTGACCGCCGACCGTCTCGACCGCAACGCGCGCCTCTGGATCGCCACGAAGGTACGCGTCTAAAATAGCGTCTGAAATTTGATCGCAGAGTTTGTCTGGGTGTTTTGGCGAAACACTTTCCGCCGTTCGATAGTGAGTCATATCTTTCCCTCCTTTCAAGGGCTGAATGGAGCACCTGTCTGGTATCGAGTGAATGCCAGGTGGTTGCTAGCGAAGTCAAAGAGTCAGTTCTCTCGTCCGCTTCGTGATATTTAAATTGTTAATGCCTCGTTACTATATCAGCTGGCAGCCGTCCGGACAAGCCGAAGCCGAAAAAGCAACACATACACGATTGACGGTAGGTGCCCATACGAGCCGAGCAGGTATGCTCGCGCACCGTCAATGCGTGTATCTGCTGGTCGAACAACGTGATCATGTGGACTATATATCGTCGAAATGTTTGCGCGCTGAGCCGGCGACAACGCCGTCATTGCTGCATCAGCTCGCTGCAACGATTCACGAAATGCCGGGTTACGTCGATACAATCTCGGTGAGACATTCTTCTCGCCGTGATTTTTTCCGCACAGCGTCACGAGCTTACGTACTATCATGGAGTGCTCAGTATACATCGTCACGGCCATCGAGCCGCCTGCACTTTCGCCGACTAAGACAATGCGATCATCGTTTGAAAGCTCGATTGCTTGCTGGAGCCGGTGCCGCTTTTCTGCATACGTTTCGTGTGGGTCAGACCAGCGCATCGGCACCACCTCGGCCGTTATGTCAGGGTGCAGGCTCCAGAGCCGCATCGCGAATCGCCGAAAGCCATCGTACGAGTCACCTAGTCCAGGAATATACAAGATATGCATTAGACGCGCGAGGCATTCAACTGGTCGTGCGCAGCACGAGCGACAGCCTCGAGCACAGCCGATACTTCGTCTTCGCGCAGCGTACGCTCGTGACTCGTTACACGCAGGCGAAGTGTGATCGTCTTAGTGTGCGCGTCGTCCGAAGCGCTATAAATCGAAACCGGTGAAATGTCGATGGTCGCCGCCTCGATTGCCTGCATGGCAGTCTGGTTCGCCAGTGTATATAGCGCATCATACGCCACCTGTTTTTCTACTTGCAATGAAATGTCTTGCGTCACTGAAGGATACCGTGAAAGTGGCTGATACGTACTAGCTGATGGTCGCGCGGCTGTCTGCAATCCATGTAGTCCGAGCGATGCCGCTGCAGTGTGAGCCGGGAGCTTGAACGCGCGCAGTACTGACTGCTTCAGTTCACCGACAACTCCTACCGGAGTGCCGTCGCTGGTGTAGACCTCTGCGCTACGGCTAGTCGCAAATGGCGCTTCGATGTTCGTGTTGCTGCTTTCGGGCAATGGCTTATACACCAGCTCGATACCAAGATCACGAGCCAAGGCTTGCACGTAGCGCTTGATTGCAAAATAGGCAGACCCGCTTGCGGAACGCTTTGCGGCATAGACCATGTCGATAAATTCGAGCTCTTTTGGTAATCCGTCTTCGGCGCGCAGCTGCTTATGATGGCCCTTGCCTAGTTCGAACAAGACGAATTGGTCGTGTCCAGACTTGATATTCATGTGGACCTTGTCGAGCAGGCTTGGTAGGACGCTCAGTCGGTAATACTGCAGGTCGGGACTGAGTGCGTTTGATAGCCGAAACGCGTCGTCAGGATTTTGCCCGGCATTACGAAGCACCGTTTCGTGCACGAAACTATACGTCAGCACTTCGTTGGCACCGCTACGTGCAAGCGAGGTGCGAATTGACTGCTTTAGTGCGATACGACGGTTTTCGTCGGCGGGTTTTATGCTGCGCTGCGGTAGCTCGCGTGGGAGTGCATCAAACCCATACAATCGTCCAATCTCTTCGACGATATCTTCTTGTAGCTCAAGATCGGTACGCCAAAACGGCGAAGTCACGACAAGCTGCGAGTCGTCATCAGGGTTATCGGTCGCTGCGCTCACTTCGACATTCGTCAGCAGCTGTTTCATGTCCGAGGCAGAAAGCGAGAGCCCAAGTCGAGCATTTATGTATGCCGCATCGGTCGTAATAGGCGCCGCGTACGTGCCTGTTCGAAACAGCTCACGCGAATCATCCTTTTCGTCATAAACTCTACTTGCCTGTTTCGCATCGCATACGTCTTTTATACTACCGATAAGCAGATTCATCAGGTGATCATTTTGTAGCGGTGACTGGCCTTTATTGAACCGGGTAACCGCATCAGTGAACAGACCGTGGCGCATGCTCGTTTTTCGAATCGCATACATATCAAAGTTCGCAACTTCGAGTACGATGTTTTTTGTATCGTCACTTACTTCGCTGTCGCCGCCACCCATCACGCCGGCTAGTCCGACCGGACCTTCGCCATCAACGATAACGATATCGTCTTCGTGTAGTTCATAGGTTTTGTCATTCAGCAAGCGGACCGTCTCACCTGCCTTCGCCATACGTACGCCAAGGGTGTGTGAGCGTAATTTATCGTAGTCGTAGGCGTGTGTGGGTTGACCAGTAAGGAGCATGATGTAGTTTGTGACGTCAACGATATTATTAATCGCTTTCGATCCCATCGCGACAAGGGCGCACTGCAACCAAAGTGGGCTGGGCTTAACCTCGATGCCGCTCATAGCAGCAACCATAAAGCGCGGCACCTTTTCTGGTGCGTCATTATATACACTCAGTTCGAGTCCGCTCGCGTCTTCAAACGACACATCACCGACATACCACTCTGGGCTGTGAAATTCCTTGTGCTGTATACCAGCAATCTCACGCGCTACACCAATATGCCCGAATAGATCAGGACGATGCGTAAACATCTTGTTTTCGATATCGATAATCGTGTCGTTAAGGCCATATGCTTCGGCAAACGATGCACCGGGTTTGATCTCAACATCGTATGGTCGCCACTGTTGTGGATCGATTTCGATAATACCGTCGTGGTCAGTTCCGATAGCCAATTCGTCGGCTGCAGCGAGCATGCCATTCGAGACGACACCACGCAGCTCGCGCGCACCGAGTACGAACGGCTCTTTGTCTTCATAGGTTGCTGGCACGGTAGATTTTGGCGGTAACCACGCCGCGTACATATCGTCGTGGACGTTTGGCGCACCACATACGACCTGCACGAGACCTTGTTCGTTTCGCTCAATATCGGTGACTACGCCACCATCATCGACCAAACACACGCTTAGCTTATCGGCGTTTTCGTGTTTAACGGCGCTGACAACGCGAACGATTACGACATCTTTGTATTTGTCCGCGAGATCAATAACATCTTCGACACCGCCCAGTTGCTGGTTGATACGATGTACTAACTCGTCGGCAGCAGGTAGGTCAAAGTCGATGAGAGACTTGACTGTATTCAGGCTAACTTTCATGATGCGACACTCCGTATTTTTTCTTGTATTTCGTCCAAACGCTCATCACTCATTTGTGGACCTTCTTCTGTCGTAAGCCATCCGCGATATTCCTCGTTGAAGATTTTCTCAGTCGACCACACATCTGTCTGGCCAGCCAGTTCTCCGTGCAAAGGAATTAGCTTTGCATGTACATGCGCAACACCAGTACCTTCAAAAACGAGAGCGACGCGAGGCGTATCGAAGGCCTTTTCTAGTAAATGTGCGACTTTCTTTGTAGCAAGTAAGAAATTTACGTACAGTTCGTCATTTAGTGAAAATATGTAATCGCCGGGATTCTGCTTGGGAATAACGACCGTAAATCCTGGCGTATTAGGATACGGTGTAAGAAAAGCCATGAACTCATCATCTTCCCAAATCGTCCATGATTTGAGCTTACCTTCTACGATGTCATCAAAAATGGTGCGCGGCATTTAAAACTGCTCCAGGAAATCAAGTTTTGCGCTTTCGAGATGGCGGATGTCTTCGATTTGATGCTTCATCATGATGAGGCGGTCGATACCGCAGCCGAAGGCGAAGCCGGTATATACACTTGGATCGATATCAGCTGCCTTCAATACATTCGGGTGAATCATGCCACAGCCGAGCAGCTCGACCCAACCTTCACCTGAACAGACTTTGCAGTTTGAATCCTGGCCTTTGCAGAATGGACAGCTCAGCGCAAATTCAAAACTCGGTTCGGTGAATGGAAAGTAAAACGGATTGACGCGCACATCGAGATCTTGGCCATAATATGCCTGCAAGAATTCCTGTAGTGTTGCAATGAGCATGCCGGCATGTACACCTTTTGCTACATAGACACCTTCGAGCTGATAGAATGTGTGTTCGTGTCGCGCATCGAGATCTTCGTTACGAAATACGCGATCCGGAACGATGGCGGCAATCGCCTCGCCGGCCTCGAGCTTGTCATGGTATTTTTTGAGTACACGGTTTTGCATAGTACTGGTGTGCGCGGGTGCGATAAGCGGTTCGCCGTCAGCATCGGTCTCGACGGTCATGAACGTGTCGTAGTCGTCACGCGCCGGGTGGCCTTTTGGAAAGTTCAATGTTTCGAACATATGATACTGATCGTCAATTTCGCGCGATTGCTCCGCGACAAAACCCATGCGCGCAAAGATATCGATAATTCGTGCGGTCTCACGAGAGAGCGGATGTATTGTGCCTTGCTCAGTCGGAAGTAACGAGGGCACAGGAGCGTTGGTGTCCATTGGCGCGGTGACGTCAATTGGTTCGAGATCAACTTCAGCTAGCTGCGATTCACGCGCGCTAATAGCGGCTTCGAGTTGAGCCTTGAGTTCGTTTACCTGTGCACCGTATGCCGCTTTATCATTGGCGTCACGAATACCCGAATACAGCTCGCGAAGTTCGGGTGCGCGCAGTACGCTACGTGGTTCAGTCGACTCGCCAACACGTGCTAACAACTCAGTTTGTATCTGTTGAAAATCTGCCATTATTATTTGCTCACAATGTATATAAAGTATCCAAATACCGCTACCACGAGTACGGCGATAATAAGCCACGCCCAGTCCAGACCAGTCGTTACTTTCGTGCCTTCGATATATGCACTATCGTCGATACCGTCTGGGCGCTCGCCTTCATTCTTGAGCTTTTCGGCGGCTTTTGCCCGTAACTGCGCATCGAGTTTTTGCTGCAATTCAGTGCGGTTATCGCGTTGGTTAAGGTATTGTCCCATGTAGATAAGTATATGCTATACTAACCGTATATTCTAGTATAAAGGAGGGAATATCCATGGCTACAAAGAAAGCCACACGCAAGTCGCCGACAACTGAAAAAGTCGCGACACGTAAAACGACTGTCAAAAAAGCCGCTCCGGCAAAAGCAACCACAACGGTCCGAACCGTCAGTGCAAAGGAAGCTACGCCGGTCAAACGTGCACGCCGTACTCTTCCTGAAACAACGGTCAACGTTGTACTAGCAGAGCTCATCGGTACATTCGTACTGTCGCTCGTATTTGTCATGACTGCAAATGACATGACGCCACTATACGTCGGCCTGACCTTCGCCGTGCTCGTCATGACACTCGGCGCGGTTTCAGGTGCTCACCTTAACCCAGCCGTCACATTCGGTCTGTGGAGCGTAAAGAAAGTTCGTGCAATGATGCTCCCATTCTACTGGGCAGCTCAGCTACTTGGCGCGATGGCAGCAGTCGTCGTACTCAGTCTCGTATCAGGTCAGCAACTTGGCCTCGACTTCAGTCACTTCCTCAACTTTGACATGTCGGTCTTCTGGGTCGAGCTTGTCGGTACGGCAGTATTCCTGTTCGTTCTGACCAGCATTTTCAATCGTGTTGATTTGACTTCAGGCAACAAAGCGCTTGGCGCAGGTCTCGCGTTGTTTGTCGGTTTGATCGTTGCTGGCAGTATGTTCGCACCAGTCTCAAAGGCTGCTGAAACAAACTACCTCAAAGATCTTCAGTCTGAGGCAAGTAAAACCAAGAGTGGTTCACCTGACATGGCTAAGCTCCGTGAAGTAAGCGTACCAAACACTATCTTGGTCGGTAACGCTACGCTGAACCCAGCCGTAGCCCTAGCTGCAACTGAAGCAACTAGTGCTGATGACGTATACGCACGATACGGTATCAACGACTCAGCTCAGACAAGCAAAAACACACCATCACCGTACTCACGATTCTCACTTGAAGTAATCGTCGCGACATTGATCGGTGCAGTCGTCGGTGCAAGCCTAACCCGCCTCGTCGGTTACAGCTTCAAGAAGTAACAATCGTTACATCGACAATAAAACAACCCGCACATACGAGCGGGTTGTTTTATTAGTCATCAAGCGTTGGTCGATCGAGTAGGACCGGTTCGACACCAGGACTTTCCTCGGCTATCTTCAGCACGTCTTTGTCCATATGAGCCAGCGACTTATGTGCGCTGTTGAAGTGACTCACTGACACGCCAAGACTGGCGCCAAGTTTTTGCATATAGGTTTCGTGGGCTGTAATATGCTTGCCGAGCTCACCCACGCGTTTTTGGATATCTTTCGCCTGTTCTTCGATCTGCAAACTGCGAAGACCCTGCATGACAGTCTGAAGGTATGCAAGCAATGTCGTCGGGCTAACGATTATGACTTTTTTGTCGATAAATGCATACTCGATAAGGTCTCGCGAGTTTGTACCAGTCGCACCGATATTGTTGACTAGCAAGTCATAATAAATCGCTTCAGACGGTATGAACATGAACGCGTAGTCGAGGGTACTTTCGCCAGGGCGAATATATTTGCTTGTCTCATCGATACGGTTTTTCAGGTCAGTTTTAAATAGCTTAATGATCGCATCGCGCCGCGTTTTATCTTTTTCTTCGATCAGGCGATTATAGTTTTCTAGACTGAACTTGCTATCGATCGGTATCAGTCGACCCTTGTCGAGTTTGATGATCGCGTCGACGATTTCACCATCTTTGAATTTGTACTGCATTTCAAACACGTGCGGTGGCAACACATTGCCGAGCACGGTTTCGAGATAGTATTCACCAACACCACCACGCTGCTTCGGGTTCTGCAAAATATTTTGCAGACTTCTCAGACTGTCGGCTACATCCACGACCTGTTTGTTCGATGCTTTTAGTTCAGTCAGATCACGCGTAATATCCGCGATAATCTTGTTGCTTTGCATCAATTGTTTTTGCAGCGAAAGCTGAACCGCCTGGTTATTGCGATCCATTTTGTTGCCCATCGATTCTTGCAGGCTAGCGATCGTACGTGTCAGTTCGACGACGTCACCTTTGACCATTTCTGCTGCTGACTGATTTTTCAGCTCGCGCATACGGGCGTTTAACACGGCGATTACGACGCCAAATCCGATCACGACGGCGACCAGAACAATACTAACAATAAGCGTATCCATATATATGTAGTATACCACTAGTACACTAGCTGAGGACGACGTAGCGTGTCGCGACAAAGAGAATGATCGCGATGATGCTGGCGAGTAAGAACGAGCGAATTCGTGCGACCCATGCATATAGCAGGTAGGTCAATGCGAAGAATACGACTGACGCGAGAAGTGACCAGTACCACGTAAGATCACTGACGAGATTCGTAAAGCCCCAGAGGGTTACGAGCGAACCGATGACGACGAGAAGTGGCCGATAAACACGGACCTGTACGAGCGCAAGCAGCCCGACGATTGCGCCGATTACCATCGCGACGACCATGGCATACTCCGGCGCCTGCGAACAGCTTGCATCGGCACCCGCACGGCAAAGGACGGCAGAAAAGATATACTTCTCAAGCAAGTAGTAGGCGCCGCTGACAATCAAACCGACTGCAGCACCGACCGCTACTATACTCGCGACTTCCCTTCCATAGGTCGAGACGACCGGGGATACACGATTAATTTCTTCTGACACCACCCCGTCATTACTCACCATAGTTAACTCCTCTTCGTTTGCAGTTACTGTACTACATTTTTTGAGCTTCGTCTATACCAGACGATACTCGTGCAACCGATAAGAAACCCGCCGATGACATCGAGTGGTGTGTGAACGAGTGCGAGTACCCGCGCAACTCCCATAATGACGGTCAGTGTAAGCAGTGTAATGGCCAGTTTCTTTTGTTTGGTCGAGAACCAGACAGCCAGGCTCAGGAATGTCGCAAACAACACATGGTCACTTGGAAAACCAGGGTTCGGCAAAAAAGCGGCTTTCGGCGATACACCCAGTTTTTCAAACGGCCGCAAGGTTTCGGGTTGAAAGAAATGCCCGGCGATTTTTGCGAGCAGGTACGCGGTAAGCCCACCAAGCACGATACGCCAACCCCACGACCACCATTGGTCTCGAGGAATCTTCAGAGCGAAGCTCACCATCGCGATAATAAAAATAACGACCACTAAGCCGTCTGCACATAATCGAATAAGTAAATCCATGTCTTCATTGTACTCCGAAATTGCAAAAAGAAGACTCTTCGAGGCAGGGGCGGGGCGATGTGCCCCTACCCCTGCCTCGCGTCAGTTCCGCAGCGGTGCACGCAACACCTCACGCTCGCGAAACTTGATCGGCAGCCACGTTCGTCAGATCGACGAGAGCGTTCCAGCCGGCGACGAGGACGTCGACGACGGTGCCACTCGGGATCTTGGTGATGCCGGGAACCAGGACGATCAGCGCCAGCACGGCGATGACCGCCGTGATGACGAAGAGCAGCCGGCTGCCACCCTTCGTCTGGCCGACCTGGCCAAATGAGATGACGAGCAGCAGCACTGCGGCCGCCGTCATCGTCACACCGGAGCTCAGACCGAGCGCACCGGCCAGCCAGACCAGGCCGCCGAGTGCGGCCAGAAGCCCGAGGATCTTGAGCGGTAGCTCCTTGCGGAAGCCGACCAGAAGGGCTCCGGCTGCGAGCATGACGACCGAGATCAGCAGCTGCCAGGCGTTGTCGTTGAGCTGTCTCGTCTCGAGTACAGCGAGGGTAAGGTGCATGACTATCCTTTCGGAGCGGAATCTGACTTGTTTAGTAAACCATGATAGCGATGCATTTGCAAATAGACGCTGCAGATGATTCAACGTATTGAATACTCTGTTGCGCCGTCGAGGCGCCGGGGAGACTCTGGCTGAGCCTCTACCCGGCACCTCGACGTGAGGTTCACCTCTTGGCCGTGAGGCCGAGGTAGGGTCGCGGATTCACCGCTGTCCCATCTTTGAGCACCCTGAAGTGCAGATGGTGAGCAGTGCTCGACCCGGTTGATCCGACGTACCCGATCAGTTGACCGCGCTTGACCGTCACGCCCACACGGATTCCATCCGCGAAGCGTGACTGGTGTGCGTAGCCGGTCTGCAGTCCACCGCCGTGGTTGATCTGGATGTAGTTTCCAAATCCTGTCGGTTGGGAACTAACCGTCACGACAACCCCGTCTGCGGCGGCGTAGATCGGCGTACCCGTAGGTGCACCAAGATCCAGGCCGTCATGGAGTCGCCAGACGTGATAGATCGGATGGAACCGCATGCCGTACTCGGAAGTGGGGTTCATCTTCTCGAGCGGCATGCCCAACTTGCCAGTACCTGACGATGAGTTGAATCCCGGCACGAGGTCCGGAAGACCGCCCAGCACACCGTCGGCGATGAGCGCGCATACGGATGACGCGCTATTCGCCTCTTGGGCTTGCTGCCTCGAGGGAACATCCTTCGGCTGGTCGCCCAGCTTCGGGAGCACACCGCTTGCGGCCTGCTTGATGAAGTTGGCAGCGTCACCAATCCAGCTGGTAAACGCATGCCCCGGCTGGGTGTAGGCGGCATAGCTGGGTCGCTGTACCGCAAGTGCCAACTGGAGCGGGTTCATCGACTCGCGCCCCTTGACCTTGAACATCGCCTTGTAGAACTGCGTCGTGGCGTAGACAGGGTCCATGAGCTGAGCCGGCGTTCCCCAGCCTTGGCTAGGCCGTTGCTGGAAAAGTCCGAGTGAGTCTTGATCACCGAATCGCAGGTTCTTTGATCCGGTCTCTTGGTACGAGACCGAGACTGCGACGGCACGCTCCTTCTCGGTGGCGCCCAGCTTCTGACCGATCTTGTCGATCAGAATCCAGTTGGCGAGCTGTTCCGGTGCCTTGATCAGCGGCGACACTGCACTGCTGATGACACCCGATGCGCACGAGAGCGCACCGTCCTTCACCGCTGCCAGCACTGACGCTAGCAGCAGCACCACGGCCACGAAGGCCGCAGCGATACCGACTAGCGCTTTCTTCACATCGCGCCTCTCAGTTCGGGGTGACGAGGGTTGCTCGCCACACAGACTTCACGAGCCGCCAGTTGATCGACAGACTCTCGGGCAGTGGCGGAGCGAGCTGCGTACCGTGGGCGTCTTCGGTCCAGACCGAGACGTTCACGGTGGTCGCCGCTTCGCTGTCCGCCGTTGTCGAACAGACGACTTCGACCTCTTCGTTCGAGGCCTTGGCCTTCTGCGTGATGCGCTGGGTAATCCGGGCACGCTCAGCCAGCGAGAGCGTCGAGAGATCAGTCTCGACACTCACGCTGTTTTGCGGCGTCCGGAAGAACTCACTCACCACGTAGGGCGTGAGCCGGACTTCACGACTGGCTGTCGTGTCATCCGGTGCGAGCGTCTCCCAGGCGACCGCGAGCAGCTGGCTACGGGAGCGCAGCTGCTCGCGGTCACGAACACAGGGTTGCTGGTCGTCGCCCTCCATGGGTGCTTCGTCCGATGGCATCGGCGAAGCATCCAGAAGTGGCGGTACAGTTGACGTCGCGGACGATGAGCTCGCCGCTGTCGTCGATGCCGACTCATCGCCTCCGAAGAGAGCGATAAGCCCGGCGACTGCGCCGACGACCAGCACGATGACGGCCACGAAGTAGGCCGCGATGTGCCAGGGCTTAGTCATCGCCCTCCTCTCGGGTTTGAGCGAGCATCTCAGCCCGCTCGCGGTCACGATCCGCCTTGCGACGGTTCGCGCGGTTGCTCTCGGTGATCACCTGGAGGCTCGGGTTGAGCGGCCGGTGGATGAAGAGCGGGTCTCGCCCTTCGATGACCACGCAGAAATCACCAGGTCCTTGCCCGGCGATACGGTTCATGACGTTGGGCGGAAGATCCTTCCACTCCGCGATCATGTCACGTGCGCGCTTGCCCTTGAGCTGACCGATCAGCACGATCTCGAACTCCTCGAGGATGTCGAGGATGATGCCGCGCATCTCGCTGTCGTGCTCACCGATCGCGTAGGCGTCTTGGAGCCGGTGCATCGAGAAGCCGACAACCTTGCTGAGTCCACGAATCGTCTTCAGGATGTGGAGCACGCGCTTTGCTGTGATGGGATAGCGCAGCAGCGTGTCCGTCTCGTCGAACGGCTCGTACTCGACCATGAGGTCGTAGTTGAGTGTCTTGTCTGCGTAGTTGCGGATGTCGAGGATCAGCGACCAGATCAGCGGGATCGTTTCGGGCGATACCGCGCTGAGCAGTGAGTAGTCGTGAACCTGTTGCCTCGACGTCAAGATGGACTCGACAGGGCGCTCAGCTCCGAAGGTCTGCCCGAAGGCAGTGCCGAGCAAGCGCGTCAAGCGCCTGCGGAGCTGTCGCCGGGCGTCGGCGAGTTCCTGTTGGTCGTGGTCGCTGCGGATCCAGCCTTGCAACTGGTCCGAGAACGACTCGGTCTCGAGAGACTGACGATGGAACTCGATCTCGGCTTCGAGGTCGAAGCCGGAGATCACCCCGAAGTAGTCGCGGAAGTACGGGTCAACGTCTTGCGGCGTGACACGATACAACTGCGCGAGGGCCGCACTGGCCACGAACTCCTCGGCGAGACTCAGAGGTTCGCTCTGGTGCTCGAAGGTGTCGTTCATCCAGCTTATCCGCCGGCTGAGCGGCAGTCCGGAGCCACGAGAAAGCGCATTGAGGCGCGCGTTCATCATGTCAACGGGTTCGACGCCGAACATCTCGGCATATCTCTGCCACTCGTTGGTGCCAGCGTTTCGCCGAACGACCGCGACTCCGGTACGAGCCGGACGTCCACAACCGACATCACTGCCGCTCATGAACATGCCAAGCTCCTTGAAGTACGAGGTCTTCGCACCGCCACGGTCAGAGAACGCGGCGACGGCCGGACCGCCGATCACACCATCACGCTGCAGCTGCAGTGGGTCATGGTGCCAGCGACCAGCGCCGTACACGTAGCCCATCGGGTATCCCGGTGAGTTCGGTGCAGCCACGTTGGTGAATGGCTGGAGGTGGGCAGCGTCATCGACGGTGCCCCGTGCCTTTGCGACGCCGAACATCTGAGGGACTAGGTCTCTGAAGATGCCATTGAACGGCATATCTGCTCACCCCTTTCGAAGGTGGGTTGGTTGGGTGGGTACGTCGTATGAAGTTGTTAAGCTTCTGGAGTGAGATGGTTCTCACCCCGCTCGTAAACATATCTCAATATGTACACGAGTAGGGTGCCGACCCGACGTCACGCTGGTAGGGCGGACGTCGGGTCGGAGCACCTCCACGTGCGTTACAACCGCTTGATGCCAAGCAGGTACAGGAACCAGTCGACTTGCTCTTCGGGTCCTGTGATCGTCTCGACGTTGACACGCATCCGGTTCAGCTGATGACGTGCCGCGCTCTCGAAGACCGCGAGGTCAGCGAGGGACACCGCCGAAACGATGACACCGTTGGTGATGTCCACCGGTGGCGCACCACTCCGGAAGATCCGGTCGCGAGCATTGGCGGCGTCTTCGAGACCCTGCTTGTACCGCTCGGGCACGCTGGCGTAGCCCTGGGTTCGGGTCTCCAGCCGGATCTCTTCGACCCGCGCCTTCTCTTCTGCCTTGTACCGCTCCCAGCTTCCTGGGATCGAGTTGCTGACGGTCGAGAAGATGACCGGGTACTCGGCTTCGGCCACGAAGATGTCGGCCAGACCGAGCGGAAGCGTCTCGCCTCGTCCTCCGAGGATGTGGAGGATTCGGTGGTACGTCCGCCCGGTCAGAAGCCAATCGTGGCCGACGCTGGCACTGAACGGCATGGGCCCACGTCTGGCTGACATGGACTCACTGAGGTCGATCGCACCCTGCAGGCGCAGGGCGGTCAGATCGGACTGCTCGCCACGGTAGTAGGACTCGAGGTCCTCGGGGTGCGTCGTGAAACACTCCCCGACCATCAGCGCCTGACCGGCCGCGTCGGCGATCTCCGGACTCTCGGCTTGCGCCCCTTGAAGGGTGTTCAAGAGGTTTTCAGCCGCCCGGAACAGTGGGTGATCGTAGACCTGGCTGCTGGTCGGCAACTTCTTGCCGGCCGGAGCGAACAAGGTCTCGTTGACCTTCCCCCGGAGTGAACCGAGTTCGGTCGAGACCACCCACAGACGACGCGTGTCGCTGAACACACCCGACCAGGCTTGGTCGAGCGAGTACTGTCTGGTGGCCTCGTCCGGGTCGCCCTTGGGGGCATCCCGGACCGCGTCGGCCATCTCTTCGGTCACGTAGGTCCAGGCCGTGTGAACGTCGCCTGGCCGCTTGACCTGGAGTGATGCGATGGACATGTTGCCCGGATACGAGTTGATCGTGTCCCGGATGCCATCGTTGATCATCCCCATGTGGACGCGACGGGTTTCCTCATCGCCGCCGGCACCGACCCGAAGGCCGTCTGCCGTGACGATGAGTGCACCTCGCTGCTTCGCGCCGTCCATGAGAACCGGCAGCACATCGGTCGACTTCCCGTCGGCCGTGGTGTATGGGACACCGCCGTGGAAGGCTTCGCGGAAGCCATCCTTCGGCACCTTGCCGTTCACCGGAGCACTGTCCGGTGTCATCCGGCTGACGACGTTGTGACGTCGTGCGAGCTGGTAACGGCGCATCATGAAGATCGGCGAGACGATCAGCATCCTCCCGCGCTTACCGATCGGCAGCGCGAGAATGATGAACACCGGGGCCACCATGAGGAAGCCCAGGTGATGCAGCTGGCTCGTCAACAACAGCGACAAGCCGATGCCGAATGCGTACAGCACGATCTGCGGAATCGTGAAGAACTGGCGCTTGACACGCAAGTTCGTTGCCGATTCCTGCATCGTATCGATCGACACGACACTTCACCTCCTTTGTCAGGTTGGGCTTACTTGCGCTTGAGCCCTCTGGCGGCGCTGATGGCGCTACCGATTGGACGGGTGGTCGCCGAGAGCTTCAGAAGGTTCTCGGGACGCTTGGCGGCACTGGAGACCCACTGGGAGCGGGCCTCGCTGGTGCGCGCGGTGTCGATTCGCTTTCCGACGCCGCCGGCCTTTCCCTTGACAGGTGCAGGCGCGACGACAGGTCCGCGGGTCGAGACGGTGTTGCGCACCGTGATCGCGCCCATGATCCGTTGCCCGACGCGCGTGCGCTTCAGGTACGAATTGAGCATGAACGGTGCCAATGCAGCCAGGAACAGCACTGCGGTCGAGTAGCTCCGGAAGTCGGTCGGCTGGACCGGCCCGGAGCGCGAGAGCATGGAGTTCAGGACGACTGCCCCGCCCACCAGCCAGAGCATCGAGACGAGCGTACCGCCCAGCGCGACCAGAAGCCAGCGCAGGAAGGTGTCTCGCGGACCCGCCTCTAGGTGATAGAGCGGATACACGATGATGAACGCCATCGATAGCAGCAGGGCCATGTTGTTGAGGATGTCGCCCTCGATCTTCAGGACACCAGTTGCGGCGCCGCTGACGATCTTGTAGAACATCGACATCTGTGGGGCCTGCAGCGACAGGATGAACTGGTGCTGGATGTTGTCCGGCAGCAGATCGAAGACCGCCGCTCGGCCAGCTGCGATCGTGGCGTCCAGCCACTGGGCCAGGAACAGGAACACGCTGCCGATAACCAGCGTCTCGCCGTAGTAGCCGAAGGCCAGCACGGTACGAAACGCGGACACACCGGGGCGAAGACTGCGCATGACTGAGAGCAGCGACACCACCAGGCTCACGAAGAGCGCGATAGTGAATGCCAGTCCGTAGGTCATGAGGTAGTTCGGGTTGAAGAACTCGACGGTCGGCTGGCGGCTCAAGGCCGCCACGGCGTCGCGAAGGTTCTCGATCGGGTCCGGTCGGATGCCCAGGAGGTTGAGAATCAGCTCTCCAAGGTAGTCCATGATGCTCCTCCTAACAGAGCTGATGTGAAGGGGTGATTCGGCGGGCCGCAGTCAGATCGACCGCGGCCCGCCGGAGGTGTCAGCCTTACTTCAGGACCTCGAAGGGACTGAGCATGACGTCACCGAGCGCGGGCACGATCCAGTCGAGCCCTTGCAGGACGACGAACGCGAGGAACGAGACCACCAGCCAGATGGCGAAGGCCTTGCGCTTCTCGGCGTTGCGCATGGCGACCACGAAGATGAACGCCAGCACGAGCGAGATCAGCGAGACCCAGAGGGCCACCGTGAGCAGTTCGCCCACGATGCTTCCTCCGAGAGCATCGAGGGAGTCGCTGCTCTTGGGCTTCGGGATCTCCACCGCGGGGTACTGCTGTGGCAGCATGTGTGCCGCCAATCGGTTGAGTAGCACGGCTACTCCTTTCCGGGCCCAGGTGCGGGTCCTATCGAAGTGCCGGGCTTCACGCGCCGGCGAGGTGGTGTTGCTGTGACTGGTCGGTGACCGGCCAGCCGGTACCCGCTGTACGAGCCGGGCGATCGTGGACGGACTGCAGCCGCTGAGGCTGAGCCGTCTCCGTCTCCTCCTCCACGACCGCGTCGTCGAGGAAGTTGGTCGACAGCCGCCGGCGACCCTCGCGGATCACGGCTTCGTCTGAACGCTGGTTGAGCAGCGCCCAGGCGAACAGCATCTTCGCACGCAGCTTCTCCAGGTTGACGCTGCCCGTCTTGTGGAAGTAGCGGCCGTACGGGATGAGTACGACCTGGTGCGGCGCAACCCGGAACTTCCGGGCCAGCGCGTACTGCGTACGGGTGTTGAAGTGCCGCCACTTGACGGCACTGACCGCGATCACCACTCGCCCGATCTCCTCGCGGAGACCATAGGGCTTGTAGTCGAGTGTCTCCTTGACGTCCTCGATGTCGTCGCAGTTGTAGTCCCCCGAACCGAAGTCCGCTGGGATCACGATGACATCTGCGACCTTGATCACGCTGTCGGTGTTGACCTTCTTGAAGCCAGCACCACAGTCGACCACGAGGGTGTGCGCGGACGCACGGTGCATGTTGTACACCGCGACGCCGAGTGAGTCACCCTCGAACTCCTCTCCCGCCGGGGAGTGGATCATGACCACGCCGGTGTTGGGGTCGGTCGGCGTGCGCCGGCTGAGCTCCTCGTACGAGATGTTGCCACCTCGCTTGACGACCTCGGTTGAGGTCATCGCGTCTTCGGAGTTCAGCCTGAACCGCTTCAGGACCTTGCCGCCGGCGCTGTCAGTGTCGAACAGGATCACGGCGAGCCTGGAGAAGGAGGCCGCGATGGCCGCCTTCCAGGTGGACGTGGTTGTCTTGCAGGCACCGCCCTTGGCCGTGACGACCACGACGATCTTCTGCGACTTGGAACGGTTGTCGATGGCGCTCTGGTTGAGCTCGGCGGCCCGAAGGCCGTAGAGCCCGACGGCACGCGGCTGGGGTACCCACGAGATCTTGTAGATCCGCAGGACCAGCCACAGCCACCAGAGAACCAGTCGTGGTCCGCGCCCGGGTTTGCCAGCCAGCGCCCAGTCCGGGTAGCGAGAATCACTCTCGTACCGGTCCGCGCGCTTGTGCTTGGAGACCTGGGCGTTGGCCTGAGCCATGAGCTCACGGTCCTTCGCCGCGCCTTCGGCCTCACGCTTGATGCGCTCAGCCTCGGCCTCGGCATCTGCGGCCGCTTGCTCGAGCTCTTCGGCGTCACGTCGAGCACGCTCTGCAGCGGCACGACGCTCCTCTGCCTGACGATGCTGCTCCTCGGACTCTTGCTGAGCCCGCCGGAGCGACTCGTCCTCGGGTCGAGGCGGACGCTGAAGTCCGCCAGCTACTGGGGTTGTCATCTGTGTGACCTCCGTCACGTCGGTGTTGCAGGGATGGATATAGGTTGTAACGCGTTGTGAAGGTGCTAATATCACGCCCCTCCAGCTTCCATGTAGCACCTCGTTTTCGTCGAGTAACTTGTGCCGCACAAATGAGACTTAGCAGCATCTCAACTGTGCGGCGCAAATTACGCGATTGACAAGAGCTATCAAAGAGCGAGTGGCATGCCGGATTTTTGTCCGGTTTCAAGACTCCGCCCATACGCATGTAGGTCAGTCTTGTAATCGGACAACAATCGCATTTGTCGGTAATACAAGTGGCGCGATTTTGCCGTCACTACACATGTTTTTCTTGTATTTATTGAAGCACATAAACCATAAATATTCAAGTTGTCTATAATATTTTGTCATTTAGCACAATAGCTTAACAACTCGCGCACTATTTACTACAGCTACAAAAATACTCCAGTCGATCGACTAGAGTATTTTCTTGGCTGGGCCGGCAGGATTCGAACCTGCGAATGCCGGGACCAAAACCCGGTGCCTTACCACTTGGCCACGGCCCACTATGTGTCTTTGCGTATGAGGCTGTACCATCATAGCTAAAAACTGACAAAATCTCAAGGTGAAGCTATATATGGTGTACGTACATACCGCGAAACACTACGTGACCACGTTTATGAAGTTTTTCAAATAAAATCCTTGTGTTTTACAAGCAAAAGCGCTATGATTGGTCTTAGCGAACGTTATAAAAACAAAAACTTACAAAAACTTTCGCTCTACGACATCCACCACAACAAGGCATACGCTCCTCTCTAGGGGCGTTTTGCTTTGAGCGAGTTTTTCTGCCGCCATGCAGCGATTTCACCATGATGGCCACTAAGGAGTACATCTGGCACCTTGAGGCCTTGAAAGTCCTCAGGGCGTGTATATTGTGGGTATTCAAGTGTTTCACCATCTGAAAAGCTTTCGATTGCGGCGCTTGATTCTCCGCCAAGTACGCCAGGTATCAAGCGGACGATACTATCGATGATTGTCATAGCTGGCAATTCACCACCCGTCAAAACGTAGTCTCCTACGCTGACCTCTCGGTCAACAAGCTCCAGGATACGTTCGTCGTAGCCTTCGTAACGGCCACACACGAATATGTACCCATGATCAGCATCCGCAGCGTGCTGTGCCGTCTGTTGTGCCCAGCGTTCGCCTCGCGGCGTCATAAGTAAGACTTCGGCACTTGGGTCGGCTTCTTTGGCCGTCATAATCGCGTTCCAGAGGGGTTTGACCATCAGGAGCATGCCGTCGCCTCCACCATACGGCGTATCATCAACCTGACGTCGTGGACCGAGACCAAATTCACGCAAATCGATCGTCGAAAGCTCGACGATACTGTCTTTTTGCGCCTTCCACATCATTGAATTTTCGAAGACACCGGTGAACATGCCGGGAAATAGCGTGACAACTTGAAACTTTTTCATCTCGTCCATTATACCAGCAACCAAAAAACCCTACCAATCGGTAGGGTTTCTCAGACATATAAGGCTCTCAACTCTTAGGTGTAAAAGTTGCTCGCATAGAGCTTTTTGAGTTCTCGCATGGTGTTTGAACTGTTTATGATTATATATCGAGGTCGTCGAGTTCCGCAAGCTCTTGGCGAGACTTTTTTGCGTAATCGGAACTCTCGTCACGATCGTTTTCCACAGCTTCATCTGCTGCGTTTTCCACAGCCTCGTCGTCGGTTGCATCCGATGGTGTCGTATCATCCGCATCATCTGAGCTCATCGTCAACGATTCGTCAGGATTATCGTTGTTCACGATCTTCAGATTGTAACGTGCAGAGTTCTTTGTGCCGAGCGCGCGTAGCAGTGTACGCAGGCTTTGTGCGGTCGCGCCGCGGCGTCCAATAACACGTCCTAGGTCTTCAGGGTTAACTGTCAGGCTGAGCAGTACGCCCTTTTCGTCAATCACGCGGTCAACGGTTACGTCGTCTGGGTTCTCGACAAGTGTCTTTACGATATATTCTACGAATTGCTGGTCTATGGTCGACATGTGCCCTCCTGCCTCCTCGGTCATTTATGCTATTCTACGAGCTAGTATATCACAAAACCGCCCATGCAATCGTGGGCGGTTTTCGTTGTGTTAGCTATGGTTTACGCTTCAGCAGCTTCTTCGGCAGGAGCGTCCTCTACTGGAGCTGACTCTTCCTTTGGCTGGTTTTTACGAAGCTTTTCAGCCTGCTTGGTAGACTTTTGCTTCGCACCATCATGCTCTTTAACCCATTTAGGCAGTTTGACGCCTGCGTCTTTGAGCAGTTTCGCAACGCGAGGAGTTGGCTGCGCGCCAGTATCAAGATATTTCTGCGCAGTTTCTACCTGGATGTTAGCTTCTTTGGTGTGTGGGTTGTAGTTGCCGACATAGGCGACGACGCGACCGCTCGAAGGGTGGCGCTGTGCTTCCTGAACGGCGAGACGATAGACTGGGTACGCTTTACGGCCCAATCGTTGCAAACGAATTGCGAGCATAAGTAAGTTAGTTCCTTCTCTCTTAAATGCGATTTTTTTACTTCGGTGATAGATTGTACAGTTTTTTGCACCTGATGTCAATCTGTTGGAGGCGCCAAGACGTGAAGTGAGGCTCCCCGTATGGGAAGCCTCGTGCCGGTGTATGTACCGGCGGCCTTCACCTCTCTTGATCGGTGTTGCACTGGGCAAGGATGTCAGTGAGCGCGAGTGTTTCGCGGTCGATGCCATCGAGCCATGTCATGACCCGTTGACCATCATCGCTGATGCCGAACTTGCGGACGACTCCGAGCTCATGAAGCAGGAAGTCGAAACTGGCCGGCGTTGCCTCCGCCTGACAGTAGTAGCGTGCGAGATTGTCGCGACGCTCCGACGGACTCGGTGTGCTGGCAGCCGGGCCGTTTGCCTGCAGCCACTGAGAGAACTTCTGGTTCTCGGTGTTCAGCGACTCCTGGTACGCTGCCTCATCGTTGAGGCGACGCTGCTCGAGCTGCTCGGGCGTCAAGACCGGTTTCGTCGGCGATGGAGCCGGCGTAGGTGCCTGCGTAGTGGTCGCTGCCGATGGCTGCGCACCATAGGTATCACCCCATGATGAGCCGAGCGAGCATCCGCCGAGCAGCAGCGTGCCGGCAGAACACATCAGCACGATTCGGCGTGCGGCGGAATGGTTTGTGCGAGAGGTGCGGAACATGCGCCACCTCCTTTCAATAGAATCGGTGGACAGTTCTTACACTATATTATGTAACAAATATATTTATAAATCAATAGTCTATCGGCGCGTTGGTATGTTAGTCGTCGGTAGATGAAGTGTCGCTTCGCGCATCGTATGCGTTGAGTGCCGCACGGGCTGCTTGCTGTTGGGCATACTGTTTCGACGGGCCAATTCCTTGCCCCATGAGTACACCATTCACGTACGCGCCAAGCGTAAAGATCTTTTCGTGGTCTGGGCCTTCTTCGCTGATAACCTTATACACCGGCGTCGCGCCGTCGATTCGCTGCGATACTTCTTGCAGATGAGATTTAGGATCGCGCCAGCTGCCTTCTTTTAGAATTGAACTAAGCTTGCTGGTTATGTGCTCGGTAATAAATATTTCGGCTTGGGCATAGCCTTTTTCGAGATAAATCGAGCCGATAACGGCCTCGAACGCGTTGGCCAGAATCTGCTGACGTGCTCGCTCAGAACCCTTCTTTTCGCCACGACTCATGCGAATCAGCGGCTCGTAGCCTAGCAGCCGACCGGCGTCGGCGATACTTTCGGTGCGTACCAGCGCAGCACGCCAACTTGTCAGAATACCTTCCGGTTCATCGTAGCTACTATACAGATAATCTGTCACGACCAGCTCAAGCACAGCGTCACCAAGAAACTCGAGGCGCTCGTTGTGTTCCGAAACAGACTTCTTGTGTTCGTTCACATAACTTCGGTGTGTCAGCGCCGTTACCAGAAGATCAATATTGTCGTATTCAAAGCCAAGCTTTTCGCGGGCAAATTCCTGATATGGAGCGGTCAACATGCCGGTCATTATAAATTCTCCTGGCGAATACGCTTGCGAGCAAGCAACATCAGTTTGCCAATATCTTCGTATTCAATCAAATCAAGCGCCTCGTTAAACGAAAACCATTTGATGCCGTTCATCCACTCTTCTTTTTTGATTGCATCGGTGTCGCCGCGCGCCCGTACCAGATAAATCTGCGTCGTCATAAGTACTAGTTTGTCGATACGGCGGTAGCGGAAGTGAATTTTGCCGAGCCAACCGAGCATGTCGACGTTGCTCAGGCCTGCTTCTTCGCCAATTTCGCGCCGAGCGGTCGCGACGGCAGTCTCACCTTCTTCTATGTGTCCTTTTGGAATCGTCCAGCGATCTTTCGCATCCTGAATAAGGAGGATCTCGATTTCCCCGTCGGCGTTGCGTCGAAATACGATACCACCAGCAGTCGGTTCACGAACGATTTCCTGAATCGACGACTTGCGGCCGAAATATTTCTTGAACTTATCAAGCTTTGGAGCCGGCATTGTCAGTTCCTCCTTCGACAAGGGTGCGATACGCCGTACCGAGTACGCCGTTGACAAACTTGCTCGAATTATCAGAACCAAACGCTTTGGCAAGCTCGACCGCTTCGTTGATCGCCACCTTTGGCGGGACCATTTCACCATGGTGAAGCAATTCGTACAATCCGATGCGCAAAACACCGTGGTCGACGCGCGAAATCTGCTCAAGCGGCCACTCCGGCGCGATTGGCTGAAGTGACTCGTCTAGCTCACTCGCGTGCTCAAGCACGCCCCTGACAAGGTCGATGACGAACTGTGTGTCTTCAATTTCGTCTTTGTACCGTTCGAGGTTTCGTTCGAGAATCTCGTCGATACTGACATCGCTGTCAGCAGCAGACGTACGAAATTCGAATTCGTAGAGTGATTGGAGTGCAACGATGCGACCGAGGTGACGGTTAGATGCCATAGCGTTTACGTGGTTCTTTCGTTTGTATTAGATGTAAAAGTCTCGTAAAACTGCGTTTACGCAGCTTTTTTTGCGCCGGTTTCACGCTTAGTCGTGCGTACTTTGACAGGCGACTTTGCATTGACTGCTCGCGCGAGTTTGAGTCGCAGGTGGCTACGGCGAAGACCCGTCTTGCGCGGGCTGCTCTGCTTTTTAGGCTGTGCCATGTGATGTGCTCCTTTTTCTCAGGTGATAAAACTTATTTCATAGTATACCGAAACTTGCGTTATTTCTCAAGGCATAAATCAACAACGACAGAGGAATATGGCCTGACTTGACAAGCGATACCGCTTATGCTACAATTGACCTACTATGAAAAATGACATAAACACAGATCATCTCAGCGCAATCCTCGGTCACAACACTGCACCAGAGGATGTCGATGCCGAACTGCGAAGCGTTCTCGGACACGAAGCAGTCGACAGCTTACAACAAACCGTTGAAGCAGAGCCTACGCCTCGTCTCACCGAAGAAGACCTGACGCAAATGGAAGCTGCTCATCTAGACGAGCTTTCACGAGCACGTGCTTCTGAGTTAGCGGCAACCGATACTGCCGAAGTGACCGTGCGCGACGATGCTACCGGCGAACTTCGCGTCGTTCATGGCACGATTCTCGAGCCAGGTGCCGAAGCCCCAGCACAAGATTCAGCCGAACAGCCAGCAGAAGCCTCAGCTGAAGCTGATATACCTGACTGGGTCAACGGCAACCACTAAAAAATCTATTTTAGAACAATACTAACGAGCCGGCCAGGAATGTAAATCACCTTGGTCGGTTCTTTGTTTTCGAGATATTTTATGACATTTTCGTCGCTCAGCGCGGCAGCTTTAATAGCCGCTTCGTCTGCCTCTTTGGCAACGTCAAGTTTAGCGCGTACTTTGCCGTTCACCTGTACGACGATTGTCATTGACTCAGCAATCGTCAGGGATTCGTCCCATTCAGGCCAGGTGTCGAAATCGAGCGTATCGCCCTTGCCTAGCTGCTGCCACAATTCTGCACTGACATGCGGCGCAAATACCGCCAGCATTTGCACCAGGCTCTCAATCGGTTCTTGCCACGCCGTCGTAAAACCGGCGGTCTTGTACTTATAGAGCTCGTTTACATATTCCATGAGCGTCGCGATAGCGGTATTGAAGCTCAGACGGTGAATATCTGACGTGACTTTCTTTACTGTGCGATGGCGCAACGCAGTAAGCTCGGCGTTTTCAGCCGCAGGCAGCTCACCTGCTTCCATATATTCCTGGCTCAGCGTCCAGGCACGGTTTAAGAATCGGTACACACCCGCGATACCGCGACTTGACCACTGTGAATTTTCGTTTATGGGGCCAAGGAACAGTTCAAAGGTCCTGAGCGCATCAGCGCCATAACCCTGATCGATAACTTCAAGCGGATCGACGACATTGCCAAGACTCTTGCTCATCTTGCGGCCATCTTCGGCACCGATAAGGCCGTGGTACACCAGTTTTTTGACCGGTTCTTTGCTTGGCACGAGCTTCATGTCGTAAAAGACATGGCTCCAGAATCGTACATACAGCAAGTGTGCTACCGCGTGGTCACCACCGACGTACATGTCGATAGGCGTCCAATACGCAGCCTTTTTAGGATTCCACGCCTGCTGGGCATTGTGCGGATCGGTGTAGCGGAGCAAGTACCACGAGCTACATGCATAGCCGTCCATGGTATCGGTTTCGCGCTTAGCTGGCTCGCCACAGGTAGGACACGTGGTATTTACCCAGTCTTCGACGCTGGCGAGCGCACTTTGACCCTTCGGCGTAAAGTCATCGACTTCTGGTAATAAGACCGGTAGATCAGCTTCAGGAACGGCGACTGCACCATGTGTCGGACAATGGATTATCGGTATCGGTGCGCCCCAATAGCGCTGGCGGCTGACTAACCAATCGCGCATTTTGTAGGTAACTTTGCTGCGACCGACTTGTTGCTGTTCTAGCCAGGCTACGATCTTTTCTCGTGCATCGCTGGTAGACATGCCGTCGAACTCGCCAGAGTTCATGAGTGCGCCTTCGCCGTGATATAGCTTTTCGGTAAAGTCAGCGGGCGCTTTGACAACTTCGATAATCGGCAGCGAGAACTTTTCGGCAAATTCATGATCGCGCTCATCGTGAGCAGGAACAGCCATGATAGCACCCGTGCCGTAACCCCAGAGTACGTAATCGGCTACCCAAATCGGCATACGCTCACCCGTTGCAGGATTAATCGCGAATGCGCCTGTATCGACGCCTGTCTTGTCCTTGCCTTCTGCCATGCGCTCAATTTCAGACTTCTTTAGCGCTTCAGAAACATAGGTATCAACTGCGCTTCGCTGCTCGGCAGACGTGAGTTTTTGTACCAATGGGTGCTCAGGCGCTACGACTAAGAACGTCGCACCGAAGATCGTATCGGGTCGAGTCGTAAACACCGTCGCAATCTCATCGCTACCCTCAATCGTAAACTCAATTTCTGCACCTTCGGAACGGCCGATCCAATTCGTCTGCGCACTTTTGATTTTTTCTGGCCAATCAAGTGCGGGAATTTCTTCGAGCAGTGCGTCGGCATAGTCCGTAATCTTGAAGAACCACTGCGTCATAGATTTCTTTTCAACGATAGAACCACAACGCCAGCACTTGCCGCCTTCGACTTGCTCGTTGGCGAGCACAGTCATATCGACCGGACACCACCACTGATTCGCTTCCTTCTGGTACGCTAGGCTTTTTTCGAACAGCTGCGTAAAAATCCACTGTGTCCACTTGTAGTATTCCGGGTCGCTGGTGTTAATTTCGCGCGACCAGTCGATACTCGCGCCCAGGCGCTTGAGCTGATTCATAAAGCCGGCAATATTCGCCTTGGTGCTTTCAGCAGGTGGCGTACCAGTCTTTATTGCGTAGTTCTCCGCGGGCAGACCGAACGCGTCCCAGCCCATCGGGTTTAAGACATTCGCGCCGTTGGCACGCTGAAATCGCGCGACCGCATCGACGATAGCGTGTTCAAACGTGTGACCGACGTGCATACCGGCCGCCGACGGATACGGGAACATACCTGAGACATAGAACTTTCGCTTCGAGGTATCTTCAGTTACTTCATAGCGTTTGTCCTCAGCCCAGATCTGCTGCCACTTCGGCTCGATCTCGCTCGGATTGTATCGTTTCATTTGTATCTAGTATACAAGAGTTACTACTCGAGTCGCAACGCCTCTATTTGAAGCGAGAAAAATGGTCGTTCTTGATAGCGCGCCATGGCCAGCCTTGGCGGACCAGTTTTGACTCTTCGCTGACATCACAAAGTATCTTGGTGGTTTCTTCAAGGTACGTTTCTTTGCTCGAACCCTCGACCAAAATTACGGCGCCGTGCTCGGTCACGCTTCGGGCAAATTGTGCCGCCTCGATTGCATCGTTGCAGACTTTGACTTGGCAGCCACGTTTTCGTGCTGCTGGCGCCAGGTACGTTTTGGCGTCTTCACCTACCACGATCACCCATGCCAACAAGTCCGGGTTACACAGCGCGCCTACGCGTTTATGTTCATCGGCAGAAAGCTGTGCTAAGTCCGGAAAACTGCTGAGAATCGCGATACGCTGCGGTGCGGTGTCGAATTCATACAGCGCCTGCAGCCCGGCGATCGCTGCGTCAGGGTGAGCGCGATATGTATCGTCGAGAATCAGCGTTTGCCCGATGCCATGGAGCGGGTTCATTCGGCCTGGCAGCGTGGCGATATGTGAGATTCCCTTGGCAATACTCGCCTCGTTTATGCCGAGCTTCGTCGCCACGACGGCACCGGCCAGTGCCGCCAGCAGCGCGTTCGTACCGACCAGCTGTGCATTGGTATGGAGGGGCTCGCTATATTCCGGACCGCGAATTTCTATCGGCGTGCCGTGCGGACCGTAAATATCATCAGCTTCAATCCAGTATTCGGCACGGTCGCTCGCGCCATAGGTCGTAATATTCGCATTGTGCTCGTATTGCGCAAACGAACTGTCGACTCGGTCGCGGTTGACGATGACGTACTCGCTCATATCGCCCACCGAAAGATATTCTTGCGCAACGGCGTCGAGCGAGCCAAACAATTCTATATGCTCCGCCGCAACCGACGTGATCAACGCGACGTGCGGATGTAGGTATCGGCCATATTCCGCCATATCGCCAGGCTTGCGCAGCGGCAGTTCTTGCACGATAACATCAACTGTCGTCGGTTCTTTGATGCGCCGCGAAGCCGCACGAAAAACTGAGAACCAGCCGAGTATATTCTTGGTATCTGTCGGCGCTTTAATGCCGAGTATCGCAAGCGGTGTGGCGTAGCGCGACGATGCCATATGTTCGTGCAGGCGCACACGTTTCTCCTGCGCAAGCAGCGTGCCGACCGCCTGGCGGGTAATCGCCTTGTCATTCGTGCCGACGATGGCGATTAACTGCACTTCATGGTGTGCCGTAAGGTATTTTTTTGCCAATCGAGTCAGCTGTGCGTAGAGAAAATTTTCAAACATGCTTATCCTTATCTAGTATCGTAGCGTAAAACGAAGACTTTTTCGAGCCCTCTAGGCTTGAAAAACAGTTTCAACTCTCGTATAATCTCTATCGCTAGCCTATATGCGGGTATAGCTCAGTTGTTAGAGCGCTTCCTTGCCATGGAAGAGGCCTGGAGTTAGAGTCTCCATACCCGCACCAAA
>DATJGX010000024.1:0-23360 GCA_035494435.1 Patescibacteria group bacterium | reverse complement strand
TGCGAGAAGACGAACACCATAAATTTCTCTCAGGCTTTTGTCGTCTTCGACCAGTAGTATTTTTGTCATTATGCCTCCATTTTACTTGATTGTCGGGAATTGCGCTAGTGTTTATCTGGGCTGCTGTGTCTGTACCTGCGTAGTAGGCGCAGAGGCTGCAGGGGCTGCATATTGCGGTGCCGGCGCTACAGGTGTTTGTGGTGTCTGTGGGTATGGAGCGGCTTGAGGCTGTGGCTGTGCTTGTACGGGCGCCGCGGGTTGAGCGGTAGGTTGTGCTTGCTGCTGCACGGCTGCTGGTTGTGCGTAAGCGACAGGAATCGGTGTGGCTTGGCGCGGAGGCTGGACGGCTATCGGCGTGGGCTGAGGACGCTGAGGCACGACTGGAACGGTTAACGGTTGCGGTACGACAGTCGGCATTTGTTGGGCTGGAGCCACAGCTTGCGGCTGTGAGGCGACGGGCTGCGGCACGGGACTGGTGGCTTGCTGCGTGGGCGCTGCTGGAGTGGTTGTCGGTGCGGCTGGTGCCGGGGCAGCTTGCGTAGCGGCTAGCGTTGCCTGTACGGCGGCTGGCATTGCGACCGGTACATGCGGCTTCGGTGTGGGCTGCTTAGCAGCTTGTTCGCTCAAGATACGTTCCGCTTCGGCAGATTCGAGACGAGGCAACTTCAAAAAGAACGTACTTCCCTCTTTATAAATACTCTCGACCCATAGGTTTCCACCGATAGCTTCTGCCAGGCGACGCGACAAATATAGGCCAAGTCCGGTACCGCCGATCTCTCGGGTGTCCGTATTATCGACACGGTAAAACTTCTGGAACAAGTGCGGCTGGTCTTCTTTAGGAATGCCGATGCCGGAATCGTGCACGGAAATGACGACAGACTCGCCTGCTGCAGTGACGTCGATATTGATACTACCCTTCGGGGTGTATTTGATAGCGTTTTCGATCAAGTTCGACACGATTTCGCGCAGGTGGTCCGGATCGACATTGACGTAAAATACCGGGCTGAGAGTTTTTGCTGGACCGTCCTTTTCTCCGTCGAGGGCCGTCGGCTCACACAAAAATTCTGGCTGTGGCGGGTATTTGACTTCGAGTCCTTTTGCCTGCGCTGCCGGTAATTGTCCGACGATGATATCGTGTACGAACGGCACAAGATCGATAATCGCGGGATTGTCGGAGAGTCGGCCATCATCCGCTTTGCTGACATCAAGCAGATCTTGAAACAGCCTGCCGAGGTGCTTGGCGGCATCTTGCGCTTTGCCGATATAGTCACGTGCTTTCGCGTCGACTGTTGCCGTAGCGGGATTAAGCGCGAGTCCGAGGTAGCCTTCGATACTGGCGACCGGCGTACGCATTTCGTGGCTCGCGGTCGAAATAAACTCTGCGCGCTGGCGCTCTTCTTCGTTTTCGTTCGTGATATCGCGAAACACGATAATCGCACCAGAGCCTGCTTCACCAATAGGATTGGTCGTGATTGAAGCAATGAAGCTTTTTCCGCTATCGGCCGTTTGTAGGCGGAAGTTATCGGTTTTGGTCGGCACGTGTTTGTGAAGCGCTTGATTGATCGGGTCGTTCAGCTCGTTTGGTTCGTTATCCCGACTATCGAGCAGTTTCAGGACCGACTTGTAATCAAGTCCGACCGCATCAGATTTGACCCAGCCGAGCATGTGCTGCGCCGCGGGGTTGATAAGCTGTATCGTGCCTTTGGCGTCAAGCGAAATCACACCGTCGGCAATCGCTGCGATGACGATTTCCGATTGGCCTGACACTGCATCGAGTTGGTCGGTCAGATCGCCAAGCGAGCGATCTTCGGCAGTTCGTGGCACTTGGCTGTGTCCAATTGGTCGCCAAATCAAATAGCCAAGTGCGAGCGGCAACAACCCAAGCAAGCTCGACAGCGCAATCGCATTAAAATCAAGCGAATGATTAAGCTCAAGTGTCGCCAGGTAAATCACGACGCCTGCTACCATCGGCGCTGCGCCATAGAGTCCGAACACGGCTGCAAACAGACCGGTTAGCATCCAGAGCGCTATAAACGGCGACGCCAGGTAGCCGGTGTCTTTTATGAGTAGTGCCACCATGGCGATGATAAGCAAATAGCCGATGATCGCGGCTGGAGTCATTTTGTCGCGCGGTACGAAAAGATAAATCACGACACCATAAAAAAATGCTGTGCCCGCAGCAATGGCCGCCGCGTTCGTCACAATGAGCGATGCGGTAAGTACTCCCGGTTGAATAAAGAGCGCCCATGCGTACAATGCCAAAATAAGTCCCGATATCAGGACAATGGCTTCTGCAATCCGGTGATGCCAGAAACGACTCAGCGGCAGTGGTTTGATAGGGCCCCCCTAGTTCTTATTTACGTTTAGTATACGACATGTACACTTGTCGTGGCAACTCTAAACGGGGGTAAAATTACCTGCTTTTTTCAGTCGTAGCCACCAAAGCTATCGATACGAATCGAACGCGGGTCGATGCCGTGGTCGATAGTGAGATGCTCTGTCGACTCGACCATGCTTGGTGGACCAGAGATATAAACCAGGTCGTAGCCTTTTTTGAACCGTTCAATGATAGTCCGTTCGCGTTTTTTGCGAGACAGACCTTTTGTTGTCAGGTAGCTCACGTCTACGTGCGGGAGTGAGTCAGCCCATTCATTCAGCTCTGATTGGAACAAATAATCATCTGTCTGATTGAGATAGAGCAAATGAACTGTATCGGCACTGTGGGTTTCGTAGAGCGTTTTGAGCATACTCCGAAACGGCGCAACGCCGACGCCACCTGCGATTAATAGGCTTGCACGGTGGTGCTTCAGTTGGAAACGATAATCATTGCCAAACTGTGAAATGTAGAGCTCTTGACCTGGCTTGAGCGATTGAAGCGCTTGTTTAAATTCGCTGATACCATTTTTGAACGTGATGCGAAGTTCAGGCTCAAGCGGTGAGGAAGACAATGAGTAGGTGTATCCACCGCGAAGGGTTCGGCCGGTGAAGTGAATGTCGACCCAATCCCCTGCTTGGTATGTAAAATCGCGCGGCCGCTCAAAAAAGACGCTCGTGTAGCCGGGCGTTTCATCGATGCGACGTGTGACTACAAGTGGAATATGTTGCGAGCGAGTGACAGACATTATTTTATGATAACAAGAAAGAAGTCCAGGTAGTACCTGAACTTTTTTCTATGGTGACCTCACGGGGAATCGAACCCCGATTGCAAGGATGAGAACCTTGTGTCCTAACCGTTAGACGATGAGGCCAGACAATACCAAAGTGTAGCAAAACAGAGGCGGATTGTCTACTGCTGTTCGCTGCCGAGCGGCGGTAGCTTATCGAGCTCTTGAATTGTTTCGAGTAACTTTCGCGGCGTAATTTCTGCTTTGATGAGATACGCATCGACGTTGTGCTCCATCGCCAGTCGTGACTCGTCGTCTTGTTCGAAGTTTGTCAGCACGATGACGCGGGTATGTGGAATCAAGTCTTTGTTATCGCCGCGTAGCTCAGCCAAAATTTCGCTACCACGCTTTTCAGGCAGCATGATATCGAGCATGATAAGGTCGTATGGTTTGTTTCGCGCGGCGACTGCCCCGTCGCTACCGTCGACCATCCAGTCGACATCGTAGCCGGCTCGCTGGAGGCTGCGTACATACATTTCACCGATGAATCGGTCGTCTTCGATAACAAGAATGCTTTTTATTGCCATAGTGTTAGTATACCTCACTCACCCGCGGAATTTCGCGTGGTTCTTAATCCATCCTTCGCTGCCCTTGCGGATAATCGCTTGGTTCGAATTGTCACTGGCTGCGAGTTTATCGGCTACTGAGGCGTAAATCGGTACAGAAAAACTAAATACCGATCCCTTACCTTCTTCACTCTTAACCTCTATAACGCCGCCGTGTGCCTCGACGATAGCCTTTGAAATGTACAGGCCGATTCCGGTCCCGGCGACCGTTTCGCGTGATCGGTGTGAGCGGTAGAATTTATGAAACAGGTTGCTGACGACGTTGCCTGGCATACCGATGCCGTGATCGAGCACGCTGACTTTTACAAAATCACCATCAACGCTGGCGCCAACCGATACAGTGCCACCTTCGTTTGAGTACTTAATTGCATTGTCTATCAGGTTTGAAAATACTTCACTGAGACTCGACGGATCGACCGCCACGGTCGGCAGATCGCTAGGCAAGCTGACTGTAAGCAGACGGTTCTGTGTGCTGGCGCGCATACCCATGTCGTCGGCAATCATGGCATATACCTGCGCGAGCGTATGTTCATGCAGATTCATCTTGAGATGGCGTCGATCGTAGCGCGAGGCGTTGAGAATATTGGTGATGTATCCGCTTAGGCGGTTTGCTGATACGATCAGACGGCTTAGGAGCGCAGACGTTTCGCGGGCATCGATGGTAGGGTTTTCTAATTCTTCACGGAAGACGTCAAGGTAGCCACGAATGACTGTCACCGGTCCACGAAGCTCATGTGCGGCAAACGAAATGAAATCGAGTTGATCGTCTTCGGGCTGGTAGTCGGCGCTGCGATTATAGGTCGAAATGACGACTGGTGCGGTACTGCCTTTTTCGTAACTCGCTATGACGTCATAAATCTTGCGATCAGGATCGCCGACCAGACCATCGGGTACGCGTAGCCAGGTGCGCTGACTTTTGACTTCCTTTTCGCGACACTGAGCCAGCCAGTCGTCAAACGGCAGATCGGTATCAAAGATTAGTTTCAATTCTTTCGACTCATCTTGCGCTTCTTTGACGGGCGCATTTTCGCTGGCGTAGACGATTTTGCCATGTTCGTCACAAATCATGAAACCGCCATCGATCTGGTCGAGTGCACGCTTGAGAATATTCTCTTGCTCCGAGTCGGTACTTAGTGCGCTGACGCCTCGCTGTGATGACAATCCATAAATAAGTTCAAGCAATGGTTCGAGGCCATCGATACGACGCGCAGGTGACGTTGAGTTTGGCGCTACGACGTCTGACGGCTCGCCGGAGACGTGCGTGAGTGCATCGCTCAGGTCCTTGAGTGGCGACAGTAGAATGTTCATTAGCACAATATTGACACCGAGCGATGCGGCGATAATGGCAACGACGACGAATAGGAATTCGACACTGTTATATTCGAATCCAGCCAACAGCAGCGCAAGTGAGGCGACAATCGTGAGAATAAGCTCCATGCCGATCGTCAGCAGCAATGCACGTTTACGGGTTCGCGGCCAATAATCGCGAACTTTGAGTTCTTGCTCGCGCTTTTGGGCTTCGTCAGGTACGCCTACCACGATACTCTCCCGCCAGATGTTGGCACGGCGGCAATCCATGTTTGTCCGCGATTGAGGGCGATCGATTTTCCGCTTTTATCGAGCCACTGCAATTGAGCTCCCGCCGAAGTTTTACGCCAGGTAGCTTTTTGGACGGTGCCGTTTTGGAAAATGTACGCAGTTCCCTTGCCGGTCGTGCCAATGGACTCACGTGCACCATCTTCCATGACGGTTTTTTCTGATACGGTCATAGCAATCACCACGCTCGGTGAGATTTGGCCCTTTTCCCTATCTATATGGCGTTCGCCACCCAAGAATCGTTTGTAGGTATTCGTCTTTTTGTCGTAGGTGTATTTCGTGTTGTATAGTGAGCTCGAAAAATTAATCGTAATCGACGTAGCATCGGGTTTGCTGGCCGGCTTGCCATCCTGGCGGTCCCAGCCCGTGAATTTCGAGGTCTTGTAGCCTTTGGATTTATTCAAGGCATCAAGTTTTGCAAAACTAGTATAGACGTTATGCGGAGCGTAGCGATCAGACGCGCGCCAATATGATCCGTCGTTAAAGAACTGGTCGATATCGCGGTAATGGCCGTTACGGACTTCGCGCAGTGCTTTGGCACTACCACCGACATGAGCGATGGATGCGTCGAACGGCTTGATCCATGTGAGGAAATATGGCCTAAGGCTTCGGACTGGGCCAACCAAGCTTGGTTTCGATTCCTGATACAATGCGACGTAGCGGGTAATGCCAGCTTCAGCGATTGCCTCGAATACGACTCCCGCTTGTTTAAGGCCTGAGTGCGGGCGGGCATCTGGGCTATTTTCAATCATGATAGCGGTGACGAGCTGTTTGGTTGCGGCTTCATCGGCGACTTTTACTCCTGTGAGCGGCGAGTAGTATACGGTTGGGCGTCTGGTGGCATGAATGGTCGGGCCGCTGTCGATACTGGGAACGCTTGTGATATAGATGCCCCACGCGATCGCTCCGACAATCGCGATCAGTATGGCGCCGACGATGGCGATAGTGGCGATGCGGTGCGTTTTGATCCACAGCACAAGACGCTGGCGGCGGCTTTTGGCTGTCGCTGCATTGGCTTCTTCAGGAGTCTCGGGTTTCGGGAACTCGAGCGGCGTATCTTGCATATGCTTAGTATAGCAAACCTGCCTGAAAAAAATCAGACCTCAATAAAGCGGCAAGAATTCTTTAAAAACTATGACAACGAGATTGCGGTAGAAATGCGCGCGAGCGTGGTATCTTTGCCGAGCAGTGCGAGCGTATCGTTGAGCTGCGGACTGAACGGCGCCCACGTGGTTGCGATACGAATGAGGCTAAACAAGATACCTGGTTTTTGGCCGGTCGTTTCGAGTAAATGATTGAGCGCATCTTGAATTGCGGTTGCCGACCATTCAGGCAGGCCTTCGAGCGCATCGTGGCTCGCTTGTAGTAGCGACTGACGCTCTTCTGCACTCAGTTTTCGGAGTTGCTTGTTTAAGTCTATCAAGTCTTGGTCGGGCTGAGGCTCTTCGAAGAAATAGCGCGTCAAGGCTGGCAGGTCACGAAGCGTCTTTAGGCGATCTTGGGCGAGGGTTAGGACGGCGACTTTGTAATCTTCAGAAGCTTTTTTCGCCGCTTCAGGCCAAAAATATTCGACGCGCTTCGATAGCTCGCTAACTTCTAGCTCGCGAATAAAGTGTCCATTTACCCAGAGCAAACGCTTTTCATCAAAGCGCGCTCCCGAACGTTGTACGCGCGCAAGCGAGAATTTTTTGATAAGTTCAGCCATGGTAAATACTTCTTGCTCGGTTCCGTCGTTCCAGCCCATCGTCGCGATGAAACTGTCGAGAGCTTCTGGCAAATAGCCGTCGCGGATGTAATCGAGAACATCCTTAGCACCGTCGCGCTTGCCGAGCTTTTTGTTGCCCTGTTCGTTCATGATGTGCGGCATATGTGCAAATACAGGGCGCTCGATGTCGAGCGCTTCGTAGAGCGCGAGGTAGTTCGGCATACTGCTGATGAATTCCTGTCCCCGAATAACATGCGTAATCTTCATCTCGAGATCGTCGATGATATGCGAGAAATTGTAGGTCGGATAGCCGTCACTTTTTATCAAGATAAAGTCATCGACGACTTCCTCGCTGGTTGTCACGTCACCAAATATTTCATCGTGGTAGGTATATGATTTTGGCTCTGACTTTAAGCGTAGCGGCTGCGTGCCATCCCAAACTGGCGGTTGCTCCGGACGATGATCACGGTAGCGAAACGCGCGTTTTTCGGCCTGGGCGCGCTCGCGGAAAGCTTGGATTTCTTCGGGAGTGTACGGATCGGCGTAGGCACGTCCTGCCGCAATCAACTGTTCGGCGTAGCGTCGGTAGATATCGAGTCGTGCAGACTGCGTATAGGGCGCGTATGGTCCACCGATATCAGGACCTTCGTCGTATTCAATGCCGAGGCTTTTGAGGCTGGCGATAAGGTGTTCGGCGCTGCCCTGTACCTCTCGTTTTTTATCGGTGTCTTCAAGTCTCAGAATAAATTGGCCGCCGGCTTGGCGAGCAACCAAAAACGCGAACAGTGCCGTGCGAATACCGCCGACGTGTAGATACCCTGTCGGGCTCGGAGCAAAACGTGTACGAATCATAGGTATAGTATATCAGAGGTAGCGTGCTCACACACTACATACTTGCGGCCATGTGTCGGATTTGGTCTGGTGAAAGATTGCTATCGCCGTTCACCGTGTACAAAATACCGCCAGAAACCCATGCCGCGTTGCCATTCCAGGTGTAAATGGTCAGGCCGCCTTCAGAGGTAACGGCGTAGTTATCGCCAGCTTTAGGTGTCACGTAATCTTCGAGAACTGCATCAGAGTCCCAGCCAGAACGTTCTTGCGAAAGCATAAAGCTCTGCGGACCGCCATTTGCTGCAAATTTCATTTGGACCTTGCCGCTATCGTAGGCAATCGGACCAGCCATACTGTAGCCACTTGGGCGATACGAAGGATACTGTGCATCGATACCAGCGCGTGCCGCGGCGACGCGAACCGATAAGTTCGGCATATTCAAATAGGTAAAATAGCCACCGAGCAGCAGTAGTGCAGTTCCAGCTGTAGCTAGTGACATCATGCGACTACCGCCCCGTTTCGAGGTCTTTGCTACCGTATGTTCTTTACGGTGATGTGACGGTGCTGAGTCGAGCGCAGTCTTGATTGCTTCAGCTTTGATGACGTCAGACGGCTTGTGGACACGTTTTGTCACAGCCGGCTTTTTGGCGGCGTGCACTGATTGGACCATGGGGTGAACGACTGGTCCGATACCATCGAGGCTCTTGCGGGCAGGGGCTGGTTTATGAGCTGCGTATTTCGTAATAGTGTGTGCCTGTTTTGGGGCGCTCGGCGTGTGTGCTGCGGGTGCGGCAACGGGCGCAGGTTTTGCTGTATCAGCCTCTTTTTTGTGATGCTTTACATAGCGTCGATCGAGTGTTTTTGAACGGGTGGTACGTGAGTGAAGCGACGTCGCATGGTGCTTTGCAGTCTCAGTTTTATGCTCGTCACTAAGGGGCATACCTGTGTGCTTGTCATACTTGCGACCATTGATAGTGACTACTTCTGCTGCCATAGTTTGTGTTTCCCCCGTTGGCGTTACTGTCGTTATGATAATACATCATAAGCGCTTTGTGCAACACCTGTACGTGGGATGGTATACTTTATATATATGTATCGACGTCGTAGCAAACGTACTCAGCGACTATTCTTTTTCCTCACGTACACGCTAGTGCCACTTTTGATTGTATGTCTTGTTGGTATACTCGTTTTACTTATACAGGGATATCGATTTAATCCATCGAATAACAAGGTCTACCAGGCGGGATTGGTGCAATTTGATACTACGCCGGGCGGTGCCACGGTGACTGTGGATGGTGCCAAGCTGGGCTCGAAAACGAGCACGCGTATCAATGTGTCGAGCGGCCGGCGCACGATTACCATGAGCCGCGATGGCTATACGCCCTGGAAAAAGACTGTCAATGTCGAAGCGGGTTCGGTGCTTTGGTTAACGTATGCGCGGCTTGTGCCTCAGACGGTATCGCTGCAAGACGTATATAGCTATCCTAGTATCGCGGCTAGCCTTGTGAATCGTGACCAGCATCTATTTGGTATTCAACCAAGCCGTGGGACGCCAACATTCGTGACAGTACCGGCGACATCTGGCACACCGTCGCGACAATCAGCCACCATACCGTCATCTGCGTACACGGCGGCAGCAAAATCGACCTTTGTCGCGAACGAATGGGGTAAGTCAGGCCGCTATATACTATTCCGCCACGATATTTCATCGAAGCCAGAATGGCTGCTGCTTGATCGCAACAACCCTGCCGATTCGATAAACATCAGTAAGCTCGCCGGCTTGCCGATCTCATCGGCGTTCTTCGATCATTCAGATGATCGATATGTCTATGTACTTTCGGGCGGAGCACTGCGGCGATTCGATAGGAACACTCAGAAAGTATCGGGCATCCTTGCAAGCAACGTGCTCAAATTTACGCAGTCGAGCGAAGGCACACTGCTTATCATATCGAGTGACACCAAAGACAAGGCGCAGACAAATACCAACGTCAGTTACGTGACACATGGTGCCGACTCGGCGCGCAGCGTGTCGTTTGCCGATGCGCATAGTGACGTGGTGCGCTCAGCAGCGATTGTCACCTACGATCGACGTCAATACATCAGTTTTCTTGAGGGAACGAATCTGCGGATCGGTCGGACCGATATTGGCTCGAGCAATGACCCGAAGCCACTGATGCTCACAAGTGCCGTTGAGCTGGATGTACCGAAGACCGTGAACTCACTCGAATCGAGCCCGAACGGCCGTTTTGTGGTCCTTCGTGCATCGAAAGATCTATACACGTACGACCTCGAGCTAAGCAAGCTTTCGCATGTCTTGTTGACCAGTCCGACCGCTCCCCTGCACTGGCTTGATGCCTACCATCTTGCGGAACGCCGTAAAGATGGCAAGTTGACAATGATCGAATTTGACGGCGGTAACCAGACCATCCTAACAGCTGTCGCTGAGCGCGACGATGCTGTACTAAGCGATAATGACAGGTTCCTCTATCTGCTTCAAAACGATAGCAAAGGCTACACGCTTAAACGCGCACAGTTGATTCT
Source organism: Patescibacteria group bacterium (assembly GCA_035494435.1). Classification (GTDB taxonomy): domain Bacteria; phylum Patescibacteriota; class Saccharimonadia; order Saccharimonadales; family Saccharimonadaceae; genus SZUA-359. The sequence continues at coordinate 12,957 of DATJGX010000024.1, read as the reverse complement.
GTAGGACTAGTTAAAGAGTCCGCCGAGGAATTTGGAGCGTACGCCAGGAATCTCCGTAGACTTGCTGGCGGGATTGACGCTGGGCGCACTTGTCGCAGCATCTGGGTCTGGGCTAACCTGTTCGGCAAACACAAGGAGGCGCTTTTCTGACGTACCAAGTGGCGTACAGGTAATGAGTGTCAGCATGGCTTTATCCGAGCCTGTTTGCAAGGCACTAAGCTGCGTCGGTAGAACAATTTTGCGGTCGGTAACCTGGTAGGTATAGCGCGTGCCGCGGTAATTCACGTAAATCGTATCGTCTTTCTTCATTCGATCGAGGTTGGCAAACACAAATTTCAAATCACCCAGATCGAACCAGTCGTTGCTGGAGTGTCCGGATAAGACTGTATTACCCTTTTGTCCAGGGTGAGAATCGGCGCCAGCAATACCGAACCAGGCTACGCCCTTTGCCATGGCGGCCATTTGTTTATTGTAGGTTTCGGTCTGGTCGCTTCCCATCGTATTGTCGTAAATAACCGGAACGTCGACATTGATCTTCGGAATAATCAGTCGCGGGTCTGAGCTGACTTGCAGACTCGCGTCTGGGTCAACGATAATATTGTCAGGATTGATCGCGCCCGGGCTGACGTAGGCATTGGCGTAGGCGAAAATTACTCGGTTGTATTGCAGGAACAAGAATACGACCATGACGGCGACGCCAGCCATGATTGGCATGAAATGTCGGCTTTTTCGTACTTTCTTGGAGCGTTCTCGAATCTTGGCACGTAGCTGAGAGCGTAAATCGTCCATGGCTTGTTCGGGGGTGATTTCTTGAGGTGTGTCATCGACTGACGACTCGGCTGGAGTGCTAGGCTGAGAGCCCATGGCGTGCCCGGCGTAGTAGCGTTGAAAGTATTCCTGATAATAGCGTTGCCACGCACTGTGGTATTCATCCCAGTTGATGGCGTTGGTGTGTAGCTTGGTTTCGTCGTGCGTACGCATGTATGGACTGGGCTGCTGGTCGGTCGATGATTCGCGCGGCGATGTAATTTCTGGACTAAACTGTTTCTTTTTATCGAGAATCACTTGTGGACGAGCTTGCGCCTCGGACGCGACGGGCGCCGCTTGCGCTACCGGCTGTCCGGTTGCTGGCTCACGTTCGACACCGAGCGCTGTCGATAGCTCAGGTTGCGGAGCATCCATAGAGGCGTTCGGGTCGGTATCGTAGATAGAATCAATCTGCGTCCGGGCAAAATCGGCAGCAGCTTGCTGATGAGCCGGCTGTGTCGATCGAGCAGCAGACGACTGCGGCGCCATAGGGCGCTGCGGTACGAAAATCGACGGGTGTTTCATCTGGGGGTCGTCTGGGCGCATACTAGATTCCTGTTCCCTTTTAGTATACAATATCGGGGACGCAATTGATACGAGATGCTTATCGTTATAGCGCATCGTCACACCTATGCCGCGGTGGTGGAATTGGTAGACACGTTAGACTCAAAATCTGATGTCCAATAGGACGTGCCGGTTCAAGTCCGGCCCGCGGTACCACAAATACTCCAGGAAACTGGAGCTTATTTTTTGTAGGCAAAATCATGAATATGCAATAAATATCACATTCGCCAGAACGTAAAGCCGTTATGCTGAGACAGTCAACCTAACCAAGGAGATATATGGCTGAAGAAGTACGAGAAGTTCGTGAAGAGCCAACTCGCGACGTAGTCGTAGAGCGAAACAACTCATCAAGCGCAGGCACGATCATCGCTGTCGTCGTCGGTATCATCATCGTCGCGCTGCTACTGATTTACGGTCTGCCAGCACTGAGCTCAAACAACTCAGGTACAGATGTAAACGTTTCATCACCCGCGCCAACTACCCCAACAACCGGTACAGGAAACTAGTACCACGTTCCATAAAAAGAGCCCAGCATAGGGGCTCTTTTTATATGTCGTCGTCAGGTTATCGCGCAATACTAGGTATATGCGCTGCGGTCACGGCTGATTCGAGCGGCTTGGTCGGATTCCATAGCCAGTACGCAGCGATCCGACTTGCGGTTTCACCTCGCCAGATGCGCATAGGCTCAGTAAACGGCTGCGTTACCACACGACCTTCATGCGCGACTACCAAGGTATCTTTATGAAGCGTTACGATCGTACACGGGTAGGTCACCGTAAACTTGTGGAGCGCTTCGACGAGCTGAAGAAGCTGCATGCTAAATGCCAGCATCTTCGGGTAATACACACCTTGAAACAGTTTCTGGGTTTGGGCGAAGCTCGCGACAATCATGGTTTGTGGCCGTTCGACCAATAACGATGGCGCATTCTTGACGAGGTCGATTGCGTCACGCGTTATGGTCAAGGGGCCATCATAGTCTGAAATAAACGTTTCGTAGAGCACGGCGGTTTCGCTATTACGTCCGGCGTCACCGCACAGCAGTAGGCCGCCTGCCCAGACGCTCAGCGCGCGCATATCGACCGCGGCATCTTTTGCCAGACTCCCGCTCGGCGTCGTCGGCGCGAATACGGCATCGGTGATAGCGTTCGGTATGGTGCGTTTCAATACGTCAGGAAGCAGTACGCGCACTTCACCAACACCGGTCGTGAGCGTATCGCTGTAACTTTGCGCCACACCGGCAAAGCCCAGCTTGTTGCCGCCGACGATACCTAAGCGCCCCGATTGCGAGCGCTGCTCTGGTTTGCTCCATTCTATATCCGGAAATAATGGCTTAGAATCGGTCTGTTTTTGCCAGTACGAAGTGTCCATCGGGTCCTTCAAGGGTATACGCTACGTTTTTACGCTCAATTACGATTCGCCAGCCACGCTCCATGGCAATGTCGAGTAAATCATCACTCGGATTAAAGGCTATCGGTGTCTCGGCAAGTTCGAGCATCGCTGTGTCGCCTGCGCTGTCACCGACCGCATAGCTACCTTCGAGCGTGATCTCTGGATGAGTTGCAAGATACTCGTGAATCAGCTCGTCTTTTCGGCCGTGTACGCTCCGAGATTTCTTGCCTGTGTAGACATTGTCTACTCGCTCGTAGAGGGCGCCGATACAATCGTCGAAGCCATACTTCTGCGCAAACTGCTCGACGATTTCCTGCTGCGACGCACTAATAGCGAGCGTGAAATAGCCTGCTTCACCGAGCTCGCGTAACAACTTGGCGGTGTAGCCATAAATCTTGTGCCCTGAACGGTCTACGACGGCACGCGCTGATTCTTCGAGGTCAGTCGGTGTGATATCGCGGATATGGTCTTCGATCGTGTGAATCACGAGCATCTCATAATCACGCCACGAGATATGCTTGGCTTGCCACGAAATCAGCGCCTCGTCGAGCGCGCGGGCTTCCTCTTCGCTGAAGTGATCGCGCTCTTTGAGCTCAAACACTAGCTCGTGGTAGAGCTGCCAGCGAAAAAGGGTGCCATCGATATCGAATACCGCAAGTTTCTTCATGTATGTATTGTAGCGTATCGGGGGTGATAGCGCGAATGAGCGCGCTTACCACATCGATCGGGTGATATCGAGGCATGCCTCGGCGTAGGATCGACCATCACGGCCACTTGACTGGCCCAAGCTCATGTCAATCAGTTCTTGGGCGATTGCTTTTGGCGAGCCATCGTTGATAAGCCAGTAATGCTCGCTCACCTGTGCGAGCGACCAGTGCATGGAAAGCCGTGCTTCGTCGAGTCGTTTCTTTGCGCTCTCGCTTGGAATCGGGTACCGTTCCTTGAAGCGCGCCTGCCAGACTTCTGGGGGTGAGGTAATCGTGACGGCCAGAGTTCGTCGAAATGGCAAATCGCGATAGGTCTGCACGCTGTTGCTCATGGTTTCGAGCAGACAGTACTCACTATGAAAGCTGTCGCGTACTGTGCCGTACGTCAGGTTGGTTTCCGGATACGTCACTTCCGTGACGACTTCGCCAGCCTCACGTTTGGTCGTGAGCTCGTCTTCGGTGAAATAGAAGAACTGCCCCGGCTTGTCATCGTCGCGCGGTAGACGGGTCGTGAAGCCCCTCACCCGGCCAAACCGATCGTCGCCGGCATCGGCCGTCGTCACGATGGTTGACTTGCCCATTGCGCTCGGGCTGATGAGCATGATCAATGTTTTATTCGCTAAAAGTTCACGATTATCCACGGTTGAACTCCTCTATGATGTGGCTAAGATTGTTGTCGAGTACGATTGGTTGTATACCTTTTATCTCCTCTTCGTAGGGCGATGTATCGGGGTACGAATGGAGCATGAAAATCGGCTTTTGCTGATACCACGCCAGACTCATTTCCATCAGGACGTTCGGTCCTATGTAGCCCGGCACGCCATGTTTTTCGTCATTGACGACCAGTATGCCGTCGGCGCGACTGATCGCATCAAAGTGCGAGCGCATATAGTCAGCTTTTTGGTCATAGGCGCTCGGGTCGTCGTACCATGTTTTTCGGACCGTAAAATCGCCACGCTCACGCATCTGGGCGGCACTTTTCGGTATGATGACATCGCAACCGGCACGCTCCAGCTCGTCGGCTATCGATACGACATGCTCGTAAAACGATGCGCTCGAGCAGAGCGCAAGCGTCTTGGTCATAGCTCGACCTCGATACTTACCGGACAATGGTCCGAACCGAGCTGCGCGGCGTGAATCTCGGCCTTTTTGACCTTGTGCTTAATCGCGTCGCTGACCAACCAGTAGTCGATGCGCCATCCGACATTTCGTTCGCGGGCTTTTGCGAAATGGCTCCACCAGCTGTAGTGCCCATTGCCCTGGGTGAACATGCGGAACGTATCGACGAAACCAGCAGCCAGCCAGCCGTCGAAGCCCGTACGCTCCTCATCCGTGAAACCTTTTTTGCCACGGTTTGGTTTGGGGTTTGCGAGGTCGTCTTCGGTGTGTGCTACGTTCATGTCGCCACAGTACAGCACGGGTTTTTTGGTCTGCAGCTTTGCACAGTATTCGATCATCGCTTGGTCCCATTGCTGTCGAAGCGGAATGCGCGTCAAGTCGTCTTTTGCATTTGGCGTATACGCCGTCACGACATAAAAGTCATGAAACTCGGCCGCGATTACTCGACCTTCGTCGTTGCTATGGCCGTATTGGTCAGCCACGAGTCCGTGAGCCTCGGCGATATCTTCGGGAATATCGTTGTAGATGGCGATCGGCTTCACTTTGGTAAATATCGCCGTACCAGAATAGCCTTTTTTCGCTTTTGAAGAGTTCCAGTACTCTTCGTACTGAGGCGCATCGAATTCGGCTTGGCCTTGCTCGGCTTTGGTTTCTTGTAAACACAAGATGTCCGGATCGTGCTCTTGTAAGAACGATTGTAGTTCGCCTTTTCGTATGACGGCGCGAATTCCGTTTACATTCCAGCTGTATAACTTCATACAACCAGTATACCACTAGACTTTTAGCTTAATTCATGATATGATATATGTGTCCTGTACGAACCACGTGAGGAAGATCATGACCGCAACACTCAATCAGCAGACCGCTGTCACCGATGCCATGCAGAACGTGCCGGCGCTCCTCGCTCATCTGACGATGATGGAGGAGCTGGCGACCGACGAGCGCAACCTCAACCCGGGGCTCGCGCCTATCTGGTCGATGACCGTTCAAATGTCGCTGCCCGTTGTGGCAGACGAGTCGGAGCCGTCGATCGTGCACCTTCGTCCGGGCTGGAAGCTCTGGCGCGTGCAGCGTCGGTTCTTCCAGATCACGCTGGAGAGTGGCGAAGTCCTCTACGTACGCGTCAAGCACGATGGCGACATCGAGCTCCGCTACGCCACGACCGCCGCGTGAACCACCACAGGACACCCGTCCGCGCCCGGCACCTGCCTGGACGCGGACGGACAGTCCATGTTCTCTACTGACCAAACGGCTCTTTAACGAAAAAGCCTTTTGATGACTAGAGAGACATCATATCTACCTTAGCGAAGCTGACGACGTGCGTCGCGGTCTTGATCGCGGCGTTTTATCGTTTCGCGTTTATCCCAGCGTTTCTTACCTTTTCCGAGCGCTATGACCACTTTTATAAAGCGGCCACCCGTCAGAAGCTTCGTTGGTACGATTGTCATACCTTGCTGCCTAGCGCTTGAAAATGCTTCGATTTGTTTACGGCTTGCTAGCAATTTTCGTGCTCTGGTATCAACCGTACGGCTCGAGACGTTCTTTTCGTTAAGCTTCACTGAAAAGCTGGTGTTGTTAAGCCACAGTTCATTATCTTTAACGGTGACGAACGAACCTTTGAGTTGTACATGTCCATCGCGAGCGGCGCGCACCTCTGGACCAGTCAACGCAACCCCTGCGACAATCTCGTCGCCGAGTTCATAATCAAATCGTGCCCGTCGATTAACGAGCCCGCCTGGTTGTTGCGTTGGTTTTGTATGAGTGGCCATATCATGGACTATTGTATCAGGAGCTGGTATAGTTTTTCGAGATGAAGAAACCGAATCTTCCCCGTGTCGTCACATTTGATGGCGAAGCACGATCCGGAAAAGGCACGATCGTCCAAGCGACGAAAGACTATTTACGCGATGAGCGAGGACATACGGTCATGCTAATCGACCTCGGCCAAGTATTTAGGGTCCTGGTCGTCGCAATCAGTAACGCACATATAGACGTCGATAGCCCCGAAGCTATCGACGCTTTTTTATCAGATGAAGCCAACGTCAAAACCAGCACACAACTTGTGAAGGATGTCTACCATATGAGCAAGGCCGAACGCGACGCACTACTCTACACGAATGAGATCAGCGCGAACAGTGCGAAAGTCGGTGCGCGACCACTCTCTCAAACTTTCAAGGACACGATTCTCAAAAAGTGGATGCAGGATGCAGCAGAAGAGGGCTACGATACCGTACTACTCGACGGACGTGCGCTCGAAGAAACGGCGTCGCACCTTGAAGATGAGCAGCTTTGTGACTTTGTCCTAGGCCTCTATTTCGTATGTGACCCAGTCGTGGGCTCGCGGCGTACGCTCGGATTTGCATTGCAACCGTATGAATCACTTACCGAAGCTGATAAACACAGCGTCGACAGCTTGGTAGAACAGATAAAAGAGCGTAATCATGCCGATCAAACCCGCTCAGTCCAGCCAGTCGTACCACCTCGCGGTGCCGAAACCTATGCCCTGCCCGCCCTACCGATTACCCTCGCAACCGATGACAGGCCCATGGTCATTATCGATACAAGTGCCGAGCTGACGCGTGATGCTATGGCTCTACCGGTTGCACGAATGGTCGCAGCCGCGCTCGAGACTTGATAAATACATAAAAGTATGCTATAATTATATTCGATTTTCGTCGTAATTCATCGTAATTGGGGCGATCGTCGCCCCTTGTCGTTGATTGGATGTGATCCTATGGACACCAGACAGGTGCTACTGGCGGGTGCGCTGGCGATGTACCTCTACGTGTTGTGCCTGACGCTTGTCGTCACGCGCGGCCAGGGGCTCGTAGCCGGTGCTCTGTGCATCGCAGCATCACCGATGCTGCTGGCTGTGCTTCGCGTCGGCCCGGAACTGGCGTACTCGGACCTCGGCAAGCTCTTCGACGTCCGCACGCAGGCCTGGTCGTTCCTCTTCGGGGATACCATGCTGCTGCCGCTCGCAATGGGTCTTGGATCGGTCGCGTACCGGTTCGTGCCTGCTGAGAGCTTCTTCCAGCACCAGTGGTACATGCAGATCTGCTTGGCCATCGGGCTCTGCGCAGGATTCGGCTTCCACCTGATGGACATGCAGGCCTATGCGAGCACCGACTGGACACTGGCATTGAACGCTCCGACCAAGTGGGCGCACGACTTCGTGGCCTACCCGTTCCTGGTGTTCGGACTGCTCTACGTCGGCCTGCCTGGGCTCTGGTACCACTTCAGGTGGGCCGGTGCGCTCGCACTGGCGGGTGTTCTGCTGTGGGTGGTGTGTGTCGTTATCGACATGAACCGCCCGCTGCATGCTTCGGATTTTCACCCGAAGTGGGACACGAAGACGTTCAGCGTCATCCACTGACAAGCAAGGCCGCTCGGGCTCCGATTGCTGCGAAGCATACGGATACCGGCGGCCTTCGTCATGTCTGGACAAAAAAATGATAGAGTAAAGACAATGGATTTTCTTCGCGAATCAGAAAAGCTCGATGAAGTCGTACCTGGCGTCATTGCAGCGTACAGCGGCTTGCGCAGTAGCGATCATCAGGGTATATTCACGAGCCTGGGGCGTTTTTATAATCACACCCTCTTTGGTCGCGATGCAGGCATGAGCGCTAAATTCGTCAGTGATTTCGACCATCAGACCGTGTGGGATACGATTACGACGCTAGCGGCTCATCAGGGCTGCAAAACCGACACGACTACACAGGAGCAGCCGGGTCGCATTCATCATGAGCTACGAGATTTCACCGCCTGGAAGGGTCACTGGTATGACCGATTCGGACTGTGGGTTGCCAGCCGTGTGTGGGGCGTACAAAATCGTCAGCTACTTAGTTACTTCGCAGCCGACACGACAGCGACATATATTCGACTGGTCCATAAATATGCGACGCATATCGATTCGTCGGTGCTTGCGCGGCAAGTTCCACAGCGGGACGGTTCGACGATTTCACTTGCTGAATCGGTACAGGCGGCGGCCAACTGGATCGTGGCGCAGGTCAATAGCGACGGCTTGTTTCAAACGACGCGAACCAACCGGTTCTCGTTACCCTATCAGACATTCTGCGACTCGGTGACTGCCTATGCATGGGCGGATGGTACGCCAGCCGATACGTCGAAACCGCATAGTTTTCTCGAGGCGCACGTCTATGCGCTCGATGCCATGCACGATGCGATAGCACTGGTGCCGACAAGTGTTGATTTGCACTACTGGCGGCATGCGGCTTCACGGCTCGAGCAAACCCTCCTTGCCCGCTTCTGGGACGGTGAAACTGGCTCATTCACGCCTGGATTGTTTATGCGCGACGAGCAACTTGCGGCGCTTGATTCAGAAATGATTACGGCCGGATGGACGCTCAATGCGAGTTTCTGGCAACATCTTGCCGAAGATGAGCGTGAGCATTACGTCACCGAGATCGTGTCGCGCCTCTTTCATGCCGACTTTCTGAGTCAGGTCGGGTTGCGCACGCGCAGTCTCGGCGCAAACGAACCGCTCGGTGACACTATCGACTATCATGGCTCGCAGACGGTCTGGCCTATGTTCAACTTCATGGTTATCGAGGGCTTGCGCCGCCATGGGTTGTATCGACTGGCTCGCCAACTCGAGTTTCGACTGCTGAATGGTATCAATGCGGTCGGCGCATTCAATGAGTTTTTAATTGTCGACCGTGACGGTCTGCTATATCGACCAGATAAGCATGCCGCTCGGTCGATACGCGGACAAATGATTCCCGAGCAAAATATCGCATTTACGGTCGTGCCGGCTTTGACGCTAGCCTACCGACATCTGTATAGGCGTCACGACGTAGCGACAGCTGGCTGGAAATACGAGCTTGAATCACGCATACTTGACTCAATCGACGATGTGCAACTACTCTCGCCTACTGCCGCGCGCGAGCAGCTTGCCCCAGAAGCGATAAAACTAAAGCGCACCGCTGCCGGCCTAGCGTCGGCGTGGCATATTGCTCCGGTGCTGGTGAGGAAACCGTGAAACAACTTCGAGTCGTACAAATATCGGAAAGCGCCTTTACGGTGCAGGGCCACGGCGTGCATACGGCATATGTCGAAACGGTTAAGGGCCTCGAGCATTGCGATGATGTCCAGGTGCAAACGAATTCATTTGCGCCCGCAGACATCCGCCATATTCATACAGTCGGTCCGTACTCGCTGCTGCAGCTGCTTCGCCCAGGGCGCAAAGTCATTTCCGGGCATGTCGTGCCGGCGTCGTTTGTCGGCAGCCTTGTTGGCGCGAAGTACTGGTTGTGGGCTGCTACGTTATACCTCAGATGGTTCTATAACCGCGCTGCGGTCGTGATTGCGGTATCAGACGCGACGAAACGCGAACTCGAACGAATTGGCGTGCGAAGCCGTATTGAAGTTATCTATAACATGATCGATACCTCGGCCTATGCTTCGACCGATGTGGAGCGAGCGGCCCTTCGAACGAAACTCGGTATCGCTGTAGGCGAGGTTGTCGTGACGAGTAATGGCCAAGTTCAGCCTCGAAAACGCGTCGACACGTTTTTGCGTATCGCGAGTGAGTTTCCAAATCTTCGGTTTATCTGGATCGGCGGCATGCCGTTTGGCAAAACCGCCGCTGATCATAGTGCGATGCAGAAACTTGTCGATACCGCACCCGAGAACGTTACATTCACAGGTGTCGTGCCGCTCAGTGCCGTACGTGAGTATTTTGTAGCCAGCGACATCTTTGTCTCGACGTCTGAGCAAGAGACGTTCGGTATCGCGATCGTCGAGGCTGCTGCTGCCGGCAACCCAATCGTGCTGCGCGATATCGCCGATTATGACCAGACATTTCGACCCGACGCGGTAATGTGTGATGAGCGTGCATTTCCTGACGCGATCGCACGACTAGTTGATGACACATCGTACTACGATGAAATGCGCCACCATGCGGCCGCGCTTGCTGAGCGTTACGATAGCAAAACGATCGCTCGGCAGCTCGTCGATATCTACCGCTCGTGCCTCGATGATTGAAGAATGATATAATCGGATATATATAATGCGTATTGGATTATTTACCGACACCTATCGGCCATCAATTAACGGTATCGTTTTTGTCGTCGAGACACTGAAAAAACGCCTCGAAGAAGAAGGTCACGAAGTCTTTATCTTCTGCCCCGCCAAATCAATCCGTCGCTCGAGCGATCTAGAGTTCGAGGACAACCACATCGTTCGATTCCCGAGTATCAAGGGCGCTTTCTTTGACGACTATGACACGAGCATCTTCTTTCCGAGGCGGGTCGTTCAGCAGATCAAAGACTTAGAACTTGATGTTATCCATATCTTTACGCCGTCGCAAGTCGGTCTGGTCGGTGTACAGGCTGCCTGGAAGAATGACACGCCGTTCGTCATGCAGCACTCGACCGATTTGTATGAATTCGTGGAGCACTACCCTGTCGTTTTGCCGGGAGTGCTGGCACTGATCGGTATCGTCTTGCCATTCACGGTCCGCTTAGGTGGCCAGGACGTACGCGAAATCCTGAAACTCTACCGACCTCGGCGAGGCGTGACCCAGTGGAATCAAGATATCATCGAGCGCGCGATCACGATTTTGTATAGCAAAGCCGATGCGGTTATTGCGCTCTGTCGCAAAAGCGTTGATCAACTCTGCTCGTGGCAACACCATGAAAATTATCGCTACGACGTGACACTGATGCCCAATGGTGTCGATGCCTTGCCGAAGCCCTCTAGCGCAGAACTCAAGTCGTTTAAAAATCGTTTTGGTATCGAAGCGCACGACGAAGTATATGGCTTTGTGGGCCGGCTCGCTGCTGAAAAAAATCTCGATATGCTTATCGATGCCGCTGAAAAAATTATTAAAACCCGACCGAATGCGAAGCTGATGTTCGTCGGGGATTTCGAGTATCGAGAAACCCTTGAAGAAAAAGCGGCCATGTCAAAAGCGGCCGACAATATCATCTTTACTGGAGCATACCCACGCGAGCAACTCGGTGTCGTATACGCGGCAATGGACGTGTTTGTCTTTCCGTCGCTCAAAGATACCCAAGGTTGGGTGCTACATGAAGCGGCGCACGCCGGACTGCCAATTGTGCTGATCGATCAGAAGCTTTCAGAAGTCGCGCTTGAGCACGAGAACGCCTTGTTCGCAAAAAACAACGCCACAGATATGGCGCGAAAAATCTTGATGTTGCTTGATGACGATGAAATGCGACGTGAGTACGGCAAGCAAAGTAAGCGTCTGGCGAAAAACTTCAGTGAACGACGCCAAATCAAATCATTGATACAGCTCTACGATGACATTGTCGAGTCACATATTCCACGGCCAGAATCACGCTCGCGACTGCGCCTTCGCCGTCGCGACAAAGAAGTGAACGCCGACTAAGTCTGTGTATTCCTATGGCGCGCTGAGCCCAGGCGCGTCAGTGTATGACTATCATCAGTTGCGGCATGCACGAGCCTATCGGTAGAGGCATGGCGCATTAGTGGCGTGGTGTTTGTCGCATCGATGGCCGCGTAGAGTAGCCCGATTGCATTATCACGTACCGATTCGGGCTCGACACCCGAAGCAACACCGTTTCGGACGTAATGCGATATGAACAGTAGGACATCTGGTAAGGTTTCGACATGCTCGTATGGTTCCGCCTCTGCGAATACGTCGTAGAGGATCGGCTCTGCTTCGGGTGTTTCAACCATACGATATCGGTCGCTCGCCACGGTGGGCGCTTCGTGTGCCGCTTCGCTGCCAATATAGCCAAGCACGCGATCGCTGAGATGAAGTGGAATGATTCTGGCTTGCTCGAGCAGCTCGTAGTCTGCAGGCGTGTCTGGCTCGGGTATGAGAATCACTTTTCGCTCACAACGTTGCGCTGCACACTCAATGTGCGGCTCGGGCTTGGAACCCTTGACTACATCGCTAGACGGATGCTGAAACGGCAGGACGGTGGCATATTGTGGAAGTTCAGGCAGGGCGTGAGCGTCGATGGCGGTAGGAAAGCGGACAATATCGGCATGCTCAGACATATCCTTATAATCACCTCTTTATGTGTGTTCATGCAAGGGTTTGGTCAAATTCTACAACGTTCATCGCGCACAAGCTCTACAGCAAAAGAAAAGGCCGCCGGAAGTGTCCGCAGCGTGAGGTGGGTTCTCATCGAGAACTTCTCCGGGGACTTTTCCGGCGGCTACTGCCGCCAATGGTGTTAGTGCGCCGCGATGCGCGTCTTCGACGGGCGCGTGGGCACAAGCGCGCGGTACTGCGCGGGGCTGAGATCGCCGTAGATCTTCTGGACGCGACGGATGTCGCGTAGCTTCCTGAAGACGTCGACGCTCATCGTGAACTCGCCGGTTCCGACGTACAGCTTGTAGCTCATACGCAGGT